>SLNQ01000177.1 GCA_007132965.1 Gemmatimonadota bacterium | reverse complement strand
CAGTGGGAGAGCGCCCCGGTGGAGGGCTTCGATACCCGGGTCACCGGCTCCACCGACTACGAAGCGGCCCGGGACTCCGAACTCTTCATCGTCACCGCCGGGATCGCCCGGAAGCCGGGAATGAGCCGGGACGATCTCCTCAAGACGAACGCCGACATCGTGGCCTCCGTCTCCCGGGAGATCGCCCGGGTGTCACCCGAGGCCATCATCATCATGGTGTCGAATCCCCTGGACGTCATGTCCTACGTGGCCATGAAGACGTCCGGATTCCCCCGGGAACGGGTCATTGGGATGGCGGGGGTACTGGACACCGCCCGGTATCGGTCCTTTATCGCCCTGGAGCTGGATTGCTCGGTGGAGGACATTCAGGCCTTGGTCCTGGGCGGGCACGGCGACACCATGGTGCCCCTGGTAAGCTACACCACGGTAAGCGGCATCCCCCTCACCCAGCTCCTGTCCCGTGAGAAGATCGACGCCCTCATCGAGCGGACCCGGAAAGGGGGCGCCGAGATCGTGGGGTACCTGAAGACCGGCAGCGCCTATTACGCGCCCTCCTCGGCGTCGGTGCAGATGGCCGAGGCCATCGCACGCAACAAGCGGCGGATCCTTCCGTGTGCCGCCTACCTGGAGGGAGAGTACGGCCAGGAGGATCTCTTCCTGGGCGTTCCGTGCAAGCTGGGCGAAGAGGGGCTGGTGGAGATCCTCGAGGTGGAGCTCACCGACCAGGAACAGGCCGCGCTTGAGCAGAGCGCCGAGGCGGTTCGCTCCACCATTGCCAAGCTGGACCTGGATTGAGTGGGAGCCGCACTCCCCGACCTGAACTCTTGAACGCACCCGAACCGCCGGAACCGCATCCCCTGATGGGAGCCCGGTGTTCGGCGGCATCGTCCCGGTAAGGAGCACAGCGCATGCGCAGGGTGATCACCCTCTATCGATCATCGGTGGGAAAGAAGGTCGCCATGGCCGTGTCGGGCCTCATCCTCTTCGGCTTCGTGGTGGGGCACATGCTGGGGAACCTCAAGGCCTTCGAGAGCCATGACGGTGTGGGGCCCCACCCGCTGGACGCCTACGCCGAATTTCTGCGAGAGGTGGGCTATCCGCTGATCCCCG
Source organism: Gemmatimonadota bacterium (assembly GCA_007132965.1). Classification (GTDB taxonomy): domain Bacteria; phylum Gemmatimonadota; class Gemmatimonadetes; order Longimicrobiales; family Gaopeijiaceae; genus PWLA01. Next base: position 20,668 of record SLNQ01000177.1, on the reverse strand, counting down.
AGTACGGACTCCTCTGGGGGTTCAGGATCGTGCTCCTGGCAGCGGTTGGCATCCACATCGTGGCTGCCGTTCAGCTCTGGCGACAGAGCCGAAGTGCCCGGGGGAAGGGATACCGGAAGGAGACCTCACAGGTCTTCTCCTACGCCTCACGCACCATGCGCTGGGGCGGCGTCATCGTGGCGGCCTTCGTGGTCTACCACCTCCTACACTTCACCACTGGCCACGCCCACCCCGAGTTCGAGTACGGGAACGTCTACGACAACCTGGTCATCGGCTTCCAGAATCCCCTGGTGGCGGGGTTCTACCTGGTGGCGGTAGGCGCCCTCTGCCTGCATCTGTACCACGGGCTCTGGAGCATCTTCTCCACCCTGGGCGTACAGAACCCCCGGGTGGATCGGATCCGGAGGCCCCTGGCGGCGGTGCTCTCCATTGGACTCTTCGTCGGGTACGCCGTGGTGCCGCTGGCCGTCCTTGCCGGAATCCTGACCTGAGTCGAGCCTGTTGATTCGAACGGACCTGCTGAACCTGGAGGAGTGAGGGAGAATGGAGCTCGACGCAAAGATTCCGTCCGGCCCGATCGAGAAAAAGTGGGAAAAGCACCAGTTCGACATGAAGCTGGTGAACCCCGCCAACAAGCGAAAATACAAGGTGATCATGGTGGGAACGGGGCTGGCCGGAGGGTCGGCCGCCGCCACCATGGGGGAGCTGGGCTACGATGTGCACTGCTTCACCTTTCACGATTCGCCTCGCCGGGCCCACTCCATCGCCGCGCAGGGCGGGATCAACGCCGCCAAGAACTACCAGGGTGACGGCGACTCCATCTACCGCCTCTTCTACGACACGGTGAAGGGAGGGGACTTCCGGTCGCGGGAGGCCAACGTGTACCGCCTGGCCGAGCTCTCGTTGAACATCATCGACCAGGCGGTGGCCCAGGGTGTGCCGTTTGCCCGGGAATACGGAGGTCTTCTGGCCAACCGGTCCTTCGGCGGGGCCCAGGTCTCCCGGACCTTCTACGCCCGGGGACAGACGGGCCAGCAGCTCCTGCTGGGTTGCTACCAGGCGTTGGAGCGCCAGGTGGCCGAGGGGACGGTGACCATGTACAACCGGCACGAGATGTTGGACGTCATCGTCATCGACGGGCGAGCCCGGGGGATCGTGACCCGGCACCTGGTGACGGGGAAGATCGAGGCCCACATGGCCGATGCCGTGATCCTGGGCACCGGCGGGTACTCCAACGTCTTCTTCCTGTCGACCAACGCCAAGGGGTGCAACGTCACCGCCACCTGGCGGGCTACGAAGCGGGGGGCCGGCTTCGCCAACCCGTGCTTTACCCAGATCCATCCCACCTGCATTCCGCAGAGCGGGGAATACCAGTCCAAGCTCACCCTCATGAGCGAGTCGCTGCGCAACGACGGGCGCATCTGGGTCCCGAAGAAGGCCGGTGACGACCGACCGCCCCACCAGATCCCCGATTCGGAACGGGACTACTACCTGGAGCGGCTCTATCCGGCCTTCGGGAATCTCACGCCCCGGGACATCGCCTCGCGTCGGGCCAAGGAGATGGTGGACGCCGGGCACGGGGTGGGCCCTCGAAAGAACGGGGTGTACCTGGACTTCCGGGACGCCATCGAGCGAATGGGCAAGGACGCGGTCTCGGAACGCTACGGCAACCTCTTCCAGATGTACGCGAAGATCACCGGAGAGGACCCCTACGAGGTGCCCATGCGGATCTACCCCGCGCCGCACTACACCATGGGCGGGCTCTGGGTGGACTACAACCTCATGACCACCGTGCCCGGACTCTTCGCCATCGGCGAGGCGAACTTTTCCGACCACGGGGCCAATCGCCTGGGGGCCTCGGCCCTAATGCAGGGGCTGGCCGATGGGTACTTCGTGATCCCCCTCACCATCGGCAACTACCTGGCTGACGGCCCGCAGGGCGGGGTGGACGGAAATCATCCGGCGGCCCGGGACGCCGTCCGGGAGGTAACGGAGATGCAGGAGCGACTCCTGGCGGTGAACGGGAACCGGAGCGTGGATTCCTTCCACATGGAGCTGGGTCGACTCATGTGGAACCACTGCGGCATGTCCCGAAACGAGGCCGACCTGAAGGAGGCGCTGGAGAAGATCCCCGAGCTCCGGCAGCGGTACTGGAGGGAGGTCAGGGTTCCCGGGAGCGGCGCGGATCTGAACCAGTCGTTGGAGAAGGCGGGCCGGGTGGCCGACTTCCTGGAGTTCGCCGAGATGATGTGCTGGGACGCCCTTACCCGGGACGAGTCCTGCGGAGCCCACTACCGCGAGGAGCACACCACCGAGGAGGGTGAGGCCAGGCGCGACGACGAGAACTTCGCCCACGGAGCCGTGTGGGAGTTCAGGGGGGCCGGCGAGGAGCCGGTCCGTCACCGGGAGGAGCTCACATTCGAATACGTGCCCCTCTCCCAGAGGAGCTACAAATAATGAAGCTGACGCTGCACGTCTGGAGACAGTCGGGCCCCCGGGACGAGGGCCGCTTCGAGACGCACCGAATGGACGACGTTTCGCCCTCCATGTCGTTTCTGGATCTCCTGGACATGGTCAACGAGACCATCACCCTGGAGGGGGGCGAGCCCATCGCCTTCGAGCACGACTGCAGGGAAGGGATCTGCGGGTCGTGCGGGATGATGGTCAATGGGGTCGCGCACGGTCCCGATGACCTCATCACCGCGTGTCAGCTCCACATGCGCTCCTTCGAGGACGGCGACGAGATCTGGATCGAGCCCTGGCGGGCCGACGCGTTCCCCGTCATGAAGGACCTGGTGGTGGACCGTTCCGCCTTCGACCGGATCGTGGAGGCTGGAGGCTACATCTCGGTTCGGACCGGAAGCGCTCCCGACGCCCACGCCGTGCCGGTGCCCAAACCCGATGCCGACCGTGCCTTCGACGCGGCAGCCTGCATCGGGTGCGGAGCGTGCGTGGCCGCCTGTCCCAACGCCTCGGCCATGCTCTTTACCGCAGCCAAGGCGGCCCATCTGTCCTACCTTCCCCAGGGACAGACCGAACGCCTCGAGCGGGCCATGGGAATGGTGGCGACCCACGACGAGGAAGGCTTCGGCAACTGCACCAATCACGGTGCGTGTCAGGTGGCCTGCCCCAAGGGGATCAGCGTGGACTACATTGCCCGCCTGAACCGAGACCTCATGAAGGCCACCCTCACCGGGGTGGGAATGGAGGGGAGCGGCGGGGACTAAAGCGGCCGCGGATCGTCGGTCCCGGTTTCGGGGTTTGAAACAGTCCGTTCGTTGAAGATTCGAGGGTGCGCTGGCCGGACCGGCGGGCCACCCCCGTCGGAGCGTGGACGGAGCATCCTGCCCCCCGCCCCGGCTGAACTCCCGACAGGCCCCGCTGCGCCGTGTACTCCACCTGCCTTTCCTGCGGCTCTCCCCTGGGCGCCAACCAGGCATTGGAGAGCTTTCCGGTGGGACGCCGTCTGGCCTTCGACCCCAGCCGGGGTCGTCTGTGGGTTCTCTGTGGTGGATGTCGGGGTTGGAACCTGGCTCCTCTCCTGGAGCGATGGGAGGCCCTGGAGGAGGCCGAGCACCTCTTCTCGACGGGGGCCATCGGCGCTCACTCCCGGAACGTGGCCCTGGGCCGCCTGCCGGGGGGAACCGAGCTGGTGCGGATCGGTGGGGCGAGGCTGCCCGAACTGGCCGCATGGCGATACGGCCGCCGGCTGACTCACCGCTGGCGTCGATACCGTAGCCGGGCCCTGGTGGGATGGAGCGGCGGAGCCGCCGGAGGCCTGGTGCCTGCAGTCGGAGGGTGGCTCCGCCAGATCTTATGCCATTGGCAAAGCGCAACCGGCACACGCGCCGCCCGCCCGGTCTTCCGGAGCGGAACCGATCCGACGGTGAGGGCCCACGATGCGGCCCAGGCCCTTCTGTTGCCCGGCCCGCCTCCCCATGGGTGGAGGGTTCGGTTCCCCCGGCGCAGGTCGGACCCGCTGGAGCTCTCCGGAGCCGACGCCCTTCGGGCCCTCCGGGCCATCCTTCCACGGATCAACCGCACCGGTGCCCACCCGTCCCTCGTCCGAGCTGCGGCGTCGAGGGTTCAGCGGCTGGGCTCTCCGGGCGCGGTCCTGAGGGACACGGCGAGCAGGCTCGAGGACATGAGGTACATGACCCATCGTCACGGATGGACGGGGGCCAGGCCGCACCGGATCGCCACCGCCGAGCCCAGCCTGCAGTTGGCGCTGGAGATGGCCGCCAACGAGGAGACCGAGCGGGCAGCCCTGGACGGAGAACTGCGGCTCCTGGAGCGGGAGTGGCGTGAGGCCGAGGAGCTGGCGGCCATTTCCGATGACCTCCTCCTGCCGGGTAGGCTGGTGGAGCGAATCCGGTCCTGGGGGAGGGGGAAGGCGGCGGCCACGCGGTAGGGGGGCTGGTGGGCCACCGGTCGTTTGCCGTATTTTTGGGCGAAGGTGTCGATGCAGCTTGAGCAGTGAGGTCCATTCATGTCGTCCCCCCGTTCCCGCGTTCCGGCCCCGGGCGCACCCTCCGATTGCCGTCCCTCGTATCTGGATCTCAGCGACGCCGAGTTGGACCGGCGCCGCGAGCAGGCGCTCCAGGAGTTGGAGGACTGCCGAGCCTGTCCCCGCCGGTGCGGAGTGAACCGGATGGCGGGGAAGTGGGCCGCATGCAAGACCGGCCGCTTTGCAGTGGTGGGCAGCGCCTTTCCCCACTTCGGGGAGGAGGATTGTCTCAGGGGATGGAACGGCTCCGGCACCATCTTCTTCTCTCACTGCAACCTCCGGTGCGTCTTCTGCCAGAACTTCTCCATCAGCCAGGCGGTGCGGCCCCAGGCGGAGCCGGGAGAGGATGCCGAAAGCATCGCCCGCCGGATGCTGGAGCTCCAGGCCCGGGGATGCCACAACATCAACTTCGTGACCCCGGAGCACGTGGTGCCGCAGGTGGTCGAGGCGCTGGTGGTGGCGATCCGGAGCGGGCTGCGGCTGCCGGTGGTCTACAACACCAGCGCCTACGACGTGGTGGAGGCGCTGCGGCTCATGGAGGGCCTCGTGGACATCTACATGCCCGACTTCAAGTACTGGACGTCGGGGCGGAGCCGGACCTACATGAAGGCCGAGGACTACCCGGAGTTTGCCAGGGCCGCGGTGAAGGAGATGCACCGGCAGGTCGGGGGCCTGGTCACCGACGGCGAGGGTCTGGCCAAGCGGGGACTCATCGTCCGGCACCTGGTCATGCCCGGTCAACTGGACGAGACCGAGGCGATCCTGACCTGGGTGGCCCAGGAGCTGGGGCCGGACACCTACGTGAACCTCATGGACCAGTACAACCCGGCAGGGAAGGTCAGCGGAGAGCGCTACGCCGAGATCAACCGCCGCCTCTCGGCGGCCGAGTTCCGGGCCGCAAGGGAGATGGCTCGGGAGCTGGGACTGCGGAACCTGGACGAACGGCGACCCCACCGGAAGCTACGCATGCTCGGGATGGGGTAACCGCTTCCGACGATTCGAGCGGAGGTGCCCATCCGGCTATGGGCATCTGATTGCTTGCAGAGTCGTCCGGTGGCCCCTACCATCCTTCTTCAACCTACCTGAAGCACCTTGACCTGCGTTCCCGTTGACCGAGCTCCTGCTGTACCGGGCTGGGGGCTCGGGGCCGACCCAGATCTCGAACCCGGAGGAGAATCCGTGCGAATTTCGAAGGGGACCGATGCGACAACGACGGTGCCGACAGGCCACTGCGTCCGGCTGGCGGGCCTGGCCACGGCCCTGATCCTGTTTGTTTCCGTAGCGGCCTGCGAGCCCCCGCCTGAAGCCGGGGCCGACCTGATCCTCACCGGAGGCACGGTGTGGACCGGTGACGACCAGAACCCGTCGGCGGAAGCGGTGGCCATTGAGGGAAGCCGTATCGTGGCCGTGGGAAGCGAAGCGGAGGTGGCCCGGTATCAGGGTCCCGACACCCGCGTCGTGGAGCTTCAGGGCCGGTTCGTGTCGCCGGGCTTCATTGACAACCACACGCACTTCAATTCGGCCGGCGCCCTCCTCCTTGGGGCCAACCTGCTGGACGTGGCCGATGAGGAATCCCTCCGCCGGCGGGTGGGCGAGGCCGCGGAGCGCCTCCCCTCTGGAGCATGGATGACGGGAGGAGACTGGGGTGCCTACGAAGAGTGGGAGATGGGCGAGGCAGGGGCCCAGGCCCGCCAGGAGTTCGAGCCCTTCAGTCCCGATCGCGGCATGATCGACGACATCACCTCGGACCATCCTGTGCTCCTGAACCGGTGGGATCGTTCGGAATACCTGGCCAACGCGCTGGCGCTGGAGGCCGCCGAGGCGGACTGCTCGTGGGATGGCGTGGAGTGCATGGACAACGAGCCTACGGGCCGGCTGACGCCCCAGGCCGCGGCGCAGGTGCGCCGGGTCATCCCCCCCAAGCCCTTCGACCAGCAGCTGGCTGAAGCCAGGGAGGCCCTGGCCGACCTGGCGCAGTATGGTGTGACCACGATCCACGACAACACGCCGCCCTCCATGTTCCGCGTCTACCAGACCCTCCTGGACGAGGATGAGCTCACCACCCGGATCTACGCCCGGCCCACCCTGGACCGTCACGAGCACCAGGCGGCCCTGGGTCTTCCGCGAAACTTCGGATCACATTGGATTCGGCTGGGCGGGTTCAAGGGGTTCGTGGACGGAATCATGGGCAACTCCACCGCCATGTTCTACGAGCCCTTCGAGCACACCGGCGGCTTCGGCCAGTGGCGTGACATGATGGAGCCCGAGGGCAACATGGAGCGGCTTCTCATTTCGGCCGACCAGGAGGGCTATTGGCCCCAGGTCCACGCCATCGGAGACCGGGCCATCGACACGCTCCTGGTCATGTACGAGCGGGTGGAAGAGGTGAACGGACCCCGGGACGATCGTCGATTCCGGGTGATCCACGCCCAGCACCTGCGGGGACCGGAGACGGCGGAGCGGATGGCCGAACTGGGGGTCATCGCCGAGGTGCAGCCCTTCCACGCCATCGACGACATGCGGTGGATGGAGGAGCGGATCGGCCCGGAGCGGATCCGCTGGACCTACGCCTTCCGGACCATGGACGAGGCAGGGGTGGTCCTCTCATTCGGCAGCGACTGGCCCGGAACGAACGCCTCGTGGTACACGGCGAATCCGCTCATGGGGATGTACGCGGCGGTGACCCGGCAGACGCCTGAGGGAGAGCCCGAGGGAGGATGGGTTCCGGAGGAGCGGATCGACCCCGAGACCGCGCTCCGGGCCTACACGGTGAACAACGCCTGGGCCGAGGGAATGGAGAATGAGAAGGGTCGGATCGCTCCGGGCCTGCTGGCCGACGTGGTGGTCCTGGACCGCGATCCCCTTGAGGTGCCCCCCGAGGAGCTCCAGCACGTGGGCGTGGATCTCACCATCGTGGACGGCCGGGTGGTTCATGAGCGCTGACGGGAGGGCGCCGGCCCGGTTTGCCTGGCTTCCGGGAGCCATCGGAGGCATGCTGGCGGGGGTGCTTCTGGCGGGGTGCGAGTCGAACACCGGGCCGCCACCGGTCCTCTCGGTGCACGAGGTGGAGTTCCACGAAGACCTGGGAGTCGACCTGTCCGTGATGGAGGAACGCCCATCGGGGCTCTGGCTGCATGACGAGGTCGAGGGATCCGCCGAGGGTCCGGAGGTGGAGGCGGCCAGTCACGTGGGCGTCCACTACACCGGGTGGCTCCCGGACGGAACCCAGTTCGACACCTCCGACGGCGGCCCACCCCTCCGCTTCGTGCCCGAAGAGGGACGCCTGATCCCGGGCTTCATCGAGGGCGTCATGGGGATGCGGCTCGGAGGCGAGCGCCTCATCCTGATTCCGCCGCACCTCGGGTATGGTGAGCAGGGTGCGGGGGGAGGCCTGATTCCGCCCAACTCCTGGCTGGTCTTCCGGATCGTCCTGACGGAGATCTGACGGGGCGTGGGAAGGCTCAGAGCCGAGGCAGGGTCACACCCGTCTGTTTCTGATACTTTCCCTTGCGGTCGGCGTACGCCGTCTCGGGCTCCTGGTCGCTCTGGAAGAAGAGGAGCTGGGCGATTCCCTCGTTGGCGTAGATCCTGGCCGGAAGCGGCGTGGTGTTGGAGATCTCCAGGGTGAGGTAGCCCTCCCAGGTGGGCTCCAGCGGGGTCACGTTGACGATGATTCCGCACCGGGCGTAGGTGCTCTTGCCTACGCAGAGGACCAGGGTGTCCCGGGGAATGCGGAAGTACTCGGTGGTCCGGGCCAGCGCAAAGGAATTGGGGGGGATGAGGCAGGTGTCGGTGGTCACGTCCACGAAGGAGCGGTCATCGAATTCCTTCGGGTCCACCACGACATTGTGCACGTTGGTGAACACCTTGAACTCGGGGGCCACCCGGATGTCGTAGCCGAACGACGACACTCCGTAGGAAATGACTCCCTCCCTGACCTGGTCCGGCTCGAAGGGCTCGATCATTGCGTGCTCACGGCACATCTGGCGGATCCAGCGATCACTCCGAATCGTCATGGGGCATGGGGTGGAGAGATGGAGAGGACCGGCTTCCGTGAGCCGGGTGCGACGGTGAGTATAGGGGCAGGCGGTCGGCGGAGCAAAACCCCGGCTTCGGGGTGCGATGTGCAGGGGCGGATAATGGCCCGGGGAAGCCTGGAAGAGCGGGCTCGTTCGGGTTGACACCCCTCCGCGGCTACGGGTACATTTCCGCTCTCAGAACGTGAACGATTTCACAATCTTTTTCTGCCACTGGGGATTATGACGGAAAGCTACCTTCCGGTGCTGATCCTCCTCGGCGTTTCGCTGGTCAACGCGGTGGGGATGCTGGCGGCCACGCACATCCTGAATCCTCGTCGGTCGACGCCGGAAAAGGACATGCCGTACGAGTCGGGCATGGTGCCCCTGGGGGACACCCGGGCCCGGTTCTCCGTCAAGTTCTACATGGTCGCCATCAGCTTCATCATCTTTGACCTGGAGGCCATCTTTCTGATCCCCTGGGCCGTGGAGATGCGGGCCCTGGGATGGGAAGGCTTCATCGCCGTGTCCATCTTCGTGGCGGTGTTGGTGGTGGGGCTGATCTACGAGTGGCGGAAGGGAGGTCTGGATTGGGAATGAGCGATATTGCAGCGAAGGACCCGAAAAAGAAACCGTCCGGTGGGGGCAGCGGGCTCCCAGGTGGGATCTTCGGGCAGGGAACGCCCACGTTTCTCACCACGAAGGTGGACTTCGTGGTCAACTGGGCACGCCGTAACTCGCTGTGGCCCATGCCCTTCGGGACGGCGTGCTGCGCCATTGAGATGATGTCCGCCGCCGCCTCCACCCACGACCTGGCCCGGTTCGGCATGGAGCGGATGTCCTTCTCGCCCCGACAGGCGGATGTTCTCATCTGCGCCGGCCGCGTTCCCTACAAGCTGGCGCCGGTTCTCCGCCGGATCTGGGACCAGATGCCGCAGCCCAAGTGGTGCGTGTCCATGGGCGCGTGCGCCTCCTCGGGCGGAGTGTTCGACGCCTATTCCATGGTGCAGGGCATCGACACCATCATTCCGGTGGATGTATACGTGCCCGGGTGTCCGCCTCGACCCGAAGCCCTGATCTACGGGCTTATCATGATTCAGGAGAAGATCCGGGGCGAGACGTTGGCCGAGCACGAGAGCCTCCGCTACGAAGATCCGGAGGCCGTCGGGCGGCCGAAAGCGGATGCCCAGGAGGTTGCCGCCCTTTCCGGACCCTTCGGGAACTCCACTCTCCAGAATCGTCCCAGCGGGCTCGTCCCGGGCATCCCTCAGGAGCGACCCGGGGACCGGGTACCGTGACGCGCGTCGTGCCCGGGGCTCATCGCTTGGACGATCCGTCTGGTACTTCCATTCGCCAGGAGACCGCACAGTGAGCGACGAGCGCCCGTCCGGCTTCAAAGAGGTGGAGCAGGGCCCGGAGGCCTCGGACCGCGAGGCCTCGCCTGCGTCTCCGGCGGTGACGGACCAGGGGGAAGTGACCCATCCGACGGTGGATGCGGCCCGCGCCCGCTTCGGTGACGCGATCCTCCGGCACGAGGTCATGGCCGGGGACGAGCACGTGATCTTCGTGGATCCGGAGCGGAGCTACGAGATCCTGGAGTGGCTGAAGGAGGATCCGGACCAGCTCTACAACTACCTCTCCGACGTTACGGCGGTGGACTACGGCTCGGGTCGACCCATTCAGGTGGTCTACCAGCTCTACTCCATTCCCCTGCGTCACGCGATCCGGGTCAAGGCCGAGCTTCCCCTCTCGCACCTGGAGATCGACTCGGTGGTTCCGCTGTGGAAGGCGGCCGACTGGTTGGAGCGGGAGGTCTACGACATGTTCGGCGTCACCTTCCGGAACCATCCGGACCTCCGCCGGATCCTCATGCCCGAAGTCTACGCCGAAGGCCATCCCCTCAGAAAGGACTTTCCACTGCGCGGGCGTTTTTCCCGGGCGGAGCAGACTCGCCGGGCCCTGGCCCAGGCGCCGGAGGACTACTACATCCCCGAAGACTTCGGTCCGGGGCGGGAGTTCCAGAAGGTGCGATGGCAGGAACTGGGTGGGGAGCCCGAACCCGTGGAGACCCCGGAGTCCGGGGATCCGGCCGACGAATCCGAGCATTCCGCCGATCCGGGCAAGGGTGCCTGACCGGCACCCACGCACCGGATCGGTCTCGAGCCGAGGGACTATGTCGAAGCGAACAGTCGAATACGAGGTGAGCAGAACTCCCGAGCTGGGCATGGACTTTCGCCCGGCCCAGGGACCGCTGAGCCCGTCCGACATGGACGACCCGCTACTCAGCACCGAGAAGATGCTCATCAACGTGGGGCCGCAGCATCCGGCGACCCACGGCGTTCTGCGCCTGGTGCTGGAGCTGGACGGGGAGACGGTGGTCCGCTGCCTCCCGCACATCGGCTACCTCCACTCGTCGTTCGAGAAACTGGGAGAGTATCGGACCTGGAACCAGGTGATCCCCCTCACCGACCGAATGGATTACCTGGCGCCCCTCATCTACAACTGCGCCTACGCCATGGCGGTAGAGAAGATGATGGGCATCGAGGTGACGGAGCGCTGCAAGGTGACCCGGGTCATCATGATGGAGATGGACCGGATCTTCTCCCACCTCCTCTGGCTGGGGACATGGGCCATCGATGTGGGTGCCTTCACCCCCTTCCTCTACGCCTTCCAGCAGCGCGAGAAGGTCTACGAGTTGCACGAGGCCTACACCGGGGCCCGGATCACCACCTCGGCCACCCGGATCGGCGGCATGATGTCGGACATGCCCGAGGGGTGGGCTGAGGGCGTGCGGGAGTGGACGAACCAGTTCCCCCGGACGCTGGATGAGATCGAGTCTCTCCTGACCCACAACGCCATTCACATCGGGCGAACCCAGGGGGTGGGGGCCATCGGGCCCGAGGAAGCGGTGAACTGCGGCCTTTCGGGGCCGAACCTCCGAGCCTCGGGGGTGCCGTACGACCTTCGGAAGGACCGCCCGTATTACGACTACGAGACGTACGAGTTCGACGTTCCCATCGGCGAACACGGCGACTGTTATGACCGGTACCTGGTCCGGATCGAGGAGATGCGCCAGAGCTGCCGCATCATCCACCAGGCGCTGGACCGGCTCCCCGAAGGTCCCATGAACGTGGACGATCCCCGGGTGATCCTTCCCAGCAAGACCGACCTCATGAACGACATGGAATCCATGATCCATCACTTCAAGCTGGTCATGGAGGGCGTTCAGGCGCCGCCCGGGGAGTCCCACTTCTCCATCGAGGGGTCCAAGGGCGAGCTTGGCATGTACGTAGTCAGCGACGGCGGTTCCAAGCCGGTGCGCTGGCGGGTACGCCCCCCTTCGTTCGTGAACCTGTCGGCCATCCCACGGTTGGTTGAGGGCGGACTGTTGGCTGACGTGATCATGGTGAACGCGAGCCTGGACATTGTGCTGGGAGAGATCGATCGGTGAGTGACGAGACTACGGAACGGGCCCCTTTCCGGAACCCCGGATGGGCCGGAAACACCGGTGAGTTCGACCTCTCGGAGGACGAGGTCCGGGGCCGAAGCTACGTAGGAGACCACGCCCCGGAAGGCGGTCACGCGTCCCGGGTCCCCACGGTTCCCTACATGCTTCCGGAAAAGGACCCGGAAGCCCCTCTCTTCGAAGGGCCCTACAGGGAGCGCTTCGAGAAGATCCTGAGCCGATATCCGAACCGGCGGGCGGCCCTCCTTCCGGTCTTGAACCTGGCGCAGGAGCTTCGGGGACACGTCTCGCCAGAGACCATGTCGGAGGTGGCCGGGATCCTGGACCTCTCGGATGCGTACGTCCGGGGAGTGGCCACCTTCTACACCATGTACAACAAGCGACCGGTGGGTCGCTACCTGATTCAGGTCTGTACCAACGTCTCGTGCAACCTGTGCGGAGGCGACGAGGTGCTGGCCGCCTTCCTGGAGCATACCGGCACCGAAGCGGGTGAGATCTCCGATGACGGCCTCTTCACCGTCATGGAGGTGGAGTGCCTGGCCGCCTGCGGATTTGCCACGGCGGTACAGATCAACGCCCGATACTTCGAGAACGTGACCCCGGACGACGTGCCGGCCATTCTGGACCGGCTCCGTGAGGAGGCGAGCTGACATGGCCTATCCCTACACCCACGATAAGGAAGTCCGACTCCTGAGCCGTGGCTGGGGCGACCCTGCCTCCCGGACCCTGGAGGGGTGGAAGGCCCTGGGAGGCTACGAGGGCCTCCGCAAGGCATTGGAGATGTCCCGGGACGAGGTCACCGGGGTGGTGAAGGATGCCGGCCTTCGGGGACGGGGCGGTGCCGGATTCCCGGCCGGGGTCAAGTGGTCCTTCATGCCCAAGGAAAAGAAGGGCCCCCATTACCTCTGCTGCAACGCCGACGAGTCGGAGCCCGGAACCTTCAAGGACCGGGAGATCATGCGCTGGACACCTCACCAGATGATCGAGGGGTGTCTCATCGCCGCCTACGCCATCCAGGCCGACCACGTCTACATCTACTGCCGCGGCGAATTCTTCGAGACCAATGAGATCGTGGGTCGAGCCGTGGAGGAGGCGTACGAGGCGGGCTTGGCCGGCACGGACATCCTGGGCTCGGGCGTGAACATCGATGTGACCGTGCACGTGGGTGCCGGCGCCTACATCTGCGGTGAGGAGACGGGGCTCATGAACTCGCTCGAGGGGAGACGAGGTCTGCCCCGGGTGAAGCCTCCCTTCCCGGCGGCGTCGGGGCTGTTCGGAAAACCCACCACCATCAACAACGTGGAAACCCTGGCTGCGGTGCCCCATATCGTCGTGAACGGTGCCGAATGGTACAGGCAGTGGGGGACCGAGAAGAGCCCGGGCACGAAGCTCTTCTGCGTGAGCGGCCACGTGAAGCGGCCGGGAAACTACGAGCTCCCGCTGGGCTTCCCCCTGAAGGAACTCATCTACGACGTGTGCGGGGGGATGCGGGAGGGCCGCAAGCTCAAGGCGGTGGTCCCGGGCGGAAGCTCCGTCCCCTTCCTGGACGCGGCCGAATGCGAGGACTGCTCGCTGAGCTACGAAGGCGTGGTCGAGGCGGGCTCCATGCTGGGCTGCGCTTCGGTCATGGTCATGGACGATTCCACCAATATCGTCAAGCAGGTTCGTCGAACGGTGGACTTCTTCTCGCACGAGTCGTGCGGCCAGTGCACTCCCTGCCGGGAGGGCACCACCTGGCTGGCGCGAATCCTGAAGCGGATCGAGACGGGGCGGGGCACCGAGGAGGACCTGCAGACGCTCCTGGAGCTGGGTGATCAGATGACCGGAACCACCATCTGTGTTCTCTCGGATTCGGCGGCGGCGCCGGTTCGATCGTCCATCGAGAAGTTCCGAGACGATTACCTGGCCCTGATTCGGCGGGGAGAAAAGGTGGGCGCCGCCTGAGCCCCAGGAGGGAAGGGGGGTTGACGCCTCCTGCCAGATCCCGAGGATAGACGGGGCCCGGAGCGGGTCCGCGCTTCACCCAACGAGCGAAAGCATGGCTGAGAATTCACAGACTCCTGAATCGGTGACCCTGACCATCGACGGTCGGGAGGTGAGTGTCCCCAAGGGGACGACGATCCTCCAGGCGGCCGAAGCGCTGGGCAACCGGATTCCCCACTACTGCTACCACCCGGGCCTCTCGGCGCCGGCCCAGTGCCGGCTCTGTCTGGTGGAGGTGGAGGGGGCTCCAAAGCTCCAGCCCTCCTGTATTACCGAGGTTCAGGACGGCCAGGTGGTCCTCACCGAAAGCGAGGAGGCCACCCGGCAGCGGACCGGGGTTCTGGAGTTCTATCTGGCGAACCATCCCCTGGACTGCCCCATCTGCGACCAGTCCGGCGAGTGCAAGCTCCAGGATTACGTTCACGCCGAGGGCCGCAAGCATGGAAGGAGCCGGGAACCGAAGCGGGTCTTTGGCCGCGACGACTTCGGAGGCGATATCCTCTTCTACGGGGACCGGTGCGTGATGTGCACCCGCTGCGTGCGCTTCATGAACGAGATGGCCCAGGATCCCCGGCTCACCGTGGTGGAGCGGGGCAACCGCTCAATCATCGACACCTTCTTCGAGGAAGGGGTGGAAGGTTCCCCTTACGCCGGCAACATCGTGGACATCTGTCCGGTGGGCGCCCTGGTGTCAAAGGACTTCCTCCACAAGGCCCGAGCCTGGGACCTGGACCACAAGCCCACCATCTGCCCCAACTGCTCGCAGGGGTGCAACATCGACTTCCACGTTCGGGACAACCGGGTCCAGCGACTCAAGCCCCGGGCCAACCTGGAGGTGAACCAGTACTGGATGTGCGACTACGGTCGTCATCGGTACGAGTGGATGAACCGGGAAGACCGGATCGAGTCTCCGGTGGTGAACCGGAGCGGGCGGCCGGTGCCGTCGGACTGGTCCGAGACGCTGGAAGCCCTCCACGGCCGGCTGCAGGAGGGGGTACGCCCGGTGAAGGCTGTGGCGTCACCCTTCGCCTCCAACGAGGATCTGGCGGCGCTCCGCCACCTGGTGGACGCCCTGGGCGGGGGCGAGATCGTCTATCGCCTTCCTCGAGCCGACCGCGAGATCCCTCTTCCCGGCTTTCCCCGGCTCAGCCGGCGGAGAGATCTGGCCCCCAACGGGCGGGGAGCCGAGATTCTGGGCATGGAAAGGGTGGGAGACGACGAAGGCGCCGGCGGCCTCGACGAGCTGGCCCACTACACCGGAACCCTCGTCGTCCTGGGAGACGAGCTGGCTGACCTGGAGCCGGATTTCGGCGAGCAGGCGGCCCTGTACATCTACGTGGGATCACACCCCAGCCCGGCGGCGAGCCAGGCCGACTACCGTCTGCCGGCGACGACCTTCGCGGAGCAGGAGGGGACGTTCACCAACCATGAGGGTCGGGTCCAGCGGTTCTGGCCCGGCCTGCAGGCGCCGGGGCTTGCTCGACCGGCCTGGCTCGTCCTGGGGGCCCTGGCCGCACGAATGACGGGCGGACCGGTTCCCACCAGCGCCGCCGAGGCCTTCGTACAGGCGGCCGAGCTGGCGCCGGAGTTCCAGGGGCTGACCTATGAATCCATCGGGACCCGGGGAGCCATCATCAATGAACCCGTAGCGCTCCCGGGGGCCTGAACCGTATGCGACTCGACTTCGACGGCCCTGATCGCCCGGCGGCGCTGCCGCCCCGGTCTGCGGGGTCCATCTCGAACGCACTGAACCGGCGGCTCGGATGAACGACCTCTCTCCCATGGCCTTCTGGGTGACCTCGTCCCTGAAGATCCTCGTGGTCTTCTCGGCCCTCCTGGCCGTGGTGGCCTTCATGACTCTGGTCGAGCGGCGCATCTCGGCCTTCATTCAGGACCGGCGGGGCCCCAACCGGGTGGGACCGTTCGGCATTCTCCAGCCGGTGGCCGACGGGATCAAGAATATCCTGAAAGAAGAGACGATGCCGGCCACGGCGAATCGAACCTTCTTCGTCCTGGCACCGGCCCTGGCCATCGTGCCGGCGGTGATCACCATCGCGGTGGTTCCTTTCGCGGCGCCCCTCGTGACGCCCTGGGGGACGGTGGGGATGATCATCGCCGACATCCCCATCGGGATCCTCTACATCCTGGCGCTGGCTTCGCTGGGGGTGTACGGGCTCTTTCTGGCCGGGTGGGCGTCCAACAACAAGTACGCATTTCTGGGAGGCGTGCGCTCGGCCTCACAGATGGTGAGCTACGAGGTGGCGCTGGGGCTGTCCATCATCCCCGTCCTGATGCTCACCGGCAACGTGACCCTCACCGAGATGGTCTGGCAGCAGCAGCAGATGGGGTTCTGGTTCGTCTTTCCCCTCTCGCTGGCTTTCGGCCTCTTCGTAATCTCGGCCTTCGCCGAGACCAACCGTCTGCCCTTCGACCTGCCCGAGGCCGAGTCGGAGTTGGTGACCGGGTACCACACCGAGTACTCCTCCATGAAGTTCTCCATGTTCTTCATTGCCGAGTACTCGCACATCCTCACGGCGGCGGCGCTCATGGCGACCCTCTTCCTGGGAGGCTGGAGCATTCCCTTCTGGTCGGGAGATCATCTCTTCTGGTATGAGGGGATGCTCATCTCAGGCTTTACCCAGGCCGGGGAGCCCGTGGCGGCGGATCCGGGGTGGTGGGTCACGGTCCTCACCTTCCTGTCCTTTGCACTCAAGACCGCCTTCTTCGTGCTGGTCTTCATGTGGGTCCGGTGGACGCTGCCCCGCTTCCGGTACGACCAGGTGATGCACCTGGGGTGGAAGGTGATGCTTCCCACCGCCCTGGGGTACGTCATGGCGCTGGCGGCCACCATTCTGGTGCTGGACCAGATCGGGGTGGAAGGCTTCCTCTTCGGTGCCATTCTCACCGCGATGAGCGCCCTGGCCACGGGCATCTTCGTCTTCGTGGTGGACCAGGATCGGCTCATTACCGGGGCTGCGGTGGCCGGCACCGACCGGGAGGTGCGCTCTCCGGTCCGAAAGGTCAGGCGGCCGGTGTTGCAGGCGGGTAGCAGTGGTTCATCCGGATCGTGATCCCGGAGCCGGCGAGGATGCCGGCGAACAACTATCGAGTTCGAGTCGCGGAGGCTAGCGATATGGCAGCTACAGTGAAGGTCATGCGTCGCCCCGAGCCTGGGGAGACTTCTTACATACGGGCCACGCTCAAGGGCATGGCCCTCACCTTCAAGCACCTGGTGAATCCGGACAAGGTCACCCGGCAGTACCCGGAGGAGCAGCCGGACCTCTCGCCTCGCTGGCGGGGAACCCACCGGATGGAGGTCCACGCCGACGGCCGGCCCAAGTGCGTGGCCTGCGGCCTCTGCCCCACGGTGTGCCCCGCCAACTGTATTCGCCTGGTGGGCGGTGAGGACGACCAGGGAAATCGCTATCCCATCGTCTACGAGATCGACGAATTCCGGTGCATCTTCTGCGGCATGTGCCAGGAGGTGTGTCCGGTAGAGGCCATTCACGTGGGCGTCCACTTCGAGAACGCAGAGTACACCCGTGAGCGGTTCGTATATGACCTGGACCGGCTGATGGAGCAGGACCATCCCAGCACACTCCTGTGGGATCCTTCGGATCCCCGCTCCGAGTAAGGCACGCACCACCATGGTAGACATCCTCTTCTTCGTCTTTGCCGCCACGGCAGTAGGAGGCGCTCTGGGGGTCGTGTTGCTGAAGAACCCGGTGAGCAGCCTCCTCTTCATGGTGGGGACACTGGCGTCGCTGGCCGGGCTCTTCGTGCTCATGGAAGCCCATTTTCTGGCGGCGATCCAGGTGATCGTCTACGCCGGGGCCATCATGGTCCTCTTCCTGTTCGTGATCATGCTCCTGAATCTGGGGCACGACTACCGGGACGACCTGAAAAGGGGACTGGGCATGTTCACCGGATTCGCCGTGGCCGGCGCCCTGGCCGGACTCCTGGTGAGTCAGCTCCGGGGCGTCGACGACACGCCGCTGGCCCAGCACTTTCCCGGCCCTGACGCCCTGGACGCGCTCCTTGCCGAGCGAGGAATCATCGGGGCCATTGCCCACCCCCTCTTCACCGACTACGTGGTGGCCTTCGAACTGGTGGGGATCCTGCTCCTGGTGGCCCTGGTGGGTGCCATCGTCATCGCCAAGCGGAGGGTTTGAGGCCCATGCTCGCAGAAGCCCTCGTTCTCAGCGCCATCCTCTTCGTCATCGGCACCGCCGGGGTCCTGATCCGGCGCAACGCCATCATCATGTTCCTCTGCGTGGAGCTTCAGCTCAACGCAGTGAACCTCTCCTTCGTGGCCCTCTCGCAGTACATCGGGATCGAGGGACAGGTCTTCGTCTTTTTCATCATGACCGTGGCGGCGGCGGAGGCGGCGGTGGGGCTTGCCATCATCATCTCCATCTTTCGGCATTACGAGACGGTGAACGTGGACAACTTCAACCTCCTGAAGTGGTGAGGCCATGACCGGAATCGGACTGCTGACCACCGGCCTCGCGGCCCAGGATGCGGGAGCGGGTTTCGATCCCCTCCTGCCGGGGCTGATCCTCCTCCTGCCCTTCCTGGGATTCGTGGCCAACGGAATCCTGGCGCTCATTTCCGGGGTCCGGGGCGCAGACCGGGTGCGGGCCGGCGAGACCGAGGGGCACGGGGACAGCGCTGCCGGCCGACCCCTTACCCAGAGCCTTCCCACCTGGATCGGTCCGGGGGTCATGCTGGTGGCCTTCGTCCTGACACTGGTGAATTTCGTGGCGTTGCTGGGAGTGGAGCTCACCGAGCCGGTGATCCGCTCCTACTGGACGTGGATGGCCACCGGAACTCTCACGGTGGAGGCGGCGCTCCAGCTGGACCAGCTCTCGCTGATCATGATGATGGTGGTCACCGGAGTGGGCTTCCTGATCCACGTCTTCAGCGTGGGCTACATGAAGGAGGACCCGGGCTACGCCCGCTACTTCGCCTACCTGAACCTCTTCGTCTTCTTCATGCTCACCCTGGTCATGGGGGCGAACTTCCCCATGATGTTCGTGGGCTGGGAGGGGGTGGGGCTCTGCTCCTATCTGCTCATCGGGTTCTGGTTCCAGGACCGGGAGAAGGCGGACGCGGGCAAGAAGGCCTTCATCGTGAACCGGATCGGGGACTTCGGTCTCCTCATGGCCATGTTCATGCTGTTCGCCCTGTTCGGGACGTTGGACTACGTGGCCATCTTCGAGGCCGCTCCCGAGGTGTTGGCCTACGGCGGATTCGCCGCAACGGCCATCGCCCTCTTCCTCCTCCTGGGAGCCATCGGGAAGAGCGCCCAGGTGCCTCTGTATGTGTGGCTCCCGGACGCCATGGCGGGTCCCACCCCCGTCTCGGCGCTGATCCACGCCGCCACCATGGTCACCGCCGGCGTATACCTGGTGGCCCGGGCCTCGGTCCTCTTCGCCCTGGCTCCGGTGGGTGCGGCGGCGGTGGCCACGGTGGGGGCCGTCACCGCGCTCTTTGCCGCCACCATCGCGCTGCAGCAGTACGACATCAAGAAGGTGCTGGCCTACTCCACCGTCTCGCAGCTGGGTTTCATGTTCATGGCGGTGGGTGTGGGAGCCTATGCGGCGGGGGTCTTCCACCTCATGACCCATGCCTTCTTCAAGGCGCTTCTCTTTCTGGGGGCCGGCGCGGTGATCCACTCCATGCACCATGCCCTGCACGCCACCCACAAGGACTGGGACGCCCAGGACATGCGAAACATGGGGGGGTTGCGGCGCTTCATGCCGGTGACCTGGCTCACCATGTGGGTGGCCACCCTGGCCATCGCGGGTGTGTGGCCCTTTGCCGGCTTCTTTTCAAAGGACGAGATCATCTGGTTCGTGGGAACCTCGGCGCCGGCGGGAGCCCTCTACGTGGTCCTGTGGGCCATGGCCATCGCCACGGCCCTGCTTACGGCCTTCTACATGACCCGCCTCATGGTCATGACCTTCCACGGCTCCAACCGGACCGGGGAAGGGGAGCGGCCGCACCTTCACGAGGCCCCGCTCTCCATGACGGTGCCGCTGGGGATCCTGGCCGTACTCTCGGTGGTGGGCGGATGGGTCAACGTGCCCGGTTCCATCCGGGAGTCCGTCTTCGGCGGCTTCGGGCTGCTGCCCATGTCCGACTGGCTGGACCGGTGGATGGAGCCGGTGACGGCGTCGGCCCAGGCCATTCGGCTGGAGGAGGTGGGAGCCTATGCGGCCACGGCACCGGTGGGAGGCGGCCACGTGGTCTGGGGAGCCGTCGCCACGGGACTCGCGCTGGCGGTGGTGCTGGTGGGGGCTCGCCTGGTGGGGAGCCGTGAGATCCGGCCGGCCACGGAGTCGGAGGCCCCGGAGGCCGGGGTGCGGAAGCTCCTCTACAACAAGTGGTACGTGGACGAGTTCTATGACCGCTTCATTGTCCGGCCCCTGGTGGGTCTCTCCCGCTTCTGCTGGCGCTGGATCGACCAGGTGCTCATTGACGGCACCGTGAACGCGGTGGGAACCGTGTCCCGGGGATTCGGCTGGTTCGGCTCCCTCTTCCAGACCGGACAGATCAACACCTACGCCTTTATCGTGACCCTGGGAGCCCTGGCGCTCCTGGGCGTCCTGATCTTCTGAGGCCGGGCCCATGACCGCACTCATCGACGCCGTCGGTTTCGAAGGCTGGATCCTCCACGCGCTCATCTGGCTT
>SLNQ01000153.1 GCA_007132965.1 Gemmatimonadota bacterium | reverse complement strand
ATCCTGGAAAGCCAGACGTGGGAAGCGAGCTTTGACGCGGTGATGATCCAGCGGCCGGACTTCCAGTGGTCGGCGCGGATTCTCTACGACCAGACTCGCTCCACCATCACGGAGCTCAACCGGCCCGACTTCCGCTACGGAGTGGGCGGTCAGGGCATGGGCAACGTCTTCTTCGCCCGAGAAGGCGAGCAGCTCGGCACCTTCTACGGGGTACGATACGCGCGTGGCTGCGACGATCTCCCCACGGACATGAGCTGTGACGGGTTTGCAGTCAACGACGACGGTTACCTGGTCTGGGTTGGCGACGGTGGGCTTGCGGCAAACGCCTGGGGCACCAGCTCGGGCGACGTCCAGGTTCGCGGTTCGAGCCTGGACTGGGGAACCCCGTTCCAGGGTGAGTGCACCGATCGCGCCACCGGCGAGCGGGAGCTCCTCTGCCGGGTGGGCAACACCTCTCCGGACTACACGGTGAGCCTCTCGTCGACGGTGAACTGGAGAGGCTTTTCCATCTACGGACTGGCGGAGGCAGTGCAGGGCTTCGACGTCTACAACCAGCCCCTCCAGTGGGCGCTCTTCCGTCGAAACATTGATGAGATGAACCAGGCTGACGTGCCGGAAGACCAGCGGAAGCCCATTGGTTACTACGATGCCCTCTACGGGGTGAGCGGCCTCACGCCGAGCAACGTCTTCGTGGAGGACGCCAGCTTCGTGAAGCTCCGTGAGCTCTCCGTCCGGTATCGCCTGGGCGCCGACCAACTGCAGGGGGTTCCCGGGTTGGCCAACTTCAGCGGTCTGGGCCTGACGGCTACGGGTCGGAATCTGTACACCTCGTCGGACTACCGGGGCTACGATCCCGAAGTGGGTGCACCGGGCGGATCCACCGGCTCGGCTGCGGTCGCCCGTGTGGACGGCTACCGGTATCCGAACTTCCGCACCTGGACGTTCGGCATCGAACTTATCTTTTGATGGAGGCCATTATGATTGATATCAACCAATACATCCGGAAAGTAGCGGCCTCCGG
Source organism: Gemmatimonadota bacterium (assembly GCA_007132965.1). Taxonomy (GTDB): domain Bacteria; phylum Gemmatimonadota; class Gemmatimonadetes; order Longimicrobiales; family Gaopeijiaceae; genus PWLA01. Next base: position 20,779 of record SLNQ01000153.1, on the reverse strand, counting down.
TCTGGTGTTGCTGGTTGGACTGACTGCTTGCTCGGATCTCGAGGTGGTGAATCCCAACCAGCCCGACGCCGAACGCGCTCTGGCCGAAGCCGGGGACGTGGAGGCTCTCATCAGCGGGTCGTTCGGCCAGTGGTGGAACCAGAGCCACAGTGTATCGGGGCCGGCCCCGATCCTGGCCAACCAGTCGTTCATGTGGAGTGCGTGGCCAGCCAACTTCGGCATGGTCCATTACTCGGACTTTCCGCGCGTCGCCATCTCGAACGAGCCGACACACGAGTTCTACGGAGAAATGCTGGACTACGCGTGGAGCCGGAATTACCGTGCTCTCTCGGCCGTAGGGCAGGGCCTCGCGGCACTGGAGGATCCTGAGATCGTCGACGAGCTGGGCCCACGACGGGTGGCTCGCGCCGCCGCGTTCGGACGCTTCATGCAAGGCATGGCGCACGGCTCGCTGGCACTCCTCTACGACGAGGCCTTCATCGTCGACGAGACGACGGATGTGGCCGACATCGGTGACGCGGTGCCCTACGACCAGGTCCTCGAGGTGGCCCTCGGGTTCTTTGACGACGCCATTGCGTTGGCGAACCAGGGCAACTTTGACCCCATCCCTTCCGGGTGGATGAACGCGTCGGTGACTCCGTCGGAGCTGGCCCAGATTGCCCACTCCATGAAGGCTCGCTACCGGGCGAACGTGGCCCGTACCCCCGAAGAGCGTCAGGCCGTCAACTGGAACGCAGTGATCCAGGATGTGAACGCCGGCGTGCCCGACGGGTGGTTCATGGAGACAGACTATTTCGGTGCCAGCGCGTCGGTGTCCCACTACGTGGCGGCGTACATGTCCCAGCCGTCCATCGGCTGGGCCCAGGCGAGCTACTTCGTCTTCGGCATGGCGGACCAGTCGGGGCAGTACCAGGAGTGGCTGGCGGACCCGCCCTCGCAGCGGCATCCGAACCTGGACAGCGGGCCGTTTCTCATCAACACGCCGGACCTCCGGTTTCCGCAGGGCGAGACGGAAGCGGAACAGGTGGAGAATCCCGGCATGCCCCACGTCCTGACCGGTTCCCCCCACATGACCATCGGCCACAAGGACTGGCGGCAGCCCGCTCGGGGCACCTATCGGTGGTCATACTATCGCAGCACCCACATGGACTTCCATCGTGAGGTGGGGACCAACACGCGAACCCCCGAGATCACTCCGGCCGAGATGCGCCTCCTCGCCGCCGAGGGACACATCCGAAACAACAACCCCGGCGCAGCTGCGGAGCTGATCAACGTGTCGCGGACGGCCGCGGGCCTGAACGCCACGGATGCGGCCGGTACGAACACGGACTGCGTTCCCAGGCTCCCGAACGGCACCTGCGGAGACCTGATGGAGATGCTCAAGTGGGAGAAGCGCCTGGAGACCATGGTGTGGGGGGTTCACTCCAACTCCTGGTACTTCGACGGTCGGGGCTGGGGTGACCTGTACGCCGGCACGGCGACGACCCTGCCCGTGCCAGGCCTCGAACGCGAACTCCTGCTCCAGCCGTCCAATACCTTCGGCGGGCAGCCCGGAGAGCGGGGCTCCGCACCGGGAAGCACCTACCAGTACCCGCACGAAGGGTAGACCGGTAGCGACGGTAGCTCTTTCAGGAGCTGGACCTTGGAGGGGGCGTGCTCACAGCGCGTCCCCTCCAAGACGTTCGGCTCATACAAGTACGACCGAAGTGGTCCAGAACGTGAGGAGAGAAGACCCGTGTTCCATACACGAAGAACCGTGGGATTGGCCGTCGTCATGGTGGCGGCCATGGTACTTATGCCAACCGCGTGCGTCACAGGCACCGGAACCTCGGCGGGCGGAGATCCCAATCGGCTGACCCAGGAACAGATCGCTGCTGCAAACGTGTCGACCCTCTATGACGTCGTCCAGCGGCTTCGTCCGCGCTGGATCGAGGTCCGGTCGCAGAGGACCTTCGAGCTGGAAACCGAGGTTCTGGTGGTCCTGAACCGGACGGTGCTCGGGGGGGTTGACGAACTGCGGAATCTGGGGGTGGAGATCGCGGCCGAAATGGAGTACATGACCGGATCGCAGGCCCACGGGGAGTTCTCGCTACCGGGTAATCGACACGTGGAGGGTGTGGTCATCGTACGGACCCGCTAGCCGCACTGGAGGTGGGGGCCCGTGCACCTGTGCGGTCAGGTCAGACCCGGGGTGCCTCCTGGCCGGTGTGAAAAACGGCAAAATGCAGTCCTTCAGGGACGGGGGCGACGAATCCGACGTCGTCCGGATCGTCGGGATCCGGCTGATGCTCGTCGTCCTCGTGGTCGGGGATCCGCGAGTCGACGGGGCTCGTACATGCGCTGACTGCAACAACGGCCGCGAGCGCAAAGACAGAAAGAAGACCCCAGAGGACGATGCGCTGTTCAGCCATGGTTCTCATCTCGTCTCGGTTGTGGCGACATGCGGCGGCCGCCATGGAGTAGTGCAGACAGGATCAAAGAACACATACCCTCGGAAGGGGAAAAGGGTTTCCGAGTCGTAGGCTTCAATTGTCTCCTCCCCTGCGAGTCCAGAGGGCGACGACGCCGCAGTGAGCGTCCGGAGTCATGAACTCGGCCGGGACGGTCGACAGTCCGCGGTAGATCTCCACCCCCTCGAGATCGCCGGGGGCCACGAGCTCATCCACGGAGATATCCACGCTCCGTGCCCGCGTCATGAGCCTTCCGTCCATGTAGATCTGGACCTGGCAGGGGCCGCCGCCCCTCCCCATGAGAGATCGGCTCATGGTGACGATCTGGCGATGACCGGCCCCGCTGCCGGTGAGCCGGACCCCGGGGACCCGTCGAAGCAGATCGGAGACTCGCTGCGGCTGGATCTCATCGATATCCGAACGTGTGAAGTAGGATCCGAATCCCAACTGCACCCGGTGATCGAATCCCCTGAAGGCCACGCTCCGTTCCAGCGTCTCGGCCTGGGCCACGACCTCCAGGGGTGCAATCGGCACCGCGTCCACGTCCAGAAGGATCTCGAGGACGAAGAAATCGTTGTCGCCAAAGTGGAGGAGAGGGGTGTTGACGGTCTCGTATCCCAGTCCTCCCACCCTGAGACGGATGGCCGAGCGACGGTGAACTTCGACCGAGAACCGGCCGGCCTCGTCGGTAATCCGGCGGGCGATCCGGTCGCCGTACGAATCCATGATCAGGACGGTGGCTCCGGGGATCGAATCGGCGGTCCGGGCATCTACCACACGCCCCTGGACCTCAACGACCGTGCGGTCCTGGGCCGTGAGCGCATCAGTAGCCGGCCCCGCTGCCATGAGCAGCAGCGTGGCAAGGGCGACCGAGATTCGCTGGTTCGAGATCATACCGTAGTGCCACAATTTCAGGATCCGGATTCCCGCTAGCAAAGCCGTACTTGAACGGGGAGGTAGCGCCGCGTAGACTGAGTACGGAGTGTGGATCCGCAGTTCTATTTGAGTGTACCCTCTGGCGCACCAAAAGGTCAAGAATGCAGACATCAGGGAGAGGCGGGACTGGCTCGGGGGCACCCGCGTGCGGTCTCCCGAACCGAATCCATTGGAGGTCGACCAAGATGATTGCCGTCCGGGCCGTTACCCTGGTAGCTGGAGTCGGGGCCGTGTTGATGTTCAGCGTGCAACCGGCTCAGGCGCAGAGCGCGCTCAACTTCAGCGACGGAGCACACTGGATGGCCGGCTACGTGGTCAAGCCTCCGCAGCAGATGCTGGGCTTCGGAGCGGGCGCCGTCCTCCCCCAGTTGGGCCAGTGGGGTTTCTACGTGGACGGCCGCATCTCCACCGACGGCCCGTCCAGCAGCTCGATCCGGGACGATTGGACCCGGGACGACGCCTTTGCGGCCGGCCATCAGAGGGCCTGGGACCATGAAGGGTGGACTCTGTTCAGCCTGGCCGTCATGCGTGGACTGACGCCCGAGCTGGCGGTCTATGGTGGCGGCTCGGTGGTGTGGCGGACCGTGCATACCCGGTTCCGCTACGAGGAGTTGGTGGGGGATCGTACGCAGGAGGTCAACTACTGGGTCGAACACGAGGCCGAGGAGCGGGTTGACACCGGTCTCGTCGCTGGCGCCTTTCTGCGCATGGCTCCGTGGCTGGCGGTCCAGTTCGGAGGCCAGACGGCCCCTCGCGGGTTTGTCGTTGGCGCCCACTTCCGGGTCTTCTGATTCGTTTCAGACCCCTGATCTGGAATTCCGCTCTCGCCAGGACATGTCCTTGAGGTTGTGTCGCTGCGGCCTGCTGGCCCTTCTCGTGCTTGCCCTGTGGGGGTGCGGAGACGCGGCTTCGGACGGGGTGCTGCCCATTGCCGTGCCGACCCCGCAACTCCGGCCCTCCGACGAGCTCCTTCGCTCGCCGACCCTGCAGAGGGTCGTGGACCTGCAGGTTCGCCGTGACGGTGTCGCCCTCCGCGGGCTCCTGGGTGACCCGAGCCCGGCCGTTCGGGCCCGAGCGGCCTTCGCCCTGGGGTCGGTGCAGGATCCGGACGCCGAGCCGACCCTGAGGGATCTTCTTGACGATCCGGAAGCCGCAGTGCGCCGGGATGCCGCCTTCGCCCTGGGCCAACTCGAACTGAGCGACGGCGGGCACCCCTTCGTTGACGCGCTGGAGAGGGAGGAGGATTCGCACGTCCGACGCTACCTGGCGCAGGCTGTTGGCAAGAGCGGTGCGGACGAGGCGGTCGAGCGCCTCCTGGATCTCGATCTGGATGACGAACCCGCCGCCCGCACCGATGCCCTGGCACGGGCGGCGATCCGCGGCGTCCGCTTTGAAGGACTGGTCTCGACGTTGGCGGAGAACCTGACCCACTCCGACCCGGACGTTCGGAAGACGGCGGCGTTCGCCTTCGCCCGGATGCCGGACGTCGAGTCGTGGGCAGACCGACTCGAGGCGATCCGGGACGCGCTCGATTCCTACAGTGCTGATGACGCGGCTGCCATGCACCTGGTCCTGGCACTCGCGCGGGTTGGAGATGTGGAGGACCTGGAGCGGCTGCTGCAGTGGCTGACCCAGTCCGACGACTGGCGGGTTCGGGCGAATGCGGCCCAGGGCCTGGGTACGGTCTCGTGGATCTCCCGTGAAGGGGTTCGCCCGAGCCTCTTCCGCGCCCTGGACGATCCATCCGAGCAGGTCGCCATCCGGGCGGCCCGGGGGCTGACTCAGGGCCTCTGGGTTCCTACGGAGGTGCTTGCCGAGATGGAGCGTCGGATCCAGGGTCCGGCCGAGCAGTGGCGCACCCACGTCCCGTTCCTGCGGCAGCTGGCCCACTTCCACGATCCGGAGCCGGTGGTGGAGTGGACGCGCCGGATGGTGGCGGTGCATCCGATGGCGGTGTTACGGGGCCTGCAGGCGCTTGCCGAAGTGCCCACGAGCCTCTACGGGGATTTCGTGTTCGAACTGGCGCAACACCGGAGCGACGAGGTGCGGGCGGTCGCCGTTCGGATCCTGGCAGAGCGCTGGCAGGCGTTCACCGTCGAGGCAGGCCAGGCAGACCGGCTCTACGAGGTGTTTGCTTCGGCCATCCGTGAGGGCTCCTTGCCAGAGGCGATGTATGCAGCCCGAGCGCTGGTCAATCCGACGTTCCTCGAGCGAGGCGGCCTCGAGGTGCTCCACGAGGCCTACGGGCGCTACCGGGCCGAGGAGGAGCTGTATCCGGCAGGCGTCCTCCTGGGTCTGCTGGGTCAGGTGGGTGATCCGCCTTCGATCGAGGTGCTGGAGGAAGCCCTGGCGGTGGGGCCTTCGTTCCTGCGCCGCTCCGCCGCTCAGGCCCTGGGCGTCGAGGGAAGCGGGGCCACGCCTTCTGATGGCGTCGACTCGTTCGGCCCCGACCGGACAGTGGACTGGGCGTTTCTGGCCTCGCTCGGTTCGTCTCCCCGCCTCCACATCGAGACCGAGCGTGGAGTCGTGGTCCTGCGAATGGTGCCCGAGCAGGCTCCGCTCACCGTGCAGTCCTTGGCCCAGCAGGTCGAGGCGGGGCTTCATGACGGTGTTCGCTTTCATCGCCTGGAGCCCAACTTCGTGATCCAGGGTGGAGACATCGCCATGGGCGACGGGACCGGCGGGCCGAGCTATGCACTGCGGAGTGAGTACACTCAGATCCCGTTTGGCCGAGGCGTGGTGGGGATGGCCTCGGCCGGGAAGGATACAGAGGGCTCGCAGTTCTTCATCACCCATTCCAGACAGCTCCATCTGGACGGCCAGATGAGCGCGTTCGGGTGGGTCGAATCGGGACACGACGTCCTGGATCGACTCCTCGATGGAGACCGGGTTGTGCGCATGTTCGTTGAGGCGGACGGGGATCCGTGAATCGGGCGTTCTTCCTTCACACCTTCTCAGTCCACGCTCCGGCCGAAGGTCGGCCATCCGGGGCTCTAATACAGCCAGGCCCTCGCCACTCCAGTTTGACCCGAGGTGGCGAGGGCCTGGGGCTCTCGATTTCAGGACCGGGGCTCACCCGGCCCGGAAGGCGACTGCGACGTCACCCGTCCTGGTGAAGATCGGGACCGCCCTTTACTGCGATGAGCAACTCCGCAAGTACCTCGGCCCTGACCTCGGCGTCGGCCGGGAGCTCGTCCACGAAGGCCTCCACGGCGCTTCTGACCTGCTCACGGTGCGCCACCACCGCATCTACGATGGACTGCACGTCCGCCGAGCCGTCGAGCCGTGCGGAGAGGTCGGCTGAGGCGAAGGCCGTGTCGAGGCGCACGCGGAGCTGGGCTCTCACCACCTCGGGCACTTCTTCGGGGAGCCGGTCCATGATCGACTCCTGAAGGGCATCGCCCGCCTCGGCCTCCACCTCGGCAAGCGCCGCGATGACCTGGTCGAGGGACTCAGATGCCCTGACGTTGGCCCGGGCATCGGCCAGCGCCGAGGCCGCGATGCTTGCCGCGTCGGAGTCGCCGGCCTCGCCCGCGAGTTTGGAGCGGGTCCGGAGGTTGAGCTCCACGGCATTCTTCGCCAGGTCCAGACGTGCATTCGGGTCAGCCTCCTCCATGGCCCTGTCCAGGCCGGTAGCGGCCGCTGCCGTGGCGAGGGCGGCGGCGTCGAGGTCCGCCCCTCCTGCCACCAGTGCGTCGAGCGCCACGTCCAGGAAGGCGTCGTGCGCCGCGTCTGAACTCTGACCCTGGTCCCTGCTCCGAGCGTAGTCCAGCCGCCCCTCCACCAGGACATCGATGCGGGCGGCCTGATCGGACTCACCCATGGCGGCCAGGCTCTGATCCAGGGCGCTGGCGCCCTTCACGTACGCATCGGCGACGGCCTGGATCGCTTGAGCCGAGGCCGCGACCTCAGCCGCAGTGGATTCGTCCATGCGGAGGAGGAGGGCCAGCTGGGCGGTGTTTCGGATCTCAGCGGACACTCCGGCGGCCGCGAGACGCTGATGAACCAGCCCCTGTACCGTTGTTTCGGCGTTGATGGGGGCGGTGGTGGTGGTGACCCCGCCGCGAGTCTCCCCGTGGACGAGTACGCGTCCCACCTCATCTCCGCCGGCAGAGCGTGCCGAGACCACCAGCCCGCTTCTGGCCGCGGGCACGTCCTCGAGGTGGAAGCGCCCATCGGCTTGCACCTCGGCCTCGGCCAACACCTGGAGGGCGCCATCGGATTGAACCGCCGCGACGGCTACCGTGGAGGCCTCGGCCGCCACGGTGGCGGCATCAGACGCCATGGCCGGCGAGGCGCTCGTGGCATGCGTGCTCTCGACCTGTCCGGCGACGACGGCCGTCTCGTCGTCCGGATCGGATCCGACGAGGGAGCTGTCGTTATCGCAGCCGGCGAGAAGTACGAGGCCGGACACCAAAAGAATGCTGGATCTTTGACTGAATTGCATGATTCTGCCTCCCAACCCTGAATGGAAAGGGGATATGGTTGTGGCGGCAGTAAAGGGGCAACAGCCGTGCCAGTTCCACGGGATGGAGGGGACAGGAGGCGCTCCAGCCCGCTACATTGGGAAGAAACCGGCGAGATGCGGGGACGCTAACGGGTGGACGTGGCGGCCCTCATCCGGAAAAAGGCACCAGAATGGTGCGACAGGGTTGCCTAGGCCAGGGGGAGTGCACTGTTTTGGTGCACCTCGGGGCCGGAGCCGGTGGTGCCGTCCTCCGCGTCAGTCGACGCTTCGTCCGAAGCTCGCCATCTGGGGCTCTACGAGCCGCACGTAGTCGGCGTAAGGCATCTGGACGAGTTCGGAGTGGGTTCCGCCGCTGAAGGCGATCTCTTCGTCCTCTTCCAGAGAGCGATCCACGTAGACGGGCAGATCGTAGAGGTTCCCGAAGGGTGGCATGGCGCCCAGCTCGCTGTCGGGAAAGAGCTCCTCGAACTCCTCCTCCGAAGCCAATTCGGCCTTCTCCACCCCGGCCTCACGGGCCAGAGCCTGGAAGTCCACCTGCAACGACGCCGGCAGGACGGCCATAGCCAGCTCACCCCCAAGCTTCACCATCACCGGCTTGGCCAGCTCATCGCCCGAGATGTGGGCTGCGGCGGCGATTTCCTGGGCGGTGTACGCCTTCGAGTGGTCGATGGTGACGTAGCGAATCTCGTTCTGGTCGAGGTAGTCGACGAGCGTCTGGATAGGCATGGGACCTCCCGGGTTGGCGTTGCAGTGTCAGGGCGGTCGCCCGGGTCACGGCCGCGGTCCCGGGCGGTGGTTCCCGTCTCCTACCCGTGACCCGAGCCGACGTGCAACGGGAGGGTCGTGGTCGGTGCAGGGCCCGGTCGCGCCTGCCGCCGAGTCCCCACCCACCGGACAACTTCTTCCCAGGGCGTGGGAAGCACCTTCGTGGATCGGAGCGGCACCCCTCCATCGATCCGGGGTGCCGGCGGGAGGTGCACATCTTGCAATTAGTGATGTGTCCCGACTTCATCCACTGGTGTCCTGATCCCCGGAACCCGGAGAGTCCCTGATGCTTGCCACGATACACAGCGATCTTCGCACGAGTTCGTTCCTTGTGCCCCTGGCCTTCTGTGTCCTCCTCGGGAGCGCGGTCGGGTGCGCGACCCTTGGCCTGGGCGGTGTCAACCTCATCTCCATCGAGCAGGAATGGGAGATGGGCCGGGAGCTGGAGGCGGAGCTGGCCGAGGAGCTCACCCTCTCCGACGATCCGGTGGTCAACGAATACGTGACCCGGATCGGTGAGCTCCTGGTCTCGCACAGCGACATGGCGGACCTGGACTGGCGCTTCCATGTGGTGGAAGACCCGGCCATCAACGCCTTCAACGTGCCAGGCGGCCTCGTGTACGTGAACACGGGGCTGATTGCCGAGGTGGACCACGCGGCGGAGCTCGTGGGCGTCATCGGGCACGAGCTCGGCCACGGTGTGGCACGCCACGGGACCGAGCGCCTGACCCAACAGTACGGGCTGGCCATCCTCGCGGGGATCGTGCTGGGTGAGGAGCCCGGAACCCTCCAGCAGATCGTGGCGCAGGTGGTGGCGGCAGGGGCCATCGCCCAGTTCTCACAGGAGCAGGAGCTCGAGGCCGATGAGCTGGGCGTTCAGTTCATGGCCCTCGAGGGCTACCATCCCGAGGGTATGATCATCCTCCTGGAGCGTCTGATGGAGCTCCAGGAACGACAGCCGGGACGCGTGGAGCAGTTCTTCGGCACCCACCCCGGGATTCCGGATCGGATCGCCCACATCGAGGAGGAAATGAAGGCGTGGGAGAACCGGCTCGCCGAGCTACAGTTGGATGATGGGGACTTCGGTCGGGTCCAGGCCCGAGTCCGTTAGGGGAGGCCGACAGCCTGGTGTTTCGGTTCGCAGACGAGCTGGATGGGATACCCTCTCAGGGCCGTCCACGCTCGAAGATCCGGATCTTCCCGGCGCCCCCGTGCATCAGGAGACGCGCTCCAGGCCCGCCGGAGCGCTCCATGAGATCCGTCATGAGCGCCGCTTCGCCGTCCCAGGGGTAGCCGTAGACCAGGTCGAAGGTGTCGAGCCCGTGGCCAAGCTCCGGATACGCCGACCGTCCATCGCCCAGGGTTCCCGACCGACCGTCGCCGTCGGGAGGCCGCCACCGATAGCCTTCGGGGAGGAAGCTTCCGGCGGCAAAGCGGGCCTGGGAGTCGTGGCGCTCTGCCAGTCTTCGGGCCACCTCCACCAGGTCGGCGTCGAGCTCGATCCCGTACGCGTCGAAGCCCAGCATATCAGCCATGATGGTCACGACGCCCGTTGCGGAGCCCCATTCCAGGAACCGCCGGGGCGCTGAGGGGCCCTCGGATCCGAGGGCCATCTGGGCCAGCAGCGCGTCGAGGATCCGCTCGTAGTTTCCGTGAATGAAGGGGTGCCACTCCTTCTGCCGCACCTCTGTCTCGAAGCGATTCCAGATCTCCTGACCCTCCAGGAAGAGGGCCGTCAGTCGAGCCCGAAGATCCGGCTCCAGCCGACGGGAAGCGGGGAAGGGGGCTACAACCGATGGGAAGACCGCGTCTGTGGCGACGCTGGTGCCGGATCCGTCTCCGGCTCCGGGGGAGGGCTCGAAGATCCATGGGGCCCGACTTCGAATGGCATCCATCTCCTGCTCCGGCGTGAAGGTGGATGCGGGTGCGAGCCGAACGCCCTGTCCCGAATCTACGTCCTCCTACACCGGGCAGCCGGGATCGATGCTCCGCTCTCGCTCCGATTTGCCGCTTCGGGATCAGGCACCCTGGCCGGGGGTCGGGATCGAAGTTGCGAATGGTCCATGTCCTGAGCCATCTTATGGTCACATGAAGGAATCTCCGCAGTCTGAGATCCCTGGGGAGTTCGGCCACCCACCTCACCTGTATGCACCCCGGAAGAGCTGACCCACTGAACGCATCAACCGAAGGTCCCGATCCCCTCCCAGCGGCGGCTGTTCGCAGCCTCGTGCAAGACACCCGGGTCCTCACCTGTCTTCGAGTCTCGCGAGATGGCGCCATCCTGGACGCCAATCGTGTGTTCGCCCGGTGGACCGGGATTCCGAAGCCCGATTTGCTCGGCCAGCCGGTTCTGCGGGTCCTCACCGAGGAGGACGGGCCCCGAATGCAGCGCTGGCTGGAGGGCCATGAGCCGCTTCCCGACCAGGCCTTCCTCCTGAACTTTATGTCCACCAGCCACGAGGTGCAGACGCTCCGCTGCCGGCTCTTCGCCCACCACGAGGAGGTGGTCCTCCTGGGCGAGCCGGACCTCGAGGAAGACCGCACGGTGGCGGAGGAGCTCCTCATGTTGAACAACGAACTCAGCGTTCTCTCGAGGGAGAACGCTCGCCGAAACCGGGAGCTGGAATCTGCCCGTCGCGAGCTGGCCGACGCCCTGGCCGAGCTGGAGAGTTCATACTGGCACCTCCGCAAGATCCAGGAGCATATGCCCCTCTGCATGCGTTGCGGAAAGATGAAGACCGGCGAAGCCGAGTGGGAGTCGTTGGTGGACTACCTTCGGTCCAATGATATTCTGGTGAGTCACGGGTACTGTCCCGCCTGTGCCGACGACGTGCTGCAAGAGGAGGACGTCACCGGATGACGACGCTCCCCCCCTATGCCCGCCGCCGGGAGGTGGCCAGCCGGATTCGGGAGGTGGCCGCCGAGCTGGCCCGGCAGATCACCGAGGACTTCCTCGGCCGACACCCGGACTGGTTGGATCGCTATGGTAATCAGGCTCGAGCCCGGGGTGTGGAAGACGCCCGCTTTCATCTGGACTTCCTGGCCGGGGCAGTTGAGGGGGGTTCTCCCCGTTCCTTCGAGGACTACGGGCGTTGGACCGCCGGCGTCCTCCAGTCGCGGGGGATCGCTCCGCGATTCCTGACGGAAAACCTGGAGCAGGTGGGTGACGCCCTGCAGGAGGTGCTGGATCCGGAGGACCGGGCGCTGGTGCAGATGATCCTCCGTGCCGGGATCGACGCGGCCCAGGAGGGCGGGAAGGGGGCTGAAAGGGCGGAGGACGACGAGGGGGATCCAGCGTCCGACGACGACCTGTCCCTCAGCCGCTCCATCTACCTGCAGGCCATCCTTCAGGGTGACAAGCGGGCGGCGGTGACTGTGGTTCACCAGGCCCTGGAGCGCCACCCGGTCACAGCCGTCTATCGACGGATCGTGGAGGGGGCCCAGGTCGACGTGGGACGTCTCTGGGCCCAGAACGAGATCACGGTGGCCCGCGAGCACATGGCCACGGCGGTGAGCCAGTACGTGCTGGGCGAACTCTACTCGCGCCTGCCGACACCGGAGACCATTCTGGGCAGAGCGGTGATCACCGGAGTGGAAGGGGAGCAGCACCAACTGGGAGCAAACATGGTCGCCGACCTCCTGGAAGCCGAGGGATGGTCGGTCCGATTCCTGGGCACCCAGATGCCCCATCGGGACATCGTGGAGGCCGTTGAGAACCACGAGGCCGACGCGGTGGGCATCTCGGCCACCATGCTCTTCAACGTGTCCAGTGTGGCAAATCTCGTTCGGGACCTACGGGCGGCGGTGGGGGCGAACCTCCGGATCGTGGTGGGAGGCCGAGCCTTCGGAGCCAGCCCCGAGCTGTGGCGGGACATGGGAGCAGACGCCACCGGCAGCGATCTGGACGAAGCCCTGGCCGCCTTCCGGGACCAGAGCCCCTGAGCAGCCGCCGGAGAGGTCGGAGGGGGGGCGCCTGTGCTGTGTGCTCTTCTGCTTCTCCACCCACGACGTGTAGGACCAACCAGTGAAGGAGAGAATGTTCGTTTTCGTGTCACATCTGACGGTACCGGAGGATGACCGCCGGGAGCTCGAACGTCACTTCAGGGACCGGGCCGGGTTGGTGGACGACTTCCCCGGATTCCTCTATCTCCAGCTCCTCAAGCCCCAGAGCGGCGAGGCGACCCACACCTTTCTCACGGCATGGCAGGACCGATCCGCCTTCCAGGCCTACATGGGGAGCCCCGAACACCAGCTCTCCCACTCCAGAGAGCCAGCCGAGATCATGGCCAGAACCACCGTTCGCCACGAAGCCTATGAGGTGATAATGGATTCGCGCTCGGCCCCAGAGTGGCTCGTGGGGCCGGAAGACACCTCCTCAGCGGGAAACCCGTAGTCCCAGGAAGAGAGTGCGGGGCAGACCCGGACGCGCGCCGGCCGGGCGACGGGCCGCGATGTAGTGCCGGTCGGTGAGGTTCTGGACCCCGCCGTAGAGCGCTGCCCCCCCTGTCGCCGACAGTTCGTACTCGCCCTGGAGGGTCAGCACGAGGTACGCATCGGTGACTTCTCGCTGGGACGTGGGGCCCTGGCCGGCCCGGGTCCGCATGGAGCTGGCCGCAGTCCCGACCATCGACATGCGCCAGGCTCCGTCCTCGATCCCGAGGCTCCCCGAGAACTGGTGGGTGGGGAGGTAGGGAAGGTGGTCGCCTTCTTCAACCGTTCCCCATGCGCCGAAATCGCTTTCGAAGGCCGTCTGGAAGGTGGCTCGGGTGTAGGTATACGACAGGCTCGCGGGCAGCCGGACGGGGAGGTGGAGGCTCGGAGCCAGATCGTAGTCCACCGAGGTCTCCAACCCGAAGGTGTGCACCGCTCCACCATTGAAGAGGCGCCCCACCCCGGTGTCGCCCGAGGCCAGCGTCGCTTCGCCCAGGATGTTACGGTAATCGCTGAAGAAACCGGCCACCTGCAGGGCCAACCCTCGAGAGCGAAGGCGGGTACCCACCTCGTAGTTCACGCTTTCCTCGGGACGGGTCTCCTGGGCGGCACCGGGCCCGGGAGGTCCGAACCCACGGTGGACCCCGCCGAAGAGATGGAAGGAGGGACTGAGCTCGAAGGCGACACCGACTCCGGGGATCAGGGCTGACACGTCGAGCTCCCTCACGCGGGTGGGTTCGTCCCGGTCGGGCGGGGTGGTGGGGTAGTCGGTGCGGGTGAGCCGGATGTTCTCGTAGCGGACCCCGGGCACCAGGGTGAGACGCCCCACCTGGATCTCGTCCTGCAGGTGCAGGGCGAGCGCCCGGGCACCGGCTACGCGGTTCGCCTGGCTTCCGGGTGTGCCCTGGGAGGTACGCACCGCTGTCCCCTGGGTCATCCGATATCCGTCCTCCCACTGGAAGCGGTCCTCCTCGTCCTCGTGCAACCGAAGGCCGAACTCCAACTCGTGGCTCATCCGGTCTCCGGGGAGCCGGAGTCCCACGATGGTCTGCACGCCCCGGGACAGGTACTCCCGGTTGTTGGCTCGGGCCATGAAGGCGTCGGCCTCGCTGTCGGCGCCGCGAAGAATGGCCATCTCCTCGGCGTGGCTCTCGGGGTCGTCGAAAACACTTCCGATGCCCGTTCCCCTGACGCTATGCAGCTTGTACCAGTTACGGGCAAAGGAATGCCGGTAGAGGGTGGTGCTGACATCCAGGTTCCGGGACGGCTGAATAAAGTGCCGCAGCTGGATCTTGTCGTGTTCCGTGTCCATCTCGTCCGGCTGGGAGGCCGGATAGCGCAGGAGGGCGTTGGTCCGGAAGTCTTCGTGGGTCAGGCCCAGGTAGGTCTCGTTGGAGAGCTCGTCGTGGTAGCCCAGGGTGAGCTCCAGCTCCTGGTAGGTAGATGCCTCCCGGTGGGTGTTCAGCCGGAATTTGGCCAGGTAGTCGCCGACCCGGAAACCGGTATCACCGCCGCCCTCGAGCTGTTTGAAGCCGTCCGTGCGCACCTGATAGGTCTCCACCATCCAGCCGAAGCGGTCGCCGGCGTCTCCTCCCCGGAAATGCATTTTCAGGGATCGGTCCTCACCGCCTCGGGCGTCCAGATTCCAGGAGCGCCGGTCAGGGACGGAAGCCGAGACGAGGTTCACGGCGCCACCCACGGTGCGCGGCCCGTAGCGGACCTGACTGGACCCCTTGCGCACTTCGATGGCTTCCATGCGTCCGGCCACGGGGAAGTAGTAGGCCGCAGGCGCGGCATAGGGGGCAGGAGCGATGAGGACCCCATCCTCCATGAGGGTCACCTTGGAGGCGCGCTCCACGCCGGTGCCCCGCATCCCAATGTGGGGTCGTAGCCCGTAGCCCTCCTCGTCGTGCACGTTGACGCCGGGAATACGGCGAAGCATGTCATGCACGTTGTCGAAGGCCAGCTTTCGCTCCTCCAGGTCCTGGTGGCTCAGGAAGTGGGCCGAGCCGGGAATCACCCCCAGGTTCAGCGGATCCCCCACCATGTGGGTTCGCCTGGACCGGACGAGAACCGGATCGAGTCCCACGGGGCTGGTGCTCATGACCACCTCGATGCGGGTTCTCTCTCCGGGCCGCACCTCGGCGTCTACCGTCCGGGGCGAGAACCCGAGGCGGCTCACCGCCAGTGTCACGGAGCCGGCCGGCAGGCCTCTGAGGGAGAAGTGCCCACGACTGTCGGTGGTCGCTGCCCGATCCGTGCCCTCGAGGCTCACCCGTGCCCCGGGGATCGGAGCCTCGGAGTCGACGGCCAGCACCTGACCTTCGAGACTCCCGGTGGCGGTGTCGGACGCCTGCGCACCAAGGGGGAATGCCTTGCCGGAGGCCAAGATAAGGACCAGAAGGGACAGAAGAATCAGGGTTCCGGAGCCCAGACCGAAGGGAGCGGGGCGAGCGGCGTCCATATGGGGCATAGGGTGGCCCGTTGGCACGGGTCGGTTGGTGCGTATCTGGAATCGTTCCGGACAAGTTGAGAACGGTTCTCAACTTCAACCGACAGGGTACACCAACGGGGAGGCGTCGTCAAGCCTTCAACAGCCACTTGACGTCTCGGCTGCGACCTGGGGGCCATAGGCCGCCTCCAGGCCACCTGCTTCACTCCCGGGGGAAATCCACCCGAACCGCGACCTCGCGGAAGTCCTCGAGGGTTTGCGTCACGCTTCCGCCGGGCCAACGAAACTCCGCCGAGCGGGCCTCGGTCCGATAGGCCACCGTGTAGAGGGTCCCCCAGCCCTTCTGAAACTGGGCGCTGTACAGGGGAGCCTTGAGAAAGCGCTGGATGAGCGACTCCAGGCTCTCGGTCTCGTCTTCCAGGCATTCGCCCAGGTAGTGTTCTCGCTCCAGGCTGGCGGTGGCCCCTGCGTATTCCTTCCACTCCACCCGCCGCTGGTGGTTCGTGGCCAGCGGACGTCGGGTCACGATGGGGGCCCGGTCCGGTGACAGGAAGAGGGTGGCGAAGTCTCCGGTCCGGTCCACCACGGTCACGTTGTAGGCCATGTGCGTGGGGACCCGCCGGAGGACCTTCACGGCGTCCCGGGTGGACTCGCACACCTCCAGGACGTAGCGGAGAATGAGCGGCATGCCGAACCCCT
Source organism: Gemmatimonadota bacterium (assembly GCA_007132965.1). Lineage (GTDB taxonomy): Bacteria > Gemmatimonadota > Gemmatimonadetes > Longimicrobiales > Gaopeijiaceae > PWLA01. The sequence continues at coordinate 4,578 of SLNQ01000153.1, read as the reverse complement.
CTCCCACGGCCCGTCGGCCTCCGAAGGCCAGGGACGCGGCCAGTCCCGCCTCGTTGATGCCGTCCAGGGCGCCCCACATACAGTCCGTCATGGCGATGACGCCCCGGTCGTGCCACGTGCTCCGCAGGGTCACGCCCTCGCAGAGGGTGGGGTCGTAGTCGTAGTTCCGGACCAGAGCCGGCTCCGCCCCTCGCCATACCCCCTGGGAGCAGGCGGTGAGGAAGGGTGGCGGCCGGTACAGGCTGAGGAACCGAGCCTCCAGGTCGCCGCCGCCCACCAGCTCCACCAGCTCGTCGTAGGTGGACTCCAGCTCGGGCATGTGCTTTCGAAGGGCCTTGCGACATGTCAGGTAGCCGGGCCGTGGAGTCTCGCCCTCCCGGAGGTACCACTTGCGGTACGCGGGCCAGAAGCGCCGGAAGAGCGCCTTCCACTTGTCTCCGGGCGTGGTCTCGTGAACGGCAGTGAAGATGAGACTGATGGCGCTGGGCCGAGCCCGGGGGGAGGGACCTCCTCCCACGGCAGGCGGCTCCTTCCGGAGGGACCGCTCAGAGGATCTTGAAATTTCCCACCTCCACCAGTTGCGCGGCCTCGGGCTCGTCCTCCGGCTCCACCGGCACCGAGTGATACTGACCCTTGATGGCGTCGATCCAGGCGCGAGCCCGATCATTCAGCTCGTGATCGTCGGTCATGAGTCGACCGGGGGTAATGAGGATCCCCAGGTCCGCTCCCTTGTAGCGGTAGTCGCCCTTCCGGCTGATTCTCAGGAAGAACCCCCGGTTCTCCTCCTCCACCGTGCGCCGATGCGTCTGGACACGGAGGAACTCGATCTCCCCGGAGTCGTCCATCTCCCAGACTCCCGACTGCGGAGCCCGTGTGACGTGTTCCACGGTGTCATCGGTATGCTTGATGACCAGCTGGCTCCACGAGTCGATGTTCTCGGCGGAAGCCCACCGGGCATTCAGCTCTTCCACGTCCAGCTCGAAGTCCATGTCGGACCACTCAAGGAGGTGGAAGAGGAAGAGGGGGGCGTCGGCGTGGGCGAAGGCCGCCAGATTGGTCATGGCGCTGGCGCCTGTGATCCGGGGATTCACTTCGCCCAGGTAGACGTCGTCGGTGTCCAGGTCCGTGAGGAAGTCCAACTCGAAGTACCCCCGGTATCCCAGGCGGCCCAACTCGTCGCCAAAGCGGACGGTGGCCTCCCGGGCCTGCTGCCGAACGGTGGGCGGGAAGGCCTCGGCGAAGACTTCGTTTCCGCACCAGCCGCCGCGGTAGGGCGTGAGTTCGGGGAATCCCACCAACTCGGTCATGAGGGGCCCCACGATGGTTCCGTGGCGGGTGACGCAGGCCTCCAGCGCCGACCCTCGGCACCGGATGCGCTTCATCACCTTCACCTCTCCCTTGCCTACGATCTCGTCCGCGTGCCGATCCCAGTCGTCCTCGCTGGAGATGAAGAAGGTCGTGTGCCCCGAGTCGCCGAAGGCGGTCTGGATGACCAGGTCGTCTCCCAGCTCGCCGGAGACCTCCCGAAGGTGCTCGTAGCTGTCCACCTCGCTCAGCACGTTGGGTACCGACGGGACGCCGGCACGGTCGGCGATCCGGGTGGCGGAGATCTTGTCGTCCACCTCCCGACGCAGCTCGGCCGGTGGAAAGCAGACGTCCAGGCCCAGCTCCCGGCAGAGGGCCTCGGTCTCTTCGTCAAAGAAGAGGAAGACGGCCTTCCCGCCGGGGCCTCGCCTCTCGATCAAGTCCACCACCTCCTTGTGCTCCAGCAGGTAGTTGTTGATGTCCTCGATGCAGGTGAACTCCTGGTGGGGCATCTCGGAGGGGACGAAGACGTGGGGGTGCTGCCCGTCGAAGCAGTCGATGTAGTTGATGAAGTGGAAGTTCCGCACCCACTCATCGATGCCCAGCAGGTTGAAGTTGGTGGCGCTGATGAAGTAGGTGGGGGTCTGGTTCCGGAAAAAGTAGCGACGGATGTCGGAGATCCCCCGGAGGACCGGACGGGACGGGGCCTCGGCGCCGTCCGGTTCGGTGCCTTCACTTCGGCTGATCTCGGGTCCCTCGAAGTGGTCGGCCCAATCTTCGTTCTGGCGTTCGGACATGGTCAGTCTTCCTGTGCTCTGGTGAGTTCGTCGGCGGCGGCTCCGGCCCCGCGGCGGCCGGACGAGGGCTTTCCCATGGTGTCCGGTCCCCCATCCGCCTGGGCCTCGGTAGCCTCCGGGTCGGTTCGGGGTTCCAGTTTTGCGTCGGCGGTGGGGTGGAGGTCGGCCAATGCCCGGGGTCGGAAGATCCGAAGCCCGAACTCCGGCCGGTACCCATGGATCTCCTTTACGTCGAGAGCCCTCAGGTAGTCCAGGATCTGTCGGCTCATGACCTGTCCGGGCACCAGGACCGGAAAGCCCGGTGGGTATGGTGTGACGAAGGAGGCCGACACCACCTCCTCTCCTGAGGCCACCCGTTCCACCAGCCGTCCGTCCAGCTGAACGTGATCGCAGGCCTGCTGATCATAGGCCAGGAAGAAGGCCTTCCGCATATCGCCCTCCGGCGTACGGCTCCCCGGGTCCGGGAGAAACGCCTTGTGGAAGCGACTGAAGTTCGGCAGGGGAGGGAGGTCCTCGGTGAGGGACGCTACCCTGGCACGGTGCAGGCGCGCCGAGGCCTGGCTCTGGAGGGTCAACGACTCGTCCAGCTCCCGCGCCACCTGCGTCAATGCCTTGATCAGGTGCGCCGCGGTGGCCGGCGTGGTCCCGATGTGGGTGAGGAAGAGGACCGTGTTGCGGGAGGTCTTGTTCACCTGGATGTCGAACCGGTCCATGAGCATCTGCTTGAACTGGTTGCCGTCCATGCCGGTACGCCCCACGTGCAGGGTGATCCGCGTGGGGTCCAGGGTGAACTCGTCGGCCTTCCACGTGGGGATGAGCGGCTTCCAACCCGTTTCGGGCTCGTAGTAGTACGAGAGTCCCGACGGTCGGTATGCCTCTGGAACCATGTCCTTTGGCCCCAGAACCCGAAAGTATCGCTGGAGCAGCGGGTCGGAGTGAATCCGCTCCCGGAGGGTCATGGCCACCTCGATGCTGTCCTGCAGGAGCGCGTACCCCTCCAGCTCAACCTGGCGGCGTCCCATGTCCAACGAAGCCAGGATCGGGTAGTTCGGCGAAGTGGAGGTGTGGGTCATGTACGCCTCGTCGAAGGCGTCGCCGGTCTTCTGGTCGAAGTCCTCGTCCCAGATGTGGATCATGGAGCCCTGCCGAAGCGCCGTCAGCGTCTTGTGGGTGGACTGAGTGGCGTAGACGCGCACGCGGGCCAGGTCCGGATCGGGCCGAAGCCGGGCTTCGAGCCACCGACTGTCGTCATCGAGGGTTCCATCGGCCTCGAAGTCGGCTCGCCAGCTCCGGTACTCGTCCCGGTACGCTTCACTGCGGAGCCGCCGGCGGAGGCGCCCGGCCGCTTCCATGGCCGTGCGACGGCGCAGGACCGGGTGGAAGCGTCCGTAGCCGAACCAGGCTTCGTCCCAGACGAAGACCATGTCGGGTTTGATGGCCAGCACCTCCTCCATGATCCGGGAGGGATCGTAGCCGATGCCGTCGAAGGTGATGTTGGTGAGCAGGAGCATCTTGACCCGGTCCAGCTTCCCTGCCTGCCTCAGCTCCAGGAGGCGCTCCTTGATCTCCCGAAGCGGGACGCCGCCGTACATGGAGAACTCCGAGAGCGGGTAGGCGTCCAGGTAGACCGGGAGGGCTCCGCTCATGATCACCGCGTACGGGTGCGACTTGTGGCAGTCGTGTGCCAACATCACGATGTCACCGGGTCGGACGAGACCCTGCATGACGATCTTGTTGGCCGTGGACGTCCCGTTGGTGACGAAGTACGTCTTGCGGGCGCCGAAGGCCCGGGCCGCCAGCTCCTGGGCGCGCTTCAGCGGGCCGTGGGGTTGGAGCAGCGAGTCCAGTCCGCCAGTGGTGGCCGAGGTCTCGCCCATGAATCCGCTGGGACCGAAGAAGGCGGCCTTGTCCTTGATCCACTTGGACTTGATGATGGACTTGCCCTGCCCGATGGGCAGCGCGTGAAACACGCCCGTAGGCTTTCGACTGTAGCGCTGGAGTGCGGTGAGGAAGGGGGTTTCGGCCCGGTCTCCCACCCCCTTCAGGATGCTCAGGTGCAGTTCCCGGTAGTAGTCCTGCCGGTGGAAGAGACGGCTGAAGGCCTCGGTCTCTTCGCCTGCCACCCGCTCAAGGGGCGAGTCGGTGACCAGAAAGAGGTCCAGCTCGGGCCTCAGGCTCCTGAGCACCCGGCCCAGGCGACGGCTGCGCACGCTTCCCAGGAGCGAAGCCACCGCGCCCAGGTCCCCGTCCAGGAGCCCCTCGGCCTCGGGGGTGAGCGACAGCCCGGCGCCGCTGGACCGGAACGGGAAGACGTAGCGAACCACGACGCACTGGATGTCGTCGTTCAGAAGGACGGCGGCGATGGCGTCTTCGAAGGATCTCGCCACCACCAGCTCGTAGATGAACTCGTCGTCGGGCGAGCGGAGATCCCGGATCTGGAGCCGAAGCTCCGACTCCTGTTCGGGCGTGATGTCGT
>SLNQ01000204.1 GCA_007132965.1 Gemmatimonadota bacterium | reverse complement strand
TCCGGTTCGGGACGTGCGGCTCGGGCTCGATGGATCGCTCTGGCTCGAGCTTCCGGGAGACGCGGACGAGGAGAGGTGGCTCGCGATGGATCGGGACGAAGGTCCCCTCCTGGAGATCACCCTGCCGGAAGGAGCCACCTTCGGGCAGGCCCGCCGGGACGCGCTCTGGTACGCTCAGGTCGATTCTCTCGGCGTACCGTGGGTGGTCAAGGCCCGCCCCACCTACTGACGGCGCGATCCGCGAGCTCGATGGTCAGATCCGTCACCGGGCGCTCTCCCCTTTGCGGTTCTCGGTTCCCTTCGCCACGCGCACCGTCGCGTTGCAGCGGATGGGCACCGCACACGAGTTGGCGATGAAGCACTGTTCGTGCGCGGTCTCGTGCAGCCGCTCAGCGACGGCTTTATCGCCGGCCTCGGCGATGGTGACGGTGGGCTTCAGGTCGACACGGGTAAAGCGACCACCACCGTCGCCGGGCGGGTCGATGGCCAGCACCCCCGATGACTCGTCCTCGTACGCGAGCACCTGGACTCCGCGGCGTGCGCAGAGCGCGAGGTACGTCAACATGTGGCAGCCCGCGACCGCCGCGATGAACAGGTCTTCCGGGTTGTGACGGGCCGGATCACCGAGGAACTCCGGCGCCGCGCTTCCCGACAACGTCGGCTTCCCCTCCACTTCCACGGTGTAGCCGCGGCCATAGTCGGCGTAGCCGGTGGTTCCGGTTTGTTTGCTCCCGGTCCAGATGAGTCTTGCGGCGAAGCGGTGCTGGGTCGGTTCCATTCGTTGCCTCCGATTTCGTGGGTGGATCCTGACACGGTCCAAGGTAGCCGCGAGAGACGTGCGGGGAGAGAAGAGAGCCCACCGCCGATCGCTCTGGCAGGTGCTGGGGGTCTACGTCCTGTCGTCCTGGGCCGTGCTGGGTGTGACCGACACCCTGACCGGGGTCTGGGGCCTACCGGAGTGGGTGCCCCCCTTCGCCTTCGTCCTCCTCCTGATCGGCCTGCCCGTGGTGATGGCCACGGCCTTCGTTCAGGCGGACGAGGACTCCCCGGACCCTGAGGGCGGAACGACGGTGGGCACCCAGAGCGCGGAGACAACGGCCACGGCGAGTCACTCCTTCCTCCAGCGGCACCTCACCTGGCGCCGAGCCCTCCTGGGCGGGGTGGGCGCCTTCACCCTCCTGGGGCTGCTGGTGGGCGCCTACTTCGCCAGCTGGACCCTGGGGGTGGGACCGGTGGGCTCGCTCCTGGCCGCGGGAGAGCTGGAGGAGGGCGACCGGATCGTCCTGGCGGACTTCCAGGCTCCGGACGACGACCCGGACCTGGGCACCGCCGTGTCGGATGCCCTCCGCATCGACCTCCTCCAGCACCCCAACGTGCGGGTGGCCGAAGACGCCATGGTGGCGGAGATCCTCCAGCGGATGCAGGCCGAGCCCGGCACCCTCCTGACGTCGGATCTGGCCCGGGAGGTGGCCCTGCGAGGCGGAATGGCCGCGGTTCTGGAGGGGGAGGTGATCGAGGTGGGGACGGGGTACGCCCTGTCGGCAACCCTGCGGTCAGCGGAGTCGGGAGAGAGCCTGGCCGGCTTCCGGGAAACCGCCCAGGGACCCGACGAACTCCTGGAGGCCATCGACCGACTGAGCGAGGGAATCCGGGAGCGGGCCGGCGAGTCTCTCCGCTCGATCCGCGCGGGACCGCCCCTCGAGAGGGTGACCACCTCGTCCCTGGAGGCGCTCCGCCTCTACAGCCAGGCGAACCGGGCCGAAGACCGGGAGGAGCCCAGGCGGGCCATCGAACTCTTCGAGGAAGCCCTGGAGCGGGACCCCGAGTTCGCCATGGCGTGGCGCCGGCTGGCGGCGGTCCTGAACAATCTCGGGATCGACCGGGAGCGCGCCGTGGAAGCCGCCACCCGCGCCTATGAGCTGCGGGAGCGTCTGAGCGAGCGGGAACGGTACCTGGCGGAGGCCTTCTACCAGCATTCCGTGACGCAGGACCGGGAGGCCGCAATACGAGCGTACCGCCACCTCCTGGAGCTCGAACCCGACCACCCGGCGGCCCTGAACAACCTCTCCTTCATCTACATGGAGATGCAGGATTATGAGCCCGCCCGGGAGCTCCTGGAGCGGGCTACGTCCCAGACCGGGGCCCCCGTCGCCGCCTTCCAGAATCAAGTCGCGAATCACGTGATCACCGGTGACCTGGACGGCGCGTGGGACACCCTTGAGCGGTTCCGGGAGCGGTTCCCCGACTATCGCTCCCAGCTTCCCTGGTCAATGACGCACTTCGCAGCAGGGGAAAAACGCGAAGCCCGGGTGGTCCTGGAAGACCAGCTCCGGGATCCGGAGCTCCCGCCGCATCTCCAGTCGGAGGCCCACGCGTTTGTGGGGCATCTGGCCCTCCGGGCCGGCCGAACTCGGGAGGCCCGGCAGCACTTCTCATCGTCCCAGGAGGCGGCCGCCCGCATCGGAGCGGACTTGCGGCAGGCGCGGATCGTTTCCATCGCCCACACCGAGGTGCTGGTGGGCGACCCGGACCGGGGCGTGGAGGCTCTCCTCGACAAGTGGGAGAGGGGAATGTCGGCGGAAGGGCTTCGCAGCGAGGGGCTCCATCTGGCCGGCCTTCTGGCCACGGCAGGCCGCATCCAGGCGGCGAAGGACGTCATCGACGAATGGGAAGAGGAAGTTCGTCCGGAGGAGCGGGGCCTGGAGATCCGTGCTCGACGGGAGATTGTGGCAGGGCTGATGCAGCTTCAGGAAGGGCAGCCGGAACAGGCGGCGGAGCGCCTGGAGGCGGCGCGGTCCGCCCTCTCGTGCCCCACCTGTGAGGCGTGGGCCATGGGCTGGGCTCTCCGGGACGCCGGGCGACTGGAGGAGGCAGCCCGGGAGTGGGAGTGGGCCGCTTCGCTGGGCGGCGCCCGGTCCGACGCGCTGGGCTCGCTGGCGCCCCCCCTCATCACAGTTCCCATCTGGACGAAGCGGCGCCTGGCCCCTCTCTACGAGGAGCTGGGAGACGTGGGGCGTGCGCTGGAGCACTACCGGGAGCTGGCAGAGTTGTGGGAAGGGGCAGACGCGGAGTTCCAGCCCCGGTTGGAGGAGGTCCGGAGCCGGATCCAGGCGCTGGAAGGGCGGGGGTAGAAGGGCTGGCCGCCGCCCGGGTCCGGGGCGTACGGTAGAAGGTGCTCGAGGACATTCCCCAAGATAGGGGTATCCATCTAACCGGAGTTGGCGTTCGGTCGGGTCAGTCCGATCTCCAGCTCCAGCAGAAAGCGGCGGTTAGTCCAGAAACCACTGAGAGGCGGCTCTCCACTCTAAGCCCTCTGGTAATTCATGTGGCGGGGGCGAGGGGTCCAGGGTGATCAACAGTGCCTTGCCATCAGAATATTTATCTTGCGCATCCGTCAAAGCACGAACCTCGCGCTCCCATGTTTCCTCATTGGCAGTGTCAAGGCTTACCTGGATCAACAGTGGGATCTCTCCTGTGCGTTGAGCAAGAAAGTCTACCTCCCATCCCGCGGGTGTACGAAGCCAATCAACTTCGTAACCTCTTCGTTCCAACTCAAGTAGAACGGCCGTCTCAAGTGCACGTCCCTCATGTTCCCGTCCAAGTCGTGTATAGAGGGGTATGAGTCCTGGGTCGATGGGGTATACCTTTCTCGGGTTCGCCATCCGCTGACGTTCTGAATGGCTATGCATGCTGATCGTGCGGATCAAGAATGCATCTTGAAGATGGTCAAGGTAGCTGTAAAGAGTGTCCTTGGAGACAGGCACCCCCTGAGAACGCAGAGAATCGTAGAGTTTCTTCATGCTGAAGTTGCCGCCAGGCGTTGACAAAAGGTGCCGCTGGAGCCAGCGAAGTGCTTGGGGATTGGAGGAACCATGACGCTCGATGACGTCACGAAGTACCATTACGTCAACGTAGCCTTTGAGCAAAGCCAGGCGATCGCGAGAATCCGTGCTTTGTGCTTCCGGAAATCCACCCTCCTCCAAATAGACCCGGAGGCGAGCGTCGATCGACGTGCGGTCGGTGGGACTTAACTGTTCCCATGGGGAGTCTGGCTCGCGGCCCTCATGCCGCAACGCCTCTCGAAAAGAGAACGGATGAATCAAGATCTCCATCCCCCGTCCCCGGAGCGACGTCGCCACCTCCCGACTCAGCAGCTTCGCCGATGACCCGGATACAAATACTTCGGTCCCGCCTTCATCGATAACCCGCCGCACAAGGGATTCCCAGCCTTCGACCAGGTGAACCTCATCCAGGTAAATAGTCAGCAACCCCTCTTCCTTCAACCGCGGAACCCGGCGGGCATGTTCCTCGAGCACCCATCCCAGGTCGGCGGCTGTCATCCCAACCAACCGCTCATCCTCAAGAGATATGAGAAGCTGCGACTCACGGGGACGCCCGGCTCCAATCCGCTCAGCGACCTGGGTCTGAAGAAACGAGGTTTTTCCTCCGCGCCTCACGCCGATAACGGCCAGAGCCTTGTTGCCGATACCAGGGACGTGAACGTCGCGAGGTGTGAGCTCACCGATCGGTACAGTGAGGGACTCGTCGAGCTTCAGACGCAATAAATCTCTGCTTAGTTTCCTTTCCATAAGGAAAGGTTAGGCGGATTCCGTCCTTTTGTCAAGGACGGGGTGGCGCGAAGCTGTCCTTGTGAAAAGGAAAGACAGGCTATAATCTTTCCTTCCCTGAATTCGCGCTTCCGGGGCGGCATGTACTCCGCTTAAATGGATACCCCTGCCCCAAGAAATCCCCCCTCACTCCTCGGTCGCCCTGTGGATTCTGCTCGTTGCCTGAGACGAATCCGGCCGGCGTTGCCGCGATGTCTGACCGGAACGCGGTGCGAGCCGGGGTGCAGTCGGGTCGCGCCGGGGGTCAGGGCGAAAGAAGGAGAGGCACATCGGGAACCCTGGACACACCCGTTGCCGTGTTGGCCGAGCCCTGCAGGGGGACGACGCGTTCAGGGCTCCGGGGTAACGCCCGCGCCGATGCGGATCGACGCCCCGCAGGCCAGGGGTTTGAGGGTGCGCCGCACCCCCTTGCCCCGCTCTGGGTTCGCGCCGGCGGCATACTCCAGGACCGTCCATCGGGTCCCGGCCCGGCCCAGGAAGCCGAGGCTGCCGGTGCATGCCACGCCCACGGCGCGCCATCGGACCACGCCGCCGGCCTCGAGGAAGGGCACATGGCCCACCGACGCGCCCCAGAACCCGTGGTCGGTCTGCGACAGCGAGATGACGCCCCCGCCCAGGCGTCCGGAGGTGGGCCCCTTGTCGCCGCGGATCCCCCCGGACAGCGACGACCATACGAAGCTGTCCCGAGCCCGGCCCACCGGCCGGTAATGCCAGCGCGACCCGGTGGGGTCGGAGGGGCGTCCCAGGGTGGGGTGGATGGTGTCCTGCACACTCCACACATGCACCTGGGTGGGGGCCACCAGGAGCCGGGCGTACCAACGGTCCTCGGCGATGGTGGCCGCGAAGTAGCGCTCCATGCCGTCGTTGGTGCCGAAGCGCACGAAGTGGGTCACCTCCTCGCTCACGATGGGCCCGAAGTTGATGAACCCGGTCTCGAGCCCCACGGCCAACCCCTGTGGAGCTTTGGCCGGCTCATGGGAAGCCGCGCCCTGCTGGGCCGAAAGCGAGTCCGCCCAACCGACCAGCGGAAGCAGAAGGAGTACACCGAGGAGGACGCGCATGGTCGGCAGGGGCTCGAAGGAAGATCGGCGCAGGAAGGGTCCGCCGGCCTGCTTTCCATTCTGCAAGAGAGGTGCCTGAGGCTCCAGGCGGAGCTGTGGGAAGGGGCAGACGCGGAGTTCCAGCCCCGGTTGGAGGAGGTCCGGAGCCGGATCCAGGCGCTGGAAGGGCGGGGGTAGAAGGGGTGGCCGCCCGGGCAGTTCGAACGGGTCGCTCCCTGCAGGAGTTCTTGCGGGCGCAGCTCATCGAACTGGCCGAGCGTCCTGACCCGGAAGAGCTGCTGGCTCGGATCCGTGCGTGGAAGGCGAGCACGGCGAGCAGGTTGCCGAAGGAGAGGATCCTCGCCCATCGGGATGCGGACCGCAGTTGACCCTCGTCGTCGACGCGTCGCTGGTGGTGGCCGCGCTGGTGGACTCAGGCCCTGACGGCACCTGGGCCGAAGGGATCCTGACGAGTGGTCCCCTGGCCGCTCCCCACCTCATGCCGGTGGAGGCGGCAAACATCCTCCGCCGGGCGTCCCTGGCCGGGGAGATCTCGGAGGACACCGCGTCTCTCGCGCACGCCGATCTGGTGCGGCTGCCCGTCGAGCTCTTCCCCTACGGAGCCCTGGCCGGTCGGGCGTGGGAACTCCGGGGGAACCTCACCCTCTACGATGCGTGGTATGTGGCACTGGCCGAGGCGCTCGAGGCGCGCCTGGCGACCCTGGACGAGAGGCTGACCCGGGCCACGGGGCCGAGCTGCGGGTTCGAGACACCTGGAGGGTGAGGATCGAGGAAACGCCAGCTCCTGCGACCAGGCTACAGCTCATCCCCAGGCACCGGCTCACGAGCCGCGACCTTATCACGATCCTGAAGCGTTACGACGTGTTCCTGGGTCTCAACGGCCGCCGGATCGAGTCCAGTGAAGTAGAGGGACTCATCGGGTGCGAATACAGCGGCACGCGGCTTACTCCTCTCGGGCACCTATCCGGGCCACGG
>SLNQ01000265.1 GCA_007132965.1 Gemmatimonadota bacterium | reverse complement strand
CGTCGCTGCTGCCGTCATCTACCAGAATCAGCTCCCAGGCGGGCCCCTGCGATCCATCGTACCTGTCGAGAGCATCCCTCACCGCGTTGATCAACGGCACCACATTGGCTTCTTCGTTCAGCAGCGGAACGACGACGGCCAGATCCACGGACGGACTGGGCGTGGGACCGGGCCGGAGGGGCGTTCGATCCGCTTGGCGCGCGCCAGGGCCCATCTCCTCCCTCGAACGATCGGAATATGGCACGGTGGTAGTCCCCTGGGGGCGTGATGTATCAGCAGTCGTGGTCCCTGAAAGCGCAAGACCCATACCACCCGGACGGGCCCCTCCGCGGTCCCCATCGGAGCCGGGGCCCTCCCCGACCAGTGGGCTTGCACGCCTCTTGCATAACCTCCTCACCAGTCGAACGGGACCCAGGGTTGGACCGTCATCGCACCTCAACCCGACTCCATTGCCGCCTCCTCGGCCGTTCAGAACCGACTCTCCGGGAACCACGGACATGACCCGCACGTCGCTCAGAGTGCTCCTGCTGGCGCCTCAGCCTTTCTACGCGCCTCGTGGGACACCGATCGCCGTCCGGGCCGTGGCCCAGGCCATTTCGGCCGCAGGCCACCGGGTGGACATCCTGACACTCCCCTACGGCGAGGACGTGGAACTGCCGAACATCCAGGTCCGGCGGGTCGGGCGGATTCCTCTGATCAGCGGTGTTCCCATCGGACCGTCCTGGCAGAAGCTGCTCTACGACGTCAGGCTCGTTCGGGCCGCACGGCGGATCCTGCAAGACGGCCGCTACGACGTCATTCACGGGGTGGAGGAGGGGGCCGTCCTGGCCTGGTGGCTTTCAGGGCGGAAGGGGAACCGGCTCCCGTACGTATACGACATGGACTCTCACCTGAGCGCCCAGATCCGCGAGGCGAACGTCCTCTACGCCCCGTTGGCGCATCTGAGCGGGTACCTGGAACGAGCCGCCCTCCGGAACGCTTCCGGAGTGCTGGCCGTCTGCCCGGCACTTGCCGAAGTGGCCCGGCGGTACCGATCCGCGGACGGAGTCGCCCTCCTGCCGGACACACCGCTCTTCCGCAGCGAGGACGAGGAGCCCGCAGAGGAAATAGGGCGATTTGAAGGGGTTCGTTTGTTATACGTGGGAAACCTGGAGAAGTACCAGGGAATCGACCTGCTGCTAGAGGCCTTTCGGCTCGTGGCCCAAGGTCATTCTGACGCACGACTCATCATCGTGGGCGGGAGCGACGAGGCCATTCAGGACTATTCGCGACGCTTTGCGGACCTCGTGGAGCTCGGTCAGCTCCACTTCCTGGGGCCACGTCCCCTGAGCCAACTGGGATCAATCCTCCTGGCGGCTGACATCCTGGTCTCTCCCCGACTTCAGGGGGTCAACACGCCCATGAAGATCTACAGTTACCTGGAGTCGGGCCGGCCGGTGGTCGCCACCAGACTCGAGACCCACACCCAGGTGCTCACCGACGACGCCGCCTGGCTCGTGGAGCCCGATCCCGACAGCCTGGCCGCGGGGCTGTCGAGGCTGGTGGAGGACCCTGAGCTTCGTCGGACCGTGGGTCGGAACGGAAGGGACCTGGTTCGGCGTGACTTTGGACCGGAGCGTTTCCAGGAGCGGGTCACCGCGTTCTACGACGAAATCGCCCAGCGGATCGCCGCCTCCCGGGGGGAGGGGGCTCCCGCCGGCTTCCCCACGCCGACGGCAGGCTGAGCATCATGGCGGAGCCTCACGCCTCCCCCCGCCCGGATCCGGGTACGGCGCGCATTCGCTCGGAGTTCGACACGAAGGCTCCGACCTACGAAAGCGACCGACTGGCTCCGTGGTACCAGGCTCAGGCCGACCTGGTCCTCGAACATATCGGGCCCGTTGCGGGACCCGTGGTGGATGTAGGGTGCGGCAGCGGGTGGCTGCTTCGATGTCTGGCCCGAAGCACCCCCGGAGCGAGCCTCCTGGGCCTGGACCTCTCTGCTGGAATGATCGATGTTGCCCGCGAGACCGCCCGCTCGGAGGGCCTGCCGTCCGTCCGGTTCCTGCAGGCCGACTGGGAGGGGCCCCAGGCGGCGGACCGGGTCAGAGAGCTCGTGGGCACCGGCGCCGACGTCGTGACATGCGTGAGCGCGTTCCACTACTTTCGTGACCCCCGCACGGCACTCGAACGCATGCGGAGTGTGCTCCGACCCGGAGGCCGGCTCCTGCTCCTGGAGCGCGCCAGGGACGGAGCGCCCATGACCGCGCTCTGGGACTTCCTGCACCGGCGCTTCATTCGGGATCAGGTCCGATTCTACCGGGAGCCAGAGCTGGCGCAGCTCATGACCGACGCGGGCTTCGAGGCGGTCGAGTCGGCAGCACGGGTCCAGCGATGGTTCTGGAAGGGGAAGGTCTCGACATCGCTGGTTCTCCTGCGAGGCCTCGTGGAAATGCAGACGCAACAGGGGGCCTCGCCGCCTTCCCGGCCGGCCGATACCGCTTTCCGACAGGAGCCGATGGGATGACACGAACCGCTTCTTCCTCCGTTGCCGGACCATCCGACGGAACCGGGCCGCATCTGGTGGACGATCCTGCCGTTGAGATCCGGAGTCCCAGGCGACCCACTCGAGACTGGGGCGAGCTGCTCGCCGGAAAGCGGTATCTCGTCACCGGGGCGGCCGGCTTCATCGGGGGTCACCTCTTTCGAACGCTGCACGACCTGGACCTGGACGTGAAGGGAACCGTGCTCCACCCCGGCGAGGCCGCTACCCTTCGGGGGCGAGGCTACGATGCCGAGGTCCTGGACCTCGCGTCGGAGGAGGCGTGGGACTCGATTCTCGAAGACGTGGACGTCGTCTTCAACATCGCGGCCCGGTTCCAGGAGACCGAGGACGGTGAGGATGTCTACAGCCAGGTGAACCACCACGGAGCTCTCAAGCTCGCCCGGACCGCGGCCCGGGCCGGGGCTGAACGGTTTGTGCATTGCAGCACGGTGGGGGTCCACGGTGATGTGAAGGAGATCCCGGCCACGGAGGAGAGCCCCTTCAACCCCATGGATCTGTACCACCGAACCAAACTGGCGGGTGAGCTGGCCATTCTGGAATTTGCCGAAGGCCTTTCCGCCCAGGAGATGGTGGTGACCGTGAACCGACCGGCAATGGTCTACGGACCCGGCGACCGCCGGATGCTCAAGCTTTTCACGGCCATCGAATCGGGACGCTTCCGGATGATCGGCTCAGGCGAAGTCCTGGCCCACCTGGGGTACATCGACGATCAAACGGAATCGTTTCTGCTGTCTGCCGTGGAACCTCGGGAGGCGGTGCATGGCCACGCCTTCAACATTGCTTCGGCCGAGCCCCTCACCCTGAACGAGCTGGCGGAGAGCATCGCCGACGTGCTGGGAGTCCGGCTGTCCCGCCTCCGGATTCCGGTGGCGCCGGTCTGGGCTGCCGCCTGGGCGTGTGAGATGTTGTGCCGGCCGTTCGGGATCCAGCCTCCATTGTTCCGAAGGCGTGTGGGCTTCTTCACCCACAACCGAGCCTTCGACGTGAGCAAGGCAGGCGACCGGCTGTCGTATCGGTCACAGTGGCCCAACGGAGACGGAATCCACGAAACGGTGAAATGGTACCAGGAGGCGGGTTGGCTATGAGCGATCCGACCCCTCCTCGCCGGGGAATCTCCCGGCGTGCCTTCGTCGCCGCCACCGCGGTGGGAGGCGCAGGACTCGCGGTGGCGGGATACTCCGGGGTGGCTCTGGCCCGGGACGACCTTCAGCCGGAGCTGGACACGTCCGCCCCCACCGGGAGCCTCGACCCCTCCCGGATGGACACGCTCCTGGCTCTGGGTGAGATCCTCGTGCCGGACCGGTTTCGGGTAGCCCCGACGCGAATGCGGCAACTCATCAACGAAGCGACGCAGCAGGAGCCGGGAGTCCTGGAGGCCTACCGGGAAGGCGCCGGGCTTCTGGACCGACTCTCCCAGACCCGAAGCGGGACCGCGTTTCGCGAGTTGCCGGCCGAAGCCCGGGACCGGATCCTCTCCGGAGCGCTCTGGCGGTATCCGGCAGAAACCGGGGACGCCTTCGACGACACGGTGACCAAGGTCAAACGGCGCCTCGAGCGAGCCTGGCACGACGGCGCGCACCGACGCCTACGAGAGTTGGTCGTGCGGGACCTGCTTCGGCGGATGTACGAAGCGGCGGTCCCCTCCCTCATCGGGTATTCGAACCTTCCGGGGGTCCCCGGTGACCCTCGCGCCTACGTGGACCGCCCCCGCACCTGAGGGCTCAGTTCGCGTGACCGGCTCCTCCTGGACACTCACATGATCCACACCGACGCTACCGAAGCACCAATCGAATTCGAGGAGCCCGACGTGTGTATCGTCGGCGGAGGGATCGCCGGAGCCTTTGCAGCGTGGAAGCTGGGTCGGGCAGGCATCCGCACCGTCATCCTGGAGGCCGGGCCCCGTCATCCGCCGGAAGAGGCCGCGCAGCGGATGCAGCGACACCTCCAGGGGGACTACCCCTGGAGCTCAAACTGGCCCGAGCGGGACGTATTCTCGTCGGCGGGGGAGATCGACTATCCGCTGAACGACAACCGGGTGAAGGGAGTGGGCGGGACCACCCTTCACTGGCAAGCCTACTGCCTGCGGTTCATCGAGAGTGACTTCCGGATGCGGTCCTTGTACGGGCTCGCCGAGGACTGGCCTATCTCGTACGACGAGCTGGAACCCTACTATGGAGAGGCCGAAGCGGAGCTGGGGGTAGCGGGAGCCGACGACAATCCCTTCGCATCGCATCGGTCCACTCCGTTTCCGCTCCCCGCGTTTCCCATCGGATACGACGAGCGTTTCATCGTGCGAGCCGGGCAGGACCTGGGCATCACGTTCCATTCCTTCCCACAGGCTCGGACCTCCCATGCGTATCGCGACCGACCCGCATGCGACACCTACGGCGTGTGCCGCGTGTGCCCGACGCGGGCTCGCTACAGCGCCGATATCCACGTGGAATTGGCCGAGTCCACCGGAAACGTGCTGGTTGTTCCGGAGGCGTGTGTGGTACGACTGGAGGCCGATGGCAACCGGCGGATCCGCCGGGCGATCTATCGGACACGGGATGGGGAAGAGCACGCTCTCTCGGCTACACGGTTCGTCCTGGCCGCCCACGCGGTGGAGTCGGCCCGTCTGCTCCTTCTGTCAGCCCAGGAGGGCCACCGCGACGGCCTGGCAAATCGTAGCGGCGCAGTGGGCCGGTTTTTCATGGAGCACATGGGCCAGTTGCGAGCAGCAAGTCTGGACGAACCCCTGTACCCGTATCGGACCGGGTTCGTCACGACCTACAGCCAGCAGTTCCACGATCGCCCCCAACGAGACGAAGCATCGGGGTTTCTGCTCAGGGGAAACGCAGGAGGGGGGCGCGCCGAGGGAATCATCTCCAGCGAAACGCTGCGAAGCGGCAACTGGGGCGAAGCGTTTGCTCGGCAACTCGAGACCAGGATCGACAACGAATACGGACGTACCATGATGCTCGGCTCGGCGGTCGAGCCCCTTCCCTCGGAGCACAACCGGGTGGAGCTGGATCCGGATCTCCGTGACGCATTCGGCGATCCGGCGCCGCGTCTCACCTACGCTCAAAGCGAGTATGAACGGGCGGGGCACAACGCAGCCGACGAGCATCTGCACGCACTGGCGGATGCGCTGGGAGCCGAGTCCCTGGGTCCCGCCTGGAACCACTTCAGCTCACATCACGCCGGTACCTGCCGGATGGGGACCGACCCCGACACGAGCGTAGTGGACGCCAACCTCCGGGCCCACGACCTGGACAACCTTTATGTCCTGGGCAGTTCGACGTTCGTCACCCTCTCGGTGGTGAATCCCACCCTGACCATCGCGGGCCTGGCGCTGCGACTTGGAGACCACTTGGCTGCAGAGGCGAGCCGCTGAAGGTCCGGTCTCGTCGCCCCCTCCTGCTCTGACCCTACCTCACAGAAAACCCCCGGACCCCCGGACCGAAGTCCGAGGTCCCGGGGGTCGACCGACCTGCTCCGGTCGGCTGAACCGGAATCAGGCGCCTGGAATCAGAGCGAGCATCCCAGGTTGTTGTCCTCATCCAGCTCGCCGGCCAGACTGGTCATTGCCCGCCGATCGCCGGAGGCCAGGGCCTCGTTCACCGCATCGACGATGCTTCCCACGCTGTGCGGGTAGTTGACGTCGGGATGGCTGGCGTTCAACACGGCCGCCACTGCCGCACGGGCCAGGATCCGGGCACCGCCGTCGGCACCAGGGCCACCACCGCCGTGCAGGGCCTCGTGGAGGGTCATGTCACCCACCGGGTAGGCTCCTGCCTCGGAGAACATCTCGGTCACCAACTGGTCTGCATGCCAGCCGGTGGGAGGCCAGGCGTCAGCCTGATTCCCCGGCGCGTAGATGCTGTGGGTGCGCCAGTATCCGGGGGTGCACCCTTCGTCACCGGGCGTGTCGGGCACCCGAATGCAGAGTTCGATATCGTCGATCGCACCGGAGCCGTCGAAGATGAACGCCATGGTCTCACTGAAGAAAACCGGGCTTCCGTCGTCTTCGACCTGGATGGTCTGGACCGTCGCCTCCTCAGCCGGCACATTGGATTCGGCAACCCACTCGCCGTCAAGGTGCAGTTCGAGGGGGCCTTCAGGCTCATGCACATCGATGGCCTTGAACTCGTCCACGAAGAAGT
>SLNQ01000273.1 GCA_007132965.1 Gemmatimonadota bacterium | reverse complement strand
TGACGGGCCTACTGGCCTTCAGCCCCAATCCGGGCCAGACCGACGCCGAGTTCCGCCAGGGTCTCCTGGGGGCTCGGGCCGGACCCCTGGCCATCGGCCTCAGGCGGGACCGCTTCCTCATCGATCCCGGCGACGAGGTCACCCAGGAGGGAACGGGACTCACCATCGCGGTGGCCATGGGGGGTGATCGCTTCTCCTTCGGGGCCTCCAGCGATCAGTATCAGCGAGCGGTGACCAGCTCCCGCTGGGAGATCGGCGGCCTGTGGCGGGCCATGGAGTCGTTGAACGTGGGCCTCTCGTGGCGCGACATCGGCTCGCCGGTGGTCATCGCCAGAGAACGCCCGTGGACGTTGGTGGGCGGCGCCACCTACCAGATTCCGGAGGGATGGGGCGAGGCGTCCCTCGAGGCCACTCTCGAGCGGGGCTCCCTCGAGGGATTCCGGGGAGTCGTCCGCCTGGAAACGCCGGTGGGCGCCGACGTCCTGGCCCTGGCCGACGTCAACGCCGACGGCGAGGTACAGCGCTTCAGCATTGGCCTTGGATACCAGTTCGGAGACTTCAGGGGCTTTGGGATCGGAAGCCGCAACCGGGACCGGGACGGCCCGGAGGCGAACGAGTACACCATCGGAGCCACCGGAAACTTCTGAGTCCGCCCCCCCTGCGTACAGTCTCCCAGAGACCCCCTCCCGTCGGGGGCCGATTCTCCGGGTACCGCAGGTTGGATCGACCGATGGGCCGGAGAGTATATGATGTTGGATGCCCGGTCCGGATCTCGACGAGCGGCTCCTTCAACCCGTTGAGGATCTCATGAAGACCCAGCGCATTGACGACTACCGCTGGCGCGTCCCCCGGGAAGGCGCCATGCGGGTCGACGGCCTCATCTTCGCTGACGACCGCCTCATGGAGGACATCCGAGGCGACGAAGCGGTGCAGCAGGTGGCCAACGTGGCCACCCTCCCGGGCATCGTAAAACACTCCATCGGGATGCCGGACATCCACTGGGGCTACGGCTTCGCCATCGGGGGCGTGGCCGCCTTCGATCCGGCCGAAGGCGGGGTCATCTCTCCCGGCGGAGTGGGCTACGACATCAACTGCGGCGTCCGCCTCCACCGTTCGGACCTGAAGGTGGACGACGTCCGGCCGCGCCTCTCTCCCCTCATGGACAACCTCTTCGACCGGGTGCCCTCCGGCGTGGGCCGGGGCTATAAGAAGTTCATCCTCTCCCAGGGCGACATCCGGAGCATCCTCGAGGAGGGCGCCGGCTGGCTCGTGCGGGAGGGCTACGGCTGGGACCAGGACCTGGAACGCATCGAGGACGGCGGTGCGCTGGCCCACGCCGATCCCGACCAGGTGAGCAATCGGGCCGTGAAGCGGGGCAAGGACCAGGTGGGCACCGTCGGCAGCGGAAACCACTTCATCGAGGTGGGACACGTGGACGAGGTCTACGACGATGACGCCGCCCGGAAGCTGGGCCTGGAGATGGGGACGGTGACCATCTTCGTGCACTCCGGATCCCGGGGCCTGGGTTACCAGGTCTGCGACGACTACCTGGATATCATGATGCGCGCGGTTCGGAAGTACGGGATCGACCTCCCCGACAAGCAGCTCGTCTGCGCCCCTGTGGAGTCGAAGGAGGGCCAACGCTACATCGGCGCCATGCGGGCGGCCGCCAACTACGCCTTCGCCAACCGCCAGATGATGGGTCACCGAATCCGGGAGACCTTCCAGGAGATCTTCAACACCCCGGCCCCGGAGCTGGGCATGGAGCTGGTCTACGACGTGGCCCACAACAACGCCAAGCTGGAACGCCACGAGGTGGACGGCCGGGAGCGGGACCTCTGGGTGCACCGCAAGGGCGCCACCCGGGCCTTTCCCCCGGGGCACGACGAACTTCCGGAGGCCTATCGGGAGCTGGGGCAGCCCGTCTTCATTCCCGGCGACATGGGCCGCTACTCCTACGTGCTGGTGGGCACCGACGGCGCCTACGCCGAGACCTTCGGCTCCACCTGCCACGGGGCGGGCAGAAAGAAGAGCCGCCGGCAGTCCAAGCGCGACACCAAGGGCCGGGACCTGAAACGGGAATTCTCCCAACAGGGCATCGAAGTGCGCGCCACCTCGGGCGCCACGGTGGCCGAAGAGGTGCCCGAGGCGTACAAGGACGTGGCCGAGGTGGTGGAGGTGGTGCACCGGGCCGGAATCGGCCGGAAGGTGGTGCGGCTCCGTCCCCTGGGCGTCGTGAAGGGCTGACCCCGGAAGGTCCCTCGACCTCTCAGGGTTCCTCTGGCGCTCCCGGACCGGGGTTCGACCCCCGCGGCCCGGGCTCCGGAGTCGGCGCCGCACCTCCACCCAGACCCTCGGGAAGCTCCGCCCGGGCCCCTGCCTTGCCCTCCAGGAGGTTGCTGAAGATCCGGCGGGTGGGATAGGCCAGGTCGATCCCGTCCTCTTCCGCGAACGCGTCCAGGATCCCCTCCCAGAGGCTCTGCGTCATGGCCCGACGCCGCCGGGCCGGCGCAATGAACCGGAGCGTCAGCCGCACCCCGCTGTCCTCCACGTCGGTGTACACCGTGGGGGTGAGGGTGCCGTAGTGGATGAAGAGCTTTCGGGAGGCGTCCCGGACCCTGCTCTGGGCGTCCCTGGCCACCGCCGCCGCCTCCCGCTCCACCACCTCCAGGAGGAGGGTCCGGGCCCGCTTCCAGTCGCTCTCGAAGGTGATGAGCACCGGGATCTCATGCCAGACGAAGGGGAACTCCGCCGTGTAGTTGGCCAGCGGGTCGGAGAAGACCCGGGCATTGGGCACATGGATGATCCGTCCGGTACTCTGGTCCGCGGCCACCCAGTTGCCGATCTCCAGGAGAGTGAACTGGAAGAGCCTGACGTCCACCACGTCGCCCCGGTGCTCACCCACCTGGATCCGGTCTCCCACCCTGAAGGGGTGCCTGAGGAGGATGAAGGCCCACCCCGCCATGTTCGTCACCAGGTCCCGCAGGGCAATGGCCAAACCGGCGGTGAGGAGTCCCAGAAAGGTCCCCATGTCCCGGATGGCCTCCACCCAGATCTGGCTGATGAGAACCAGGAGGAGGACGAAGGCCACGTACGCCGAGCCCTTGCCCCACTGGTAGCGGATCCGGGGCTCCTCGATCCGTCGGGTCACCAGCCTCAGAACCACCCACCGCAGCCCCCACACCAACGCGATGGCCAGGAGGGTGAGAAGGATCTTCTCCTGGGCGTCCGCCGCCACCTCCAGGGCCTGGGCCAGTCCCTCCAGCTCCTGCACGTCCTGGAGCACTCCCTCCTGGTCCGCCCCGGCCATGATCAGCCACCGGCGCCGGTGAGGGGCGACTGCTGCCGTCGTTCCGGCGGCGCCTCACCCGGCGCCCCGGGGTCGTCGGTGTCGTCTCCCCTGCGGGCCCGCATCAACGCACCCAGCGACTCGAGCCCCACCCAGATGGTGGCCACCAGGATGAGCAGGTCCATGAAGACCAGGAAGTACTGTTCGCCCCGCCAGAAATCGGCCAGCTGCCAGAGGAGCGCGAAGACCGTCATGACCAGGAGGAAGGCGAAGGGGACCATGGTGAAGACCGTCCGCCGCCCCTTCTTCATGAGGATTACGCTGATCACCAGCAGAGTCAGCCCGGCCAGGAGCTGGTTGGTGGTGCCGAACAGCGGCCAGATGACGAGTCCACCGGTTCCGGCGCCGCCGCCGGCGCCGAAGGCCAGCGCCACGCAGGCCGCCACCGCCAGGAGGGTCGATACCACCCGGCCCGTAAGCGCCTTGATCCGATAGATGACGCCCCACTCCTGGATGATGTAGCGCTGGAGTCGGACACCGGTGTCCATGGTGGTGGCGGCGAAGAGCACGGCCATGACCGCCAGGAGGGTCTCGCCGAAGTGGGTCGGAAGCCCCAGTCCCTGGTTGATGAGGTAGCCTCCGCCCTCTACGAAGGCCGGCACGCCGCCGGCGGCGAAGGAGGTATAGAAGCCCTCCCATTCGGCCACGGTGGCGAAGCCGGCGGTGCAGGCCAGGATGGCGGCCAGGGCCAACGCCCCTTCTCCCACCGACCCCAGGTAGCCCACGAAGCGCACGTCCTCCTCGTTGTTCAGCTGCTTGGAGGTGGTGCCCGAAGCCACCAGCCCGTGGAACCCGGAAATGGCCCCGCACGCGATGGTCACGAAGAGGAGGGGAATCAGGGGCGGCACGTCACCTGGCAAGCCGGTGTTCAGCGCCGGCGCCACTACCGTGGGATTGGCCAGGAAGACCGCCGCAAAGAAGATGGCCAATCCGATGAAGAGCTGCAGGCCGTTGATGTAATCTCGAGGCTGAAGCAGGACCCAGACCGGGAGGAGTGAGGCGACGGCGGCATAGGCAAAGAGCACGATCACCCACTGTCCCGCCGGCGCGAGCCCCACCACCTCCTCCGGGAGGCTCAGGGGCACCGCGTCGCCCACGAACATGGAGGCGTAAAGCAGGATGAGCGCGATGACCGAGGGCCACAGCAGCGACACCCCCCGTCGGTAGAGCAGCCACCCGATCCCCAGCGCCACGGCGATTACGAACCACGACGGGATCACGCTGCTGGGGAAGTCCACGAAGAGCCCCGCAATCACGATGGCGAACACCGCGTTCACCATGAGCAAGAGCAGGAAGATGACGATCATGAAGAGGCTGCGGGCCCGGGCACCCACCACCGACTCGGTGAGGGCTCCGATGGACTCGCCCCGGTTCCGCACGCTGGCCCAGAGCGCGCCGGCGTCGTGGACGCCGGCAAAGAACACCGTCCCGAAGACCACCCAGAGGAAGGCCGGCAGCCACCCCCAGATCACGGCGATGGCCGGACCCACGATGGGCGCCGCGCCGGCCACCGAGGTGAAGTGGTGCCCCCACAGGACCCACCGGTTGGTGGGCACGTAGTCCACCCCGTCCTCCAGGGTGTGGGCCGGGGTCTCGAAGTTCGGATCCAGGCGGAAGATCCGGTCGGCGATGAAGCGGGAGTAGAAGATGTAGCCCAGGGCGAAGGAACCCAGCCCGATGACCATCAGGACGATGGCGTTCATACCCGGGCCTCCTCACGGGCGAATGTATCCTCGGCCGCCTCACCTTCCTCGTCTGCACCGGCGCGGGCTACCGCCTCCACCTCCTGGAGCCGGAACTCGGCGTCCAGCTCGGCGAAGCGGTCGTGTTCGATGACCCGGCTGGCAATGAGCTCGCCCACCAGGGGCCCGAACTTGAAGCCCTCGGCACTCCCCCCTCCGGCGAACCAGACGTTCTCCAGCTCGGGGTGGCGGTCGATGATCCACTCCCGGGTGTGGCTGGACTCGTAGTGGCAGGCCCGGGTCTCTACAATGGGCTGATCGGTCAGGTCCGGGAAGTGGTCCGCAATGATCCCCCGGGGCCGCTCGTGGTACTCCTCCGCGATCCACCGGACCGACGTGTCGGGGTCGTCTCCCGAGCTGCCTCCGGTGCGAATGCGGAACCCCCGGTGATCCGGTGGAAGGCTGGCCCAGCCGGTGACCCCGGGAAGATTCCAGCTCGGCAGGTGCGGATAGTTGAATCGGTGGTCACCGGGAGGCGTCCCCCAGTAGTAGACGTGTCCCAGGGTGCTGGCCCGGATCCGCTCACCCATGATCTCCGGAAAGGCCACTGGAAACCAGGGGCCCAGCGCCAGGACGAATCGGTCAGCGGCGAGCGTCTCAGTGCCGCCGTCCAGATCCAGTGCTGCCATGCGCCCGCCTTCGGAGGGTCCCAGGGTGGCCCGGGCGGTCCGGATCTCCCCACCCCTCATCTGGAAGATGGCCGCAACCCGCTGGCACGCCGCCCGGGAGCGGACCACACCGGCACCGGGTTCGTAGAGAGCGGCTTCAATTCCGTCGATGTGGATCTGGGGCCAGCGGTAGCGGACCTCCTCGGGCCCGAGCACCTCGTGCTCTACGCCGGCGACCTCCCAGGTCTCCCTAACCCCGTCGATGAACCCTTCGGCCGTGTCCCGGAGGATCACGTCACCCGTGGTATAGAAGAGGGGTGCTCCCATCTCCGGCGACCACTCCTCGTCAAAGGCCCGCCACCGGCCGATGGCCCGGTCCGCCCAGGTGGTCCAGAGTTCGCGACCCGGATACGAGCTCCGCACGCCCCGGGTCTCATCGCCGGAGGTGGAGCGGGAGTTCCCGGGACCGTAGAGGTCCACCAGCGTCACCCGGGCCCCCATCTCCTGCAGGTGGAAGGCCGTCCAGACCCCGAACACCCCGGCGCCCACCACCGCCACCTCGGGTCCTCGTCCCAGGATGCCCGGTCCCTCACGACACGCGGCCAGCGTGCCCCCCAGCGATCCGGCGAGCGCCAGTGCGCCCGCCCCCACACCGGCACGGCGCAGGAAGGACCGGCGATCGAGACCGCCCGGAGGGTCAGGCCGCCGCTCCGGGCCGCCGGACCCGTCCTGGTCTTCGTCGGTCCGGCCGTCGGGGTCCGGCATCCGGTGGTGCGTTCTGTCGTCGGTCACGGCCTTCAACGCTCCTGCCTCAGGTGATGGAGAAGGGGGGGATTGTTCGTGGGAATGGGGCGAAGCTACGGCCCGCTCCCCCTCCCCTCAAGTTCGCCGCGGCCTCACCACCTCTAGAAGGCCGTTGAAGAAGGGCAGGGCGCCACCGTTGGGAGCCCCAGGGGCCCCACGGGCACCCGCCGGAGGCGGGTCGGGCGGTTCGTCGAAGGCATAGCCTTGCGCTACGTCGAGGCGAACC
>SLNQ01000270.1 GCA_007132965.1 Gemmatimonadota bacterium | reverse complement strand
GTCAGGCGGCGTCGGAGCGTCTCACCGATGCACTGGGGCATCGCTTTCGACACTCCTCCTACCCTGACACCGCAAGACCCCGTCCCGGTGGTCCCTGCCCTTCTTCAACGGCCTTCTAGCGATCCACGTACTATGCGGCGCAGGTCTCGCAGCGACCGTAGAGAACGAACTCGTGGCTTTCCAGCTCGAAGCCCTCCGGGGTGATGGACTTGAGGTTGCCCGGACATCCCTCCACCTCGTACACCCGGTCGCAGTCCTGGCAGTGGAAGTGATGATGGTGGCCCTTGCCGGCTACCTCGTACCGGGGTGACTCGCCAGGCAGTTCCACCGCTTCGATCCAGCCTTCCTTCTCCAGGGCTCGAAGGTTCCGGTAGACTGTGGCGATGCCCAGGCTCTCCACTTCCCTTCGTGCCAGCTCGAGGAGCTCCTTGGGGCTGAGTGGATGGCCGGCTTCCTTGAAGGCGGCCCGAATCGCTCTGCGCTGTCGGGTGTCGCGCTGCATACGCGGGTCTTCTCCCTGCGTTGTTGTCTGGAGGTGGCCGCGGCGTCAGGGAGCCTCGACGGCGGCCTTGGAGGAGGCCCTGTGCGCCTTGGCGGAGGACTTGTGCGAAGGTGCCAGAGCTACCTCGTCGGCGACCGCCTCGCTACAGGCGGGGCAAGGCACCCCCGTGGTCCGACAGTGGAATCGGGAGTTCCAGATGAGTCCCCCGGCCACCACCAGGGTGGCCAGCACGGTGGTGAGATCCTCGGGGATCGGGTGGAAGGCGTGCGCCAGCGAGAGCGTCCACACCACCAGCCCCCCGGCGATGAGAGCAAAGGGATGCCACTGACCGTGAGCGCGAAGGGCCGATCCCAGAGCCGCCGTTGCGACGACCACGGTGATCCCCAGCAGGGTCCACTCGGCGGCGGGTCCCGGAACGACCGATGGCGCAAAGACTACGAGAACCGGAGTGGTGGCACAGTGCACGGCGCAGAGGAGCGGCGCGACGGTGGCCCAACCCCATGGGTGCTGAAAGAGACGTTTCATCGGACGGTCCTGGCGGCCCCGGCGCCGATTCCAACACCGACCGGGACGTGGAATGACAAGGCTGCCTGCAATCGGCAAAAGCTAACGAGAAACTAGTATCAATACTTTCCCGGCTGGGGTCAAGGACCCGTTTTGCCGCTCCGGTGTCAGAGGGAAGCGCGCCATGATCCGCCGCCATGTTCTGGTGCGCGGTTTTCGGCGCTGCGAAAAGGCCCCTTCCGATTTGTCGCGAAGAGTGGTAGCTTTATGGGAGACTGGAATTTGGTCCGGTCTCCCTTCCATGTGCTGCGGGCTCGACCTCCTACTTGAGGCTGGGCCCCGGCTTTTTTTTCAGGGCCCCGGGAGTTCTGTATGCTTGACGAAATCAAAGAACGCATCGAACAGGAGATTGAGGCGCTCTCCCACGAGCTGAACGTGGAGCTTCCCGAGAGGATCTCCACGGCGGTGGAGATGGGCGACCTGAAGGAGAATGCCGAGTACAAGTCGGCACTCGAACGGCAGCAATTCGTGCAGGCGCGGATCGAGCACCTCAGCCTGCGCATGTCCGAGCTCTCGAAGATCGATGTGAGCTCCATGCCCACCGACCGCGTCGGCTTCGGCTCCCGGGTCACCATTCTGGACAAGACGCAGGACGAAGAGCTGACCTTCACCCTGGTGGCCGGCGACTTCATGGACCTCGACGGCGGACAGGTCTCCATGGCTTCGCCCATCGGTCAGGGTCTCAAGGGTGCCCGGGAGGGCGAAGAGGTGACGATTCAGCTTCCAGCGGGCGAGCGGACCTACGTCGTCAAGGAGCTGGAAACCCTTCCGCAGCAGGTGGGCGCCACCGAATAGGCGCCCGCGCCCTGCAGCTGGACCCCAGACATGTCCAATCTCAGAGTGGGTGGCGAAGGGACGTTGCAGGCTCGTCCTCCCCTCCTGAAGCTTTCCAACATCGTGCGGTCCTTCATGGAAGGCGGCCGGCAGCGCGAGGTGCTGAGGGGCGTCGACATGGAACTGGCCAGGGGCGAGTTCGTGGCTCTCCTGGGACCGTCGGGGTCGGGAAAGTCCACTCTCCTGAACCTGGTGAGTGGAATCGATGCTCCCGACGGCGGCCACCTGGAGGTGGACGGCGTGCGCCTCCATGAGCTCTCCGAGCGCGAGCGAACCCGCTTCCGGCGCGACCGCATCGGATTCGTCTTTCAGTTCTTCAACCTGGTGCCGACCCTGACAGTAGAGGAGAACCTCCTCTTGCCACTGGAGCTGAAGGGGGCGGTGGGGAAGGACGATCGAGCGCGGGCCCTGGGACTCCTGGACCGGGTCGGCCTGGCGGATCGTGCCGAGGCCTGGCCTGATCGCCTCTCCGGAGGCGAACAGCAGCGCATCGCACTGGCGCGAGCCTTGGTTCATCGGCCTTCTCTGGTTCTTGCCGACGAGCCCACCGGAAATCTGGATCAGCAGACCGGAGCGGTGGTCCTCGACCTCCTGGTCGAGCTGCTCCGGGATGCTGGTACGACCCTGCTGGCCGTCACCCATGCTCCCGAGGTGGCGAGCCGTATGGACCGCGTGCTTTCCCTCAGAGACGGACGCATCGTCTCCCCGCCCGACGGACCTGCCCGTCAGACCCAGTCCGACGGACCTGCCCGCCAGACCGAAACGACCCCGTAGGTGACGCCAGTGGGCCAGCCACGCTCCCGCCTTCTGGCCCGGTCCATCCGCCGGCACCTGACTCGGCACCCATGGCACCTCGGGCTCTCGATCCTGGGGGTGGCGCTGGGGGTGGCGGTCATGGTGGCCATGGACCTGGCCATCCAGTCGTCGCGGGAGGCCCTGCGTGTCTCCATGGAGACGGTGGCTGGACGAGCCACGCACCATGTCCTGGGTGGGGCGCCCGGCCTCTCGGATTCCCTCCCGGCCCGGATCCGGATCGATGGAGGGATTCGGGAAGCGGCTCCCGTGGTGGAGGGCTTCGTCACTTCCCCACTACTGCCGGGTCGACCGCTTCGTATGCTGGGGGTCGACCCCCTCTCAGAGGCACCCTTCCGGCCCTGGCTGGATGGTGGTCCCGGGGCGGAGGTGGACGGGCTGGGTCTCATGACCCGAAGGGGGGCCGTCCTCCTGAGCCGGGAGACCGCCGAGGCTGCGGGGGTGGAAGAGGGGGACGCCTTCGCCGTCGAAGCCGGTGGAATCACGGACAGCATGTTTGTGGCCGGCGTCCTGGAGCCGGGGACCCGGTCCGCTCGGGTGGGGTTGCGGGACCTCCTGGTGGCGGATATCGCCGAGGCTCAGGACCGTCTGGGACGGACCGGTCGGCTGGACCGTGTGGATCTCATCGTTCCGCCAGGATCCGCCGGAGACGCGGCCATCCAGGAGCTCAAGGCGCTCCTGCCGGCCCACGCCCGGATCGAGGCCACGGGGACGAGGGAGGCCGCCTTGCAGGAGATGATCCGGGCCTTTGATCTGAACCTCACGGCACTGAGCCTCCTGGCCCTTCTCTTCGGGGTCTTCCTGATCTACAACACCATGACCTTTTCGGTGGTGCGTCGCCGTCGCACATTGGGAACCCTCCGCGCCCTGGGGGTGAGCCGGGGCCAGGTGGTTCGGGGCGTGCTGGCCGAGGCGGCTGTCCTTGGGATTGCAGGGTCCCTGGTCGGTGTCGCGGCGGGTGTGATCCTCGGGCGGGGACTCGTTACCCTGGTCACCCGTACCATCAACGACCTCTACTTCGTGGTGGCAGTGGAGGGATTGACCCTCCCGCCGGAAGTCCTGCTGAAGGGTGGCGTGCTGGGAGTGGGCGCCACCCTTCTTGCGGCTTTGCCACCGGTGTGGGAGGCGGCTTCGGTGACACCGCGCGATGCCATGATCCGGTCCGCCGTCGAGGACACAGCTCGACGCTCGGTGCCGAGGGCAGCGGGCCTCGGCGTCGGTCTGGGAGCAGTGGGCGCCGGCCTCCTGGTTCTCCCCGATACGGCCCTCTTTACCGCGTTCGCGGGGCTCTTCTGTGTGATTGTGGGCATGGCGCTGTTGACACCGGCGGTTACCGTGTTGCTCATGCGAGTCCTGAGGGCACCGGCCCGTAGCGTCGCGGGCATCCTGGGAGCCATGGCGGCCCGGGGTGTGGTGACCTCCCTGTCCAGGACGGCCCCAGCCATGGTAGCTCTGGTCATCGCCGTTTCGGTTACGGTGGGGCTCGGGGTCATGATCCAGAGCTTTCGGGGAAGCGTAGCCCAGTGGCTCGATGTCACCCTGCAGGCAGACCTCTACGTGTCCCCCCCCGAAGTCATATCGGCTCGAGTCGATGGCCGATTGCCCGGTGGGCTGGCTGATTCCGTGCGAATGCTCCCCGGGGTCGCGGGCGTCAGCACCTACCGCGGCGTGGAGGTGGAGACCCAGGAGGGGCCCGTTCGCCTGGTGGCGCTGGATCTGGATCCGAGAGGGGAGTCCGGAATCGATCTGATCCAGACGCTACGAGGGCGAGGAGACGCATTGGATCGGTTCCGTGAAGGTGCGGGGGTCCTTCTTTCCGAACCGCTTGCCTTTCGACGCGGCCTGGAGGCAGGGGATTCCCTGGAGGTCATGGGAGCAGCAGGTCGGGACCGGCTGGAATGGATCGTCCTGGGCATCTACCGGGACTACGGAAGCGAACGCGGGGCTGTGATGCTGAGTCGCCGGACCTATGACCGTATCTGGGACGATCCGGCCATCTCGTCTCTGGGTGTCTTTCTGGAGCCAGACGTCGACGGAGAGGCGGTGGCGGAGGCGATTCGCGGGCTCTCCGCAGCCGACACCGTTCGCCGGCTGGCCGCAGCCGACACCGTTCGCGGGGTCGTCGCAGCCGACACGGTTCGCCAGGTCGCAGTGGGCGGACACGATGGGGCCATCGCGGCTTCAGTGTTGGTCCGATCAAACCGGGATCTCCGGGACGCCTCCCTGGAAGTCTTCGACCGCACCTTCGCCATTACCAGGGTGCTTCGCCTCCTGGCGTTCGGGGTGGCCTTCATCGCCGTGCTGTCGGCGTTGATGGCGCTCCAACTGGAACGAGGCCGGGAGATGGGCGTCCTGCGGGCCAATGGGATGAGTCCCTGGCAGATGTGGTCCCTCATCACGTCGCAAACCGGACTCATGGGCCTGGTGGCGGGGATCCTGGCGGTTCCCGCCGGCCTCGTCCTCGCTGTGGTCATGATCTTCGTCATCAATCGGCGCTCCTTCGGCTGGACCCTCGACATGATCGTTTCTCCGGGTATTCTTCTCCAAGCGGCCGGACTGGCGTTGATCGGGGCGCTCCTGGCAGGGATCTATCCCTCGTGGCGGATGGCCAGGATCTCTCCCGCCGCAGCCCTCCGAGAGGAGTAGCGTATGGGGATGCGATGGGGTCTGGGAATCGTCGTCACCACCGTTCTCCTCGTGCTGGGGGGAGGGGTCTGGTGGCTGATCTTGCACGAGGATGGGGATGAAGGCGAGGTCCGCGCCACGCTTTCCGCTGCAGCAGTCATCGCAGGGTCCGACACTGCCGGCTACGCGCGAGCGACAGAGCCTCGGGCGTTCCGCTTCCCTGAAGACCACGGACCCCACCCCGAGTTCCGGACCGAATGGTGGTATCTCACCGGGAACCTTCGGCAGCCATCCGATGGTCGGCGCTTCGCCTACCAACTCACCTTCTTCCGGAATGCGTTGAGCCCGGAGGGGGTGGGTCGAGCCTCCGCGTGGGATACGAACCAACTGTGGATGGCCCACCTGGCCATTACGGACGTGGCCTCGGACATGCACGTCTACGAGGAGCGCTTTGCCCGGGGGGCGGCTGGACTCGCCGGCGCCGAGCCAGACCCATTCAGGGTGTGGCTCGAGGACTGGACGATTCTCGGGTCAGAAAGTGAAACCTTCCCGCTATCGGTTCGTGCAGAGAAGGATCGATGGGCCGTGGACCTGACCCTCAGGGAAGGCAAGCCGCCAGTGTTCCAAGGGGACGAAGGGTTGAGCCGAAAAGGACCGAACCCCGGAGATGCCTCCTACTACCTGTCCTTCACCCGATTGCCCACAACGGGTATGCTGACGTTGGAGGGTGTCCAGTTCGAAGTGGTGGGTGACTCGTGGATGGACCGGGAGTGGAGTACGTCGGCCCTTGGGGAGGAGCACCTGGGGTGGGACTGGTTCTCCCTGCAGCTCGACGATGGGCGGGAGATCATGTTCTTCGAGTTGCGCCGAAAAGATGGCGAGCCCGAGCCGCTGAATCACGGATCGTTCGTCGAGGTGGATGGGAGCTATCGGAGCCTGGCTGCAGACGACGTGGAGATTCAGGTATTGAACACGTGGGCAAGCCCCCTCGACGGAACGGAATACCCGTCGGGCTGGCAGTTGCGCCTCCCCGCCCTGGACCTGGAGCTGACCCTGGAGCCCATGGTCCAGGACCAGGAGATGAATCTTTCCGTCAGGTACTGGGAAGGTGCCATAAGGGTGACTGGGCGAGACGCAGATGGTCCAGTCGAAGGGGTGGGCTTTGCCGAGTTGACCGGCTACGGGGAGGACCCCGAGGCTAGAGGGCAGGGACTTTTCGGGCCTCGCTGAGTGTGCGTCAGTGGAGGATGGGAAGAATCACCGTCTAGAAGGCCGATCGGAAAGGGGGCTTCCGGAACCGGAGCGGGTTCAGGTTCGGGGATGACCTGAGCGATCTCTTCAGGCAACGGGACCGGATTTGAGGGCCGATCGGTGCTTCGGCCGGTTGTCCGGG
>SLNQ01000194.1 GCA_007132965.1 Gemmatimonadota bacterium | reverse complement strand
GCGAGGATGGAACGGGAAAAGCCGGGAAGGTCCAACATACACCCCGTAGACAGGTCGATGCTTTTGCTTTATCGTACAAATACGATGAATCTTGAGCAGGTCACCTCCCCCGACCGCGGTGCACGGGGGTGAGCCCAGGCTCGGAATCGCGAACGCCCCGGGCGGCGACCCACCGCCCCGATCCTACGGGAGGCACCGTGCTGACAAAGACCAAGGAGCAGCCGTTCGACGCAGCTCTGGTAGGGTTGGCCGAGGAGGCGAAGGCCCTGGCCCATCCGGCCCGACTGGCCATTCTCCGCTTCCTGGCCGCCCAGGACACCTGCATCTGCGGCGAGATCGTTGAGGCCCTTCCCCTGGCCCAGGCCACCGTCTCCCGGCACCTGAAGGTCCTCCTGGAGGCGGGCCTCATCCAGGTGACCCGAAAGGGTACTCGCTCCTGCTACTGCGTGGCGCCGGACGCGGTGGGCGAGCTCAACCACCGACTGGGGTGCTTCCTCGATGACGTGGAAGAAGGCGGGCGTTCGGCGTCGTGCTGACGCACCTCGTTCGGCCTTCGCCCTTCATGGTTTCCCTCACCTTCCAGCCCTGAACCCCATGCTCTCCTTCATCGACCGCCCCACCCGCCATCTCTTTTTTACGGGGAAGGGGGGCGTGGGCAAGACCTCGCTGGCTGCCGCCACCGCCGTCGCTCTGGCCGACCGGGGTCGGCGGGTCCTCCTGGTGAGCACCGATCCGGCCTCCAACCTGGGCCAGGTGCTGGAGTGCGACGTGGCCCGTGAGGTGACTCCGGTGGAAGCTGTGCCGGGGCTCTTCACCTTGGACATCGACCCCGAGGCCGCCGCGGAGGCCTATCGCAAGCGGGTCCTGGATCCGGTGAGGGAGGCGCTTCCCGAAGCCGAGGTGCGGCGGGTGGAGGAGCAGCTCTCCGGCGCCTGCACCACCGAGATCGCCTCCTTCGACGAGTTCACTCAGCTCCTTACCGACCCGGGACACCAGGGACGCTTCGATCACATCGTCTTCGACACGGCGCCCACGGGCCACACCCTGAGGCTCCTGGAGCTGCCCTCTGCGTGGAGCCGCTTCATTGACGAGAACCCCGAGGGAGCGTCGTGCCTGGGACCCCTCTCGGGTCTGGCGTCGCAGCGGGCCCAGTACCTGGCCGCCGTGGAGGCGCTGAACGACGCTCAGCGCACCACCCTGGTCCTGGTGAGCCGTCCCGAGCGCTCGGCCCTGTCCGAGGCCGCCCGTTCCAGCGCAGAGCTGGAGGCGCTGGGCATCACGCATCAGCGGCTGGTGGTCAACGGCGTCTTCCGGGCCACTCATGCGGCGGATCCCTTCGCCCGGGCAATGGAGCGGCGGGCCGAGGCGGCGCTGGAGGCCATGCCCGAGGGGCTCCGTGCCCACCCGCGGGAGGAGGTGCCTCTGAAGGGTCGGAACCTGGTGGGCCTCGAGTCGCTTCGGGCACTGGTCAGCGAAGAGGTCGATCCCCGGACCGAGACCACTGCCTCCATGCTGCCCGAGGTGCCGGATCCCGGGTTGGCCGATCTGGTGGAGGAGCTGGAGGCTGCCGGGCGGGGTCTCGTCATGACCATGGGGAAGGGAGGGGTGGGCAAGACCACCATCGCCGCGGCCCTTGCCGCCGAGTTGGCCCGTCGCGGACACCCCGTTCACCTCTCCACCACCGATCCGGCGGCCCACGTGGAGTCGGCGCTGGACGGGGAGCCGGGCCACCTCACGGTGAGTCGCATCGATCCGGAGGCGGAGACCCGCAGGTACGTGGAGAACGTCATGGCCACCAAGGGGCGCCGGCTGGACGAGGAGGGGCGCAAGCTCCTGGAGGAAGATCTCCGCTCGCCCTGCACCGAGGAGGTGGCGGTCTTCCACGCCTTCTCGCGACTGGTTCGGGAGGCGGCCCGCTCGTTCGTGGTGCTGGACACGGCGCCCACCGGACACACCCTTCTCCTGTTGGACCAGACCGGTGCGTACCACCGGGAGGTGGCGCGGCACACCCAGGGCGTGCCGGGGAAGGTCACGACTCCGCTCATGAGGCTGCAGGACCCGGACTACACTCGGATCCTGGTGGTCACCCTTCCCGAGACCACGCCGGTGCTGGAGGCGGCGCATCTGCAGGAGGACCTGCGACGGGCGGAGATCGAACCGTACGCCTGGGTGGTGAACCAGAGCCTCGCCGCCGGATCCCCCTCCGATCCGCTCCTGGTGGAGCGGGCCCACGCCGAGGCCGGGCAGATCGAGGCGGTGCGCACCCGACACGCCCGGCGCATGTTCGTGGCACCGTGGACCACCTACGAGCCCCGGGGCGCCGAGGAGCTGGCCGCCTTTGTCCGCGGCCAGGCGGTGCCGGAGACGGCGGCAGTCCGGTGAGCGCCAGGCCAGGGAGCGGCGGGCCAGGGAGCGCCGAACCGGTGAGCGCGGTCCCTGACCCACGGCGGCGGATCCCCCGGCCTTTTCGTCCCTTCCACCATCCAATCCGGAGACCCGCATGAAGCTCGCCCTCATCAGCGACATCCACGCCAACCTCCCGGCGCTGCAGGCCGTGCTGGACGATATCGACGCCCGCGGTCCCGACCAGGTCATCTGCCTGGGCGACCTGGTGGGCTACGCCCCCTGGCCCAACGAGGTGGTCACGGAGCTGCGCCGGCGGGGGATCGTGTGCATCGCCGGCAACTACGACGAGGGGGTGGGGCTCGACTCCGACGACTGCGGCTGCGCCTACAAGACCGACGCGGACAAGGCCAACGGCGCCCGGAGCATCGCCTTCACCAACCAGCAGGTGACCGACGAAACGCGGGCCTACCTCCGGAGCCTTCCCCGGCACTTCGGGCTCACCTTCCGCGAGGGTCGTAGCTCTGACGCCCGACCCTTCCAGGTTCTGCTGGTGCACGGGAGCCCGCGAAAGATCAACGAGTACCTCTTCGAGGATCGGGCCGACGCCAGCTTCCTGCGCATGATGGAGTCGGAGGACGCCGACCTCATGTGCTTCGGGCACACGCACCTGCCCTTCCATCGGGCCATCACCGACCCGGACGGTCGCTGGGGCGTGCGGCACGTGGTGAACACGGGGTCGGTGGGGAAGCCCAAGGACGGGGATCCCCGGGCCGCCTACGTGATGCTGGACATCGTCCCCCACCGGGACGAGCCGCTGGGGGTGGAGGTCGTGCGGGTGGAATATGACGTGGAGGGTGCCGCCGGCGCGGTGGAGTCGAGCCCCCTCCCCGACGCCTTCGCCGAGGCGCTCCGGGTCGCCCGCTGAGGGCCCAGGCGCGCTGACCGGCTGCGCGAACGGCCGCTTCAGTCCTCCCGGTCCCGCAGGGAGGCCAGGAAGGGACGGACCACCTCGAGGCTTCGGGCCGGAAGCTCCTCCATGGCCACGTGCCCCACACCCTCCAGGATCACCAGCTCCATGTCGGGGAGGTCCTCCTGCCAGCGCTCCGCCAGCTCCACCGGGGTGAAGCGGTCGGCCTCGCCCCAGAGCACCAGGGTGGGCACGGTGACCTCTTCCACCCATTCCGGTTCTCGCTGTCGGAGCTCGTCCATGGTGCGGGCCAGGTGGCGGAGCCCTTCGCGGTTTCCCGGGGCCCGAACCAACTCCCAGTAGCGGTCCACCACGCCGGGCCGGATGCGGGCCGGGTCGCCGTAGGCCGAGGCCACGGCCCGGGCCACCATCCAACGGGGGGTGATCCGGCTGTGGATGCGGCCCACGCCACGGGTGGCCAGGAGGCGCAGGGGCCAGGGAAGGGCCTGGGGGTACCCGGCGGGGCTGATCAGGACCAGGCCCCGGACCCGGTCCGGATGACGGGCGGCGTAGCGGGCGGCGATATAGCCCCCAAGGGAGTTGCCCACCAGGACGGCCTCCTCCGCCCCTGCGTGGTCGAGCACCCCGTCCACCAGCGCCAGGTAGGCGTCCGTGTCGTAGCGATCTTCCGGATGGGGGCCGGTGAGGCCCGAGGGGGGCAGGTCTACCGAGAGGACCCGGTGGTCCCACCTCAACGACCGCACCCAGGGCTCCCAGGTGTGGAGCGAGGCGCTGGCTCCGTGCAGCAGAAGAAGGGCCGGCCCCTCGCCTTCGTCCCGTAGGTGAAGACGCACCCCGTCCACCTCCACCATCTGGGAGTGCTCGTCCATGTACCGGGACTGGAGGTGCTCCGGGTTCGCGGCCCGGAAGCCCTGGCAGGCGGCGAGGCTCGTGGTGAGGACTGCGGCGACGAGGAGGATCGGGAGGTGGGCGGGAAACCGGATCCGGCCGGCTCGCACGGGAGGAGGCCTCCGGCGTCCGTCGCGTGCCATCG
The DNA here is from genome assembly GCA_007132965.1 of Gemmatimonadota bacterium. Classification (GTDB taxonomy): domain Bacteria; phylum Gemmatimonadota; class Gemmatimonadetes; order Longimicrobiales; family Gaopeijiaceae; genus PWLA01. The sequence continues at coordinate 17,767 of SLNQ01000194.1, read as the reverse complement.
TCATGGGGTGCTGGCTCATGCGGCCCCCGAGGTTGGATGCCGAAGATGGTGGGGAGCGTGTCGGGAATGGAACCCCGCGCCGGCGGCCCCGATCCGGTGGGTCTTCCGCGGGCCGAGGGATCCCCCCTGCGGCGATGAAGGTAGGATAAGAATTCCGGCGATGCTGCCGAGACGCCGGGATGCCGGCGACACGCTGGGCTGCCGCCGACACCCGGCATGCCGCCGATCCGGCCAGGCGAGGTGCCACGGACACGGCGGAATCCGCTCAAGCCGCAGGGTGCACCGTCATGACACCACGAAACCACATACGTCCCCGACCCTCTCGCCCCTGGTCGGTTTCCGGGCTGCTCGTTGGAGGGGTGGGACTCCTCCTCCTGGGCGCGGCGTCCGTCACGGCCCAGGACGCCACCGACATCGTGACCCTGGATCTGCGGCCCCACCACGACCACGTGCACGCCGGCTCCCTGGTGCAGGTCACCGACCGTGACGGCTACGACAACCAGCCCTACTTCGTAGACCACGACCGGATCCTCTTCTCATCCATCCGGGACGGGGAGCAGGCCGATGTCTTCCGCTACACCATCTCGCAAGCTCGCCTGGAGCGGCTCACCGAAACGCCCGAGAGCGAGTACTCGCCGAAGCTGACGCCGGAGGGGGACGCCTTCACGGTGGTCCGGGTAGAGATGGATGGGGTCTCGCAGCACCTCTACCGCTACTCCCTGGAAGGCGACAGCCCGGAGCGGCTCCTCCCGGAGGTGGACGACATCGGCTACTACGCCTGGGCCGGCCCTCACCGGGTGGCCCTCTTCCGGGTGGGTGATCCGTCGAGTCTCCACCTGGCCGACCTCTCCACCGGCGAGCTCCACCACGTGCAGGACCGGATCGGTCCGGTGCTCCAGTCCATTCCCGGGACCGATGCGGTGAGCTTCGTGGATCAGTCCGACCCGGAACGCCCGGTGCTGAAGCGGCTGGACGGGACCAGTGGCGAAGTGACCACCGTGGCCGAGTTGCCGTCCGGCGCGCTGGAGCACGTGTGGATGTCCGACGCCACCGTTCTCATGGGGCACGAGGGCACGCTGTACCGCTCCACCCGTGACCCGGAGCGGCCCTGGCATCCCCTCAAGGGGCTGGACGAGGTGGTGGGGCCCTTTGACCGGCTGGCCCTGGCTCCCTCGGGGTTCCGCCTGGCGGTGGTGACCCAGCGGTAGGGGTCAGCTCTCCTTGTCGTCCCCTTCCAGGTGCAGGAACCCGCCCCTCAAGAGCGACTCCACCACTCCGTGGAACTCCCCCGGAGGGGTATCGCGGGGAAGGATCCCTTCCTGGATGGCCTTCCCCCGCACCTGCCGCACGGTGCGACGTCCGTCGAAGAGGGGCAGGAGACGGCCGGCCTCCATGGGAAGTCGGACGGTGCCGTGGAAGGGTGCATCGGTGGTGAGCTCCACGCCCTGGCCGGCCAGCCCCTCCTCGGTCACGGTGTAGCGGGTGCTGAGGCCGATCCCGGGGGTGAGCCGGAGTCGCAGCTCCGAAACCTTGCCGTCCCGGGCGGCCCGGGCCGCCGAGCGTTCCCGGCCTCGTAGCACCTCCAGGTCCGGCCAGCCGCCGGAGCGCCCCCGACGCCGTCGCGCGGTGATGGGAGCCTGATCGCCGCGGCGGCTCCCGACCTGGCTCCGGCGCTCCACGAGGACGGAGCCCCGGACGAACCGCTCCACCTGGAGCTGGTCCAGGATCTCCAGGTGCCGGGCGGCTTCGTCGACGGTGGCCCGTCCCGAACGGAGGCGGCCCAGGACGAATTCCTGGGGCGTGAGGGTCCGGCTCACTGCCAGGTAGACGTCGAACTCTCCGTGGCGGGGACCCAGCATGCCCCGGAGTCGGGTTTCCAAGGGCCGCTCCCGGCGGTCGGTGGCCATTCCGTGCCCGTAGAAGAGCCCCCCGGAGTCCAGGTGGTGGGGGAGCCCCTCCACGATGCGGCGGAAGACCCCTTCGCCGTCGCTGCCCCCGTCCCGGAAGACCAGGTCCGGGTCCACGGTGGGAAGGTACGGCGGGTGGGCCACGATCCGGTCGAAGCGTCGGCCCTCCAATGGGTCGTAGAGGTCGCCGGTCCGCGCCTCCAGCGTGTTCACCCCGTTCAGGAGGGCGTTGAAGCGGGCGAAATGGGTGGCTCGCTCCGTGATGTCCAGGGCCCAGACCTCCTGGGCCAACGGAGCCGAGAGGAGGGCCGCCACCCCGGTGCCGGCGCACAGGTCCAGGACCCGGCTACAGGGGGTTCGGGGCAGATCATCGAGAAAGCCCCGGACGGCGCCGGCGAGGGCGGGGTAGACGGCGTCGGTGCGAAGCCGGCCCCCGTCGGGCGAGGCCCCGGGGGCGTCGTCGTTCAGGTCCGAGGCGATGTGGAGTCCGGCCACCGGGTACACCAGGGCCAGGGCCGCCAGGCCCTCCCGCTCGGCGGGGTGGGTAGCCAGGAGCCGGAGCTCCTCCATGGCGGTGACGGCTTCGGTCCCCAACCCTTCCTCCAGCCTGCCCCGACCCATCGGCTCGCCGTCCATGAAGAGGTGAATCAGGAGGCCCAGCCCGTCGAGTTCTGTCGACGAGGCCCCCGGCGCAGCCTCGTCCGCACCCTGGCGTCCGCCCCTCAGGGTGCGGAAGTCGTAGATGGAGTCCAGCCCCAGCCGTCGGCACACACCTTCCTCGGTGAACCCGGCCTCGGAGAGGAGGCGGCGGAAGTGCTGGAGGGCGTCCGGGCGATGTAGGTGGGGAGCCGGAAGGGACGAATCGCTCCTCGCAGCCGGGGACTCGGGATGTTGCGGCATGGCGGATCTGGAGCCTGGGAGACGGGTTCCCCGAGACCGGGGAGGGGGCCGGACACGACCCGGACGTGGGCCCGGACGCGGGCCCGGGCACCCGTCCATGCTTGCCCGGAGAGCCCGCCAGGTCAAGCGTGGGAGGAGCTCAGCCGTCCGAGTGGCGGGCGGCGAAGCGCCGGAAGGCCTTCAGCGACTCGGGGTTCTCCATGGAGTCGGGGCTGGCCACCTTTTCCGGCTCCGCCCCTCCGAGGATCCGTTTGACGGGAGCTTCCATCTTCTTTCCGCTCAGCGTCCGGGGAATCTCCCGGACGGCCACCACCTCGTCGGGGGCGAACCGGGGTGAGAGCTGGCGACGAATGAGGCTTCGGATGGAGTCCACCAGAGCGTCGTCCACCTGATCGCCCTCGGCCAAGCGGACGAAGAGGGGCATGTACCAGGACCCGTCCTCCCGTTCCAGGCTCACCACCAGGCTGTCCAGCACCCGCTCCTCGCCCTGCAGTGCCCGGTAGATCTCACTGGTGCCGATCCGGACCCCCTGTCGGTTGAGGGTGGCGTCGGAGCGGCCGTAGATGACGCAGGATCCCCGGGGCGTCACCTTGATCCAGTCGCCGTGCCTCCAGACTCCCGGATACATCTCAAAATAGCTCTCCCGGTATCGCGAGCCGTCGTCGTCTCCCCAGAAGCAGAGGGGCATGCACGGCATGGGCTCGGTGACCACCATCTCGCCCACCTCGTCTATGAGCGCCTCGCCTTCGGGACTGAATGCCTGGACGTTGGCGCCCAGCGTGCGGCACTGGATCTCGCCGGCGTGAACCGGCAGGGTCGGGTTTCCACCCACGAAGCTGCTGCAGATGTCCGTACCCCCGCTGGTGGAGTTCAGCATGATGTCGCCCCGGACTCGTTCGTACACCCACCGGAAGGCTTCGGGGGGAAGGGGGGAGCCGGTGGAGCCCACGCTGCGCAGCGGACTGAGGTCGAACGCCGACCCCGGGTCCAGCCCCTCCCGCATGCATTGGACCAGGTAGGTGGCGCTGGTTCCCAGGCAGGTTAGTCGGGCCTCATGGGCCAGGCGCCAGAGGGCGTCCAGCGACGGGTGGCCGGGGCTCCCGTCGTACAGCACGGCGGTGGCCCCCCTCAGCAGGGAGGCCACCACCACGTTCCACATCATCCAACCGGTGGTGGTGAACCAGAAGAAGCGATCGCCTGGGCGCACGTCGGCATGGAGCTCCAGGTACTTGAGGTGCTCCAGGAGCATGCCCCCGTGCCCGTGCACGATGGGTTTCGGCAGGCCGGTGGTGCCGGACGAATAGAGGATCCAGAGCGGATGATCGAACTCCACCGGCTCCACCGGCAGGTCCGCTTCCTCGCCCCGGATCAGCTCTTCCCAGGGGTGGGTGGCCGAGGGTCGGGGCAGGCGATCCGGCTTCGGCTCGGCCTCCAGGGAGGGGATCAGGATCGTGGCCTCGAGGCCCGGGATCTCCCGCTGCAGCCGTGCCACGTGGTCTATGCGGTCCAGCCGCTTGCCCCCGTAGCGGTATCCGTCCACCGCCAACAGCACCCGGGGGCGGATCTGGCCGAAGCGATCCACCACGCTGTCGGGGCCGAAGTCGGGAGAACAGCTGGACCAGATGGCGCCGATGGAGGCGGTAGCCAGGAAGCCCACCACGGCTTCGGGGCCGTTGGTGACGTAGGCCGCCACCCGGTCGCCCTTCTCCACCCCCAGGGCCCGCAGGCTGTGGGCCACCGCTGCGCTCTGTCGGTACAGCTCGTTCCAGCTCATCTTCCGGAAGGCGGCCTCCTCCGTGCGGGCCAGGAGGGCGGGATGGCCGGCGCCCCGGTGGCGGAAGACCTGGTCCACGAAATTGAGCCGGGCTCCGGGAAACCAGCGTGCACCGGGCATCCGGCGATGGCTCAGGACGGTGTCCCAGGGGTGGTGCGCCGGAACCTGGAAGTAGTCCCAGATGGCTTCCCAGAACGCCTCGATCCGGTGCGCCGACCAGTGCCACAGCTCGTGATAGTCGCGAAACTCCAGGTCTCGTTCCCGGGAGAGCCACTCCCTGAAGCGGGTCAGGTTCGCCTGGCGGATCTGCTCGTCCGAGGGCTCCCAGAGGAGGGCGCCTTCCCGGATCTCGCTGGAGGGATCGGTCATGGGTCTGGATTTTCGGGTTGCGGGACGCCGCTGCCGTCAAAACGGTCCGGATGCGGCCGAAGGTTCCGAGGGAACTCCGGGCCTCCTCCGGCGATTGAATGACACGACGATCGCATTGAGCGGAGAACCCAGATGACGTCCCTGAACCTTAATGTGAGCGGATTGCCCAAGTCCGCCACGCTGGCCATCAACGAGCGCTGCCGGGCCCTGCGAGCTGAGGGTGAGACGATCTACGACTTCGGCCTGGGCCAGTCTCCCTTCCCCGTACCCGAGCCGGTACGGCACGCCCTCCAGGAGAACGCCCATCAGAAGGACTACCTCCCGGTGGAAGGGCTGCGGGGTCTCAGGGACGCCGTGGCGGCCTACCACAGCCGCCTGAACCGCTGTGATCATCGAGGCGACCACGTCCTGGTGGGGCCGGGCTCCAAGGAGCTCATGTTCCTGGTTCAACTCGTCTACTACGGCGACCTGGTGATCCCCACCCCGAGCTGGGTGTCCTACGCGCCCCAGGCCCGGATCATCGGCCGGCAGGTCAATTGGCTGCCCACCCGTGCCGAGGACAACTGGATGCTCTCGGCCGAGACGCTGGACGAGCACTGCCGGACCGACCCGGAGCGCCCCCGGATCGTGATCCTGAACTACCCGTCCAATCCCACCGGTGCCACCCTCAGTTCGGACCAACTGGTGGAGATCGCCGAGGTGGCTCGCCGCTACGGCGTGGTCCTCCTCTCCGACGAAATCTATGGGGAGCTCCACCACCGGGGCGAGCACACCTCCATCGCCTGTCACTATCCGGAGGGGACCATCATCAGCGGCGGGCTGAGCAAATGGTGCGGTGCCGGGGGCTGGCGCCTGGGCTACTTCGTGTTCCCCTCACAGCACGTGCGGCTGGGAAGGGCAATGGCGGTGGCGGCCAGCGAGACGTTCACCTCCACCTCGGCCCCCATCCAGTACGCTGCGGTGGCGGCCTACCAGGAGGATCCCCGCCTGCGCGAGTACCTGGAGAGGGCCCGAGCGGTGCTGCGCCTCATGGCAGGGTGGGCCACCCGGAAGCTGAATTCGGTGGGTCTGACCCTGCCTCGAGTGGACGGCGCCTTCTACCTCTTTCCCGACTTCTCTCGACACCGCGAAGCGCTGGCGGCCCGGTCCATTACCGACAGCCGGGGGCTGTGCGAATATCTGCTGGACCACACTGGGGTTGCCGCTCTCCCCGGAGAGGCCTTCGGGTGTCCGGCTGACGATCTGTGCATCCGAATGGCGTACGTGGACTTCGAGGGCGGCAGGGCGCTGGAGGCCGTGTCGGAATTTCTGGACTCAGATGGAGACGAGGAGACCTTCGACGAGGAGGCCTTCCTGGCTGAGGTGGCGCCCCGCGTGGTGGAGGGAATCGATGGGCTGGTGGAGGAGGTGGCCTCGTGGTAGGGTGGAGCGACCCGTGACCCCACCTCGGACCCGATCGCGCTCCGCCGTGGCGTGCGCCGGTGCCGTGGTCCTCCTGGTCGTCATGGGGACCGGCGCGACGGCGCTCAAGGTGGTGGAGTTCTCACCTGCCGAGATGATGGAGTGGGATCAGCGCTCCTTCTCGGGCGAGACCTCCTACCGCTTGGCTCGGGTGGACGGTCGGCAGGCCGTCCACGCCGTCTGTGACGAAGGAGCGGCCTCGGCCCTCTACACCCGGACGGAGATCGACCTGCGGGAGACGCCCGTCATCGAGTGGAGTTGGCGGGTGAAGGAGACCTTCTCGGGGATCGACGAGCGGACCCGATCCGGTGACGATTTCGCCGCTCGCATCTACCTGGTGGACGAGCGGTCGATCCTCCGCTGGCGAACCGTGGCGCTGAATTACGTCTGGGCCAGCGAGGAGCCCCGGGGCGCCGATTGGCCCAACCCCTACACCGCCCGGGTACACATGCTCGCCGTCCGCTCGGGCCCTCCCGCCGAGCCGGGGCAGTGGGTGACTCACCGACGCAACGTCCGGGACGACTTCGAGCAGTTCCACGGCCGGGAGCTGGACCGGTTGAACGGCCTGGCCATCATGACCGACTGCGACGACGTGGGAGAGCCGGTAGAGGCATGGTACGGTGCGGTGCGACTCCTGGAAGAGTCTCGGTAGGACCCATTGTGCTCCGTGTCCTCGCCGGCGGTCCGCAGGAAACCCTTTCTGGCCGACGCGTCTTTGGATCATTGCGCAGGCGGAACGCCACGGGCGACGCCCATTGCCGGACCGAAGCCGAGGAGACAGAAGGCCATGGAAGAGAGACAGGGAGCATGCTCGCCCTTCTGCTTGTTCGGTGCGGCTGCCGTTCTCCTCCTCCTGTTCGGGGCGGGTTGCGGTTCGGGGGTCGGGTCAGGGGCCGGGGGTGGAGCCGCGACGGAGGAGCGCCCGCCCGTTGGAGCGGACCAGGGCCCCGGATCGGAGGGCCGGACGGCCGTGCTGGAACTCGACGTGCAGGTCTACCTTCTCCACTCTGATGAATCGGCTGCCCTGACCACCACCCTGGCCGCCGCGGATGTGGCCCGGGTATTCGAGGGCGTCAACCAGGTCTGGAGTCAGGCCGGGATCCGCTGGCGGGCGGCGGAGCCGGTGCGAGTGGAGGCGCCCACCATTGGAGCGCTCTTCGAGGAGGTCCTGAATGAAGCGGGCTCGGGCAGGCTCGGGCTCGTGGCCTCCATACTTCCGCCGGAGCGGATCTCCGAGGGGTGGGACGTCTTCTTCATCCGGGACCTGGACGGTCTCGCCGGTGGGGTCTATCTGGAAGGCATCTCCGCCGTCGTGCAGCCCGAGGTGAATCCATGGGGGATCCGGGACCTTGAGGGGGACCTGGTCCGCATCCTCTCCCACGAGTTGGGCCATGCCCTCTCCCTCCCCCACGTGGATTGCCCTCCGGCGGGAAACCTCATGGCCCCGGCGTGCCGCAGTGGAATTCGGACGTACCTGACGGACGCTCAGATCGAACGGGCCCGCAACCAGGCGGTCTCGGGGCGGCCCCATGGGAGCGACGGCTGACTCTGGAGTTCCGGAAAGGATCGGGAGTCGGGCTCAGCGGCGGGCGGAACGCCCATGTCGCTGGTCAGGTACCGTGTGCGGGGGCTGGCGCACCGCCCCGATCTATTCTTTCCGCGCATCCGATTATCCGGAAAAGGAGTGCCTCACCAGTGGCCATTTCGAAAAAGCAGGCTCGTCCACTCTGCACCCAGCGGGAGTGGGAGCTCGTCTCCGATAGCTGGAACCCCGAGCTCCAGCAGCTGGATGCCTCCCGCCTTCGCCAGAAGGTGCAACGGGCGCGGACCCAGAGGGACAAGTACCGGGACCTGGCCCGACAGCAGGCCGGGGAGGCTCGGGGCAAGCGGGCCTCTCGCTCCACCCGCCCGGCCCAGAGCAACGAGAACACCCGCCGAAAGGCCCAGATCTTCGACGAGGCCCTGGAGCGCTTCCAGGAGCGACTCGCCGAGGTGGAAGTCTGATCGGATAGTGGAGCCCAGCCGGACGCCGAGCTTTTCCGGCCGGTGGGGCTTCGGTAGACTTCCAGGGTCCAATGACGCGGTGGCGCCCGGACGGTCACCCGACCGCCAGCGGTCGGGAATCCGACCTGCGTCCATTCCGCCCAACCTCTGCACTCTCCCAGGTCTTCGCGCCATGCTCCGGAGCACCTTCCCCTCATCTGTCCTGTCTCTGCTCGTCACGAGTCTCCTGCTGTGGCCCGCAGGAGGCGGCGAAGCGGCCGCGCAGACCCCGGCCCCGCCGGTTGCCCAGGTCACCCACGTCATCGAGGACGGCCAGGCCCAGGTGGTGGAGGCCTTCGCGGACTCCACCCGGTGGATCCGGCAGCAGCTCTGGGTCGAGACGGAATTCGACAGCGACGGCGACGGCCGCTCGGACCGGGTGCACGTGACGGTGGTGCGGCCCGAGCAGACCGAGACCGAGGGGCTGCAGGTGCCGGTCGTCTACGAGACGAGCCCCTACTTCGGCGGATCGGCCAGCGTCAGCGACATCCTGTGGAACGTGGAGCACGAGCTGGGGAAGGAGCCGCCGCCCAGGGAGGTGCACCCCGACGTGGAGCACCGGCCCGACCGGGAGCGGATCTCCAACTCGCAGGTCGGCACCTGGGTTCCCCGGGGCTTCGCGGTGGTGCACTCCGAGTCGCCGGGCACGGGGCTCTCCGACGGGTGTCCCACCATGGGGGGCGCCAACGAGTCGTTGGCCCCGAAGGCGGTGGTGGATTGGCTGAACGGGCGAGCCCGGGCCTTCACCTCGCCCCAGGGTGACGAGGAGGTCACGGCGAAGTGGGCTACGGGGAAGGTGGGCATGACCGGGACCTCCTTCAACGGAACCCTGCCCCTGGCCGCCGCAACCACCGGAGTGGAGGGGCTCGAGGCCATCATCCCCATTGCGCCCAACACCTCCTACTGGCACTACTACCGGTCCCACGGGCTGGTGCGCTCGCCCGGTGGGTACCTGGGGGAGGACATCGACGGCCTCTACGATTTTGTGCACAGCCGGGAGCCGGAGGGTCGTGCGTTCTGTAATGCCACGGTGCGCCAGGAGCTCCTGGACAACCTGGACCGGGTGACGGGGAACTGGAGCGACTTCTGGGCGGAGCGGGACTACGCGCTGCAGCTGGACAGCCTCCGAGCGGCGGTCCTCATGGCCCACGCCTGGAATGACTGGAACGTGATGCCGGAGCACAGCGTGCGGGTCATCGAGGGGCTCAAGGAGCAGGGCGTACCTCTCCAGATGTACTTCCACCAGGGCGGGCACGGCGGAGCGCCTCCCCTGGAGATGGTGAACCGCTGGTTCACCCGGTATCTGCTGGACGTGGAGAACGGGGTGGAGGACCAACCCCGGGCGTGGATCGTGAGGGAAGAAGACGCTCGGGACGAGCCCACGGCCTACGAGGACTATCCCCACCCCGAGGCCCGGTCGGTGACGCTCTACCCCCAGGGCGGTGGGCTGGAAGTCGGGACGCTCGGCCAGGACCCGGCAGCGGAGTCGGTGACGGAGACGCTGGTGGACGACGTCTCGCTGAGCGGTGCGGAGCTGGCGGCCGTCGAGGGCTCACCGCACCGACTCCTGTATGCGACCCCGGAGCTGGAGGGTGACGTGCACCTCTCCGGTACTCCCCGGGTGACGTTGCGGCTGGCCTCGAGCAAGCCCCGGGCGAACCTGTCGGTCTGGCTGGTGGCGCTTCCCTGGACCGAGCCCGAGGGCCGTGCGCCCAATTTCAGCGTGATTACCCGGGGCTGGGCCGATCCCACCAACCATCGCTCCCTCACCGAGACCGAGCTCATGGTTCCGGGGGAGTTCCGGACGGTGAGCTTTACCCTGCAGCCCACGGACCAGGTGATTCCGGAGGGGCGGCGTATCGCCCTCATGGTCTTCTCCAGCGACCGGCAGTTCACCCTCTGGCCGGAGCCGGGCACCGAGCTCACCCTGAAGCTGGGCGGTGCGGAGCTGGAGTTGCCGGTGGTGGGGGGCGAGGAAGCGTTCCGGTAGCCGGTCAGTCAGGCAGTCGGAAGATCGCGGTCTCCCAGGGCGAGCGGATGGTGCGAGGCTGCCTCCGCCGGAGCCAGCGGAGGGCTTTCTCTCTCCGCGACTCCTGTGCTTCCAATGTTTCGTCTTTGTAAGCCTTGAGGACCAGACTCAGGTGGTCCCCCGGTGCCCAACGGATGTCACCTTGACCCACCGGCCAGGGATCGTAGATCTTCACAAAATGGTCGCTGCCAACGGTTCCCACCCCGCCCAGGACCACGACGTGACCGCCGCTGCCCACCCTGCCGTCGGCTGTCACAGGGTGACCGGCGAGCCACAGGGGTCCGTAGTTCGACAACCACTCCTTCAACGTCCGGGCGGTGGGATGCTTGCTGGGCATGGGCTCCAGTCCCAGCTCCCGGGCGAATTCCGTGAAGTGTTTTACCGCGATTCCTCGAGGCTTGCACTCCTCGCCCGATTCGTCGAGGCGTCGGAGGGGCTCGAGCCTGTCCAGCACTTCATCGGGGCTGGGGTGGGCCAACTCGGTCTGCGCCCGCTGCGTTCGCCTCCAGTTGATGAGCATCCGGGCTGAGGCGATGGCGCAGTTTGAACGGGTCTGCTGCGGGCTCAACTCGAGGTCGGGGACCACGTAGTCGGGATAGGGGGTGAGGGGTGCTACGGGCGTGTAGGTCATCTCCCTTTCCTCCGCTCTGGAGTCGCGTTCCGGACCGTTGGGGGCGCTCCCACACTGCCACAGGTGGGTGGCTCGCATGGCTCCCCATTAGGTAATACGAAGAAGTGGGGGGCTGCCCGCACCCCGGTTGTGGGGGAGAGGCGCGTGCGGTCGGTCCTCTATCCGTCAGCGGGTGGCCAGCAGATCGCTGATGGACCGGTCCAGGTCAGTGAGCTCAAAGGGCTTGGGCAGAAAGGACACTTCCTGCCGGTGAAGCGGAAGGATGGGGAGGAACTGCGGGGGGTGACCCGAGATGAAGAGGGTCCGGAGCCCCATGATCTGGCGGTTCAGCCGTCGCCAGAGCTCGTCGCCCAGCATGTCGGGGAGTCGGAGGTCGATAAGGGCGAGGCTCACCTCCGGGCCCACTCCGGAGGCCAGCTGCAGAGCCGAGCTACCGTCGGGAGCCTGGACCACCCGGTATCCGGCCCGGGACAGGAATTTGCCGATGCCGGAGCGGGTGGCATCGTCGTCTTCCACCAGGAGGATGGTCACCGGATCCGGATCGCGGGAGAGGAGCTGTGTTGCCGACGCCTCGCCCGGAGTCCATCCGGGCCCGACAACGGCTTCCGGTGCGGAGGGCGCGAGGGGGGCACCCTCCCCGGCGGAACCGGAAATTCCTTCCCAGGGGCTCGGCACGATGTTCCGGGGGTGAGAGTTCGTGACGTCGGGATGCACCTCGCCGAGCGGTTCGGCGCCTGACGGAGCCGTTCCGTATCGAGGGGGAACCCGTCTGATTGCCTTCTGAGCAAGCACGAAACATGCCGGAGAAGCGGGACCCGGCGCTTCTCCGACGACTTGGCCCTGTTCAGACCGTCGGTGTTCGAATAAGATCTTTCCCTGCATGCCACTTCGACGAACCCTCTCGGATCCCGCCCTGGTGGCGGCGTGGCGCCGCCTCGTCCGCCTGTGGCGTCCCATGGCCGCGTGGACGCTGCTGGTGTGGGGCGCGGTGGTGGTTGTGCTGGGACCCCTGTCCTCCGGGCTTCTGGCTCGCCGGTTTCTCCTGGGGGAGGCGCGGGTGGTGGGGAACGAGGATCTGTTGGGATGGGCCCTCACCCCGGGGGGAAGCCTCTACATCCTCCTGGGTGGGGGGTTGATGCTGGTGGCGGCGGTGGTCCGCTACGCCGGCCTCTTTCAGATCGTGAGCTCGGACCTGGAGGGACGAAGGGTGGACCTGGTCCGCACCGCCGTGGAGCTGGCGCCGCGGGTGCCGGCTCTCTTTCGTCTCTGTGTAGCTGCGGTGGTGGCATGCCTCCTGGCCCTTCTGCCCCTGGCGGCGGGCCTGGGCGGGGTGTACGCATGGCTGCTGGCCGAACACGACATCAACTACTACCTGACCGCCGCTCCTCCGGCGTGGAGGCTCGCCCTCTGGCTGGGCGGAGCGTGGACGGCGCTGTGGCTCGCCGGGGCTCTCTTCCTGCTGGGACGCAGTCTGCTGGCCCTTCCCCTCTGCCTGGACCTTGGGGCGCTGGGTGGTTCCCATTCCCTTTCGGGGGCTCTGGGGACTTCGTGGGAGCGGACCCGGGGTAGTGGCGTGCGCCTGCTCCGCCTCGTGTTGGTGGCGGCGGTGGGATGGGCGTTGGCCCGGATGCTGGCAGGCGGGGCGTTCTACCTGGCGGGTGTGACCACCCTGGACTGGCTGGCCGGATGGGCGCCCTCTCTGAGGGTGATGGCGGCCGGGACCTTCCTCTACCTGGCCGGATCCATCGCCCTGGACGCCGTGATGGGCTTCCTGGGGTTTTCCTTTCTGGCCACCCTGCTCACCGGATACTACCACCGGGACACGGACCTCCAGCGCGAGGCGCTGCCGCCTGCGGGAGTGCGGGAGATGCGGCTCCGGGCCGCCCGGGTGGCTCGCCGGTGGTTGCGGCCGGCCCGCCTCCTTCCTGCGGCGGGTCTCGTCCTCCTGGTGAGCCTGGGGGCCAGCGGGCTCCTGGTGGAGACCACTCCAGGGCCCTCGTCGGTAGTCATCTCTGCGCACCGGGGAGGACCTCCGCCGGCGCCGGAGAACACCCTGGCCGCCATGGAGCGATCCATCGAGGCCGGCGCCCACTACGCCGAGATCGACGTGCAGCGAACCCGCGACGGGGTGGTGGTGCTGCTCCACGATGTGGACCTGATGCGGGTGGCGGGCGACCCGAGGCGGCCTTCGGAGACTTCCTTCGAAGAGCTGGCCGAGGTGGTGAAGCTGCCGGACGACGGCTCACTTCCCCAGGAGCGGCGCCTGACCACCCTGGGCGAGTTCCTGGAGCGGGCACGGGGCCGGATCGGCCTGAACATCGAGCTCAAGTACTACGGCTGGGACCCGGAGCTGGCTCCGGCGGTGGTGGACGAGGTCCGGGCCCGGGAGATGGAGGACGAGGTGGTCCTCATGTCGCTGAAGCTGGCGTCGGTGGAGCAGCTTCGGCGGTTGGCTCCGGAGTTGACGGTGGGCTACGTTTCCACCGTGGCGGTGGGCGACGTGACGGGGCTGCCGGTGGACTTCCTGGCGGTTCCCGCCATCCGCGTCAGCTCCCGCCTCCTCAGGGACGCCCGGGAGCGCGGGGTGGAGATCCACGCCTGGACGGTCAACGACCCATCGCAGATGGCCGACCTCATGGAGCGAGGTGTGGACGGGATCATCACCGACGACCCGGCCCTGGCGGTCCGGGTGCAGGACGAGGTGGCCGGCCTGTCGGCCACCGCTCGGCTTCTCCTCCAGGTACGCCGCTTTGTGGTGGACGCGGATCTGCCGGCGGCCTCGACGGTAGAGGGGCGTGAGCGCGAGGCTGCGAACGGCGAGCCCGGACCGCCTGTCGCAGGTGCCCACCCCTGAGCCTTCCAAGAGGAGACCACCATGGAGCTCACCGGAATCCACCACCTCACTGCCGTCACCGCCCGTGTTCGGGACAACCACCGGTTCTACACCGGGGTCATGGGAATGAGGTTGGTGAAGCGAAGCGTGAACCAGGACGACGTGAGCGCCTACCATCTCTTCTACGCCGACGGCCTGGGGTCACCGGGGACCGACCTCACCTTCTTCGACTGGGAGATGCCCCGGGAGAGAAGGGGTACCCGGAGCATCGTCCGCACGGGACTCCGGGTCCGGGGTGTCGCCAGCCTGGAGTGGTGGGCCCAGCGGCTGGAGGCACAGGATCTGGACGTCACGGGCATCAGGGAGCTGGATGGTCGGGCCACCCTGGAGTTTCAGGATCCGGAGGGCCAGCGGTTGGCGCTGGTAGAGGACGGGGGCCAGGGCGACGACCCGGTGGTCTGGGACGAGAGTCCGGTTCCTGCGGAGCACCAGATCCGAGGGCTGGGACCGGTGGTCCTCAGCGTACCCGAGTTGCGGGGCACCGACGAGACCCTGAGCCGTGTCATGGGAATGGAGCACGTCCGAAGCTATCGCGACGGCTCCTCGACCCGACTCCCAGGCGCCGCCGGGGCGTCGGAGAACGACGTTCACGTGTACCAGATGGGCGGCGAGGGGCCTCACGCGGAGCTCCACGTCGCGGTGGAGCCCGACCTGCCGGTGGCCCGCCTGGGGGCCGGCGGTGTCCACCACGTCGCCTTTCGCACGCCGAACCAGGAGGAGTACAAGGGCTGGGCTCAGCGGCTGAACGAGCTGAGGGTGCCCAACAGCGGCGAGGTGGACCGGTACTATTTTCGGAGCCTCTACTTTCGTGAGCCTGGCGGCATCCTCTTCGAGATCGCCACCGACGGGCCCGGCTTCGCGGTGGACGAGGACCCCGAGAACCTGGGCGAATCGGTGGCGCTTCCCCCCTTCCTCGAATCCCGCCGCGAGCAGATCGAAGCCGACCTGGAGCCCATCGGCTGACTGGACTTGCGGCCGTGCCGCCCGGCTCCCCGGAGGGGGGTGGCCCGGTGCCGATTTCGGCCTGCCTCTTGACGGGGCGCCCGTGGGTCGCAGAATGACCCCTCATCATTCCTGCCCCACAATTCAGGAAGGCAAGACCATGAACACCCCCCTTCGTCCCGTCCCCCTGGTCGGGTTTCTCGTGCTCGTGGCCGTCCTGGCTCTGCCCCTCCAGGCTCAGGATCGCGGCACGCCGAACCAGGCCAACTGGTCCCAGCTCGAGCGTTTCAGCTCCGACAACCTGGACCGCTTCGTCCACAGCCAGTCGGTGCAGTCCAACTGGATTCACGAGACCGACTCCCTCTGGTATCGGTGGGAAGACAGTCGGGGTACCCGGTACCACCTGGTGGATCCGTCGGGTCCTGAAAAGCGCGACCTCTTCGACCACGAGCGGATGGCCTCCCTCCTCTCCCAGGAGCTGGAGAGTTACCTGGAGGCCCACGAGCTCCCCATCAGCGATATTGAGTTCGCGGAGGAGGGTGACCGATTCACCTTCGAGGCCGAGGACGTGCGCTTCGAGTACCACCTGGACGACCAGACGCTGGAGAACCTGGGGGAGGTGGAAGAGGACGAGGAGGAAGAAGATGAGCGCGAGTGGCGCAACTTCTCTCCCGACAGCACCGCCTACGTCTACGCCGAGGAGCACAACCTCTACTTCGTCGGGATCATCGACGAGGAGGAGCAGGACGCGGTGCAGCTCACCGACGACGGCGAGGAGCACTACGGGTTCGGGAGCCGCGAGGTGGACGAGGACGAGGAGGAGGAGATCGACGCCACCGATTTCCGGGTCCGGCCCAACGTGACCTGGTCGGAAGACAGCCGGGCCTTCTCGGTGACCCGCACTGATCGGCGGCACGTCAGCGAGCTCTACCTGGTGGACTCGCTGGAGGAGCCCCGGCCCTCGCTGGAGAGCTACCGCTACTCCATGCCCGGGGAGGAGGACGTGCCCCAGGTGGAGCTGCACGCCTTCAACCGTGACGACGTGGAGCTCCGGGAGCTGGAGGTGGACCGGTACCGCGACCAGCGGCTCATGCACATCCACTGGACCAACGGCGCCTCCGACAACCTCCGGTTGGTACGACGGGCCCGAAGCCAGCGGGCGCTGGAGCTCATCGAGGTGGACATGGCTACGGATGCCGTGCGGGTACTCCTCGTCGAGGCGGTGGACAAGGGCCACCTTCGAACCCAGTCGCCCCGGTACCTGGACGAGGACAACGCCGGGGACTTCCTCTGGTACTCACGGCGCACCGGATGGGCCCACTACTACCGGTACGACCATGACGGGAACCTCATCAATCCCGTGACCAGCGGATCGTGGAACGTGCTCTCCATTTCGGAGGTGGACGAGGATGACGACCGGGTCTGGTTCACTGCGGTGGGACGCGAAGATGAGCAGAACCCCTACTACCGGCACCTGTATCGGGTCGAGGCCGATGGGTCGGGCCTCACCCTCCTGGACCGGGGAGCCGCCGACCAGCGCTCGTCCCTCTCGCCCTCGAACCGCTTCATCCTCACCAACTCCTCCAGGGTGGACATGGCCCCCCGGTCGGTGCTGCGGGACGGAAACGGCGAGGTGATCCTGGAGCTGGAGGAGATGGACGTCTCGGAGCTGGAAGAGTTCGGGTGGCGTCTGCCCGAGACCTTCGTGGTGAAGGCTGCCGACGGGGTGACCGACATCTACGGGAACATGTGGAAGCCCTTCGACTTCGATCCGGAGCGGAGCTATCCCGTCATTGCCCACGTCTACCCGGGTCCGCAGACCGAGTCGGTGCGGACCACCTTCGGCGCCACCCTGAGCCAGCAGGAGCTGGCGCAGCTGGGCTTCATCGTGATCCAGATCGGGAACCGGGGTGGCAGCCCGCTGCGGTCCGCGGCGTACCACAGCTTCGGCTACTTCGACCTGCGGGACTACGGGCTGGCCGACAAGAAGGCGGGGATCCAGGAGCTGGGGAAGCGCCACTCGTGGATCGACGTGGACCGGGTGGGCATCTACGGGCACTCAGGAGGCGGGTTCATGACTGCCGCCGCCCTGATGGTGCCTCCCTACAACGAGTTCTTCAAGGTGGGCGCCTCGTCGGCGGGCAACCACGACAACAACGTCTACAACCAGAACTGGAGCGAGCAGCACCACGGGCTGGAGGTGAAGTGCGTGCCCCCCGAGGCCACGGCCGAGGACGACGAAGAGCGAGTTTCGAACGGGAACGGAAACGGAAACGGAGACGCGGCCGAGACCCGACGCCGCCGTCTTCGCACGGTGCCCAACGAGGGCCACTGCGACGCCGACGAGGAGCTGCAGTTCGAGATCGAGGTCCCGGCCAACCACGAGGTGGCCGAGAACCTGAAGGGCCGGCTCCTTCTGGTGCACGGCGACATGGACAGCAACGTGCACCACGCCGGGACCATGCGGCTGGCCCGGGAGCTCATCCGCAACGAGAAGCGCTTCGACTTCATGATGTTTCCCGGGATGCGCCACGGGTTCGGGCAGTACAGCTCGTACTGGCAGCGGATGATGCAGGAGTACTTTTCCGAGCACCTCCTGGGGGACTACTACCGGACGAGCGCGGACATGAACGAGCGGCCGTAGCCCCCTCCGGGGCCGGTGGCTTTCGGCGTCAGTCGTCGTCGGCCACCAGGTCGACCCTGGCCAGGTCGGGTCCGTGCAGGTTCAGGATCCGACCGGCCAGGGCGTCGGTGAAGTCGCCTCCGTCGATGGCCAGCGCACCGCCCACCATGACGTAGAGCATCCCCTCGGAGTACT
>SLNQ01000283.1 GCA_007132965.1 Gemmatimonadota bacterium | reverse complement strand
ACTCCTTCTTCGGTGAGAACCGGGGCGGCTCGCGGCTCCCCTTCACCTTCTCGCTGGAGTCCATCCGTGAGTTCGAGGTGATCACCAACGGGTTCGACGTGGAGCACGGCAACTACTCCGGCGGCGTGGTAAACGTGGTGACCCGGGGCGGCACCAACCGGTTCGAGGGGACGGCGTACGTGAACTACCGGGGCGACGCCCTCACGGCCTCCGACTTCGCGGGCCAGGACCCGGTGGACTTCGAGGCCACCCAGTTCGCCGCACGGGTGTCGGGTCCCATTATCGAGGACGAGCTCTTCTACCTGGTCTCGCTGGACGGGCAGATCCGCCGCGAGCCCCAGGTGCCGCTGAGCCCCGGGGAGGTGGACGAGGAAACGGCCCAGGAGATGCAGCGCTTCTTCGACATCCTGGAGAGCCAGTACGGGATCGAGAACGCGGCGGCCGGCTACCAGCCCTTCCGGACCAGCCAGGACCAGGTGACCCTCTTCGGGCGCATGGACTGGACCATCAGCCCGACCCACCGGCTCTCGGTCCGGCACAACTGGGTGGACTTCACCAACGGTGACGAGTGGAGTCGGACCTTCGACTTCAACTACGGGCGGTCCCGGGCCGAGGAGCTGAAGGGGCAGTCGCATTCCTTCGTGACGGAGCTGCACTCAGTGCTGGGCGCCAACACCTTCAACGTGGCCCGGGCCCAGTTCTCATGGGAGGCCCGGCCCCGGGAGGGCAACGACCAGCGACCCACCCTGGAGACCCGGCTCCCCTCGGGCCAGCAGATCCGCTACGGGGGGACCTTCGCCGCCTTCCAGAACAACATGGAAGAGCGGAAGATCCAGCTGATCAACAACCTCACCCACGTGGTGGGCAACCACACCCTCAAGGTGGGCGGGAACGCCATTGCCACCAACATCCTGAACCAGTTCCAGCAGATGGGCTCCCGGAACCAGGGAGCCGGGATCTTCGTGTTCAGCGACCTGGACGCGCTGGAAAACCAGCAGCCCACCGAGTTCTGGCGGCCGCTGCGGCCCGACGGCGTGGTGCCCTTCGCCGACTTCGACGTCTACGAGTGGTCGGTCTACGCGCAGAACGAGTGGCAGGCCACGGACCGGCTCACCGCCACCGCGGGGCTCCGCTACGACCAGCAGATCTTCGCCGATCGGCCGGGACGGGTGGTGGACGTGGAGCGGGCCTTCGGGCTGGAGACGGGGATCGCGCCCGTGGACCGGACGAACTTCTCCCCGCGACTGGGTCTGGCCTACGACGTCCGGGGCGACGGCGACGCGGTGCTCCGGGCCGGTGCCGGTCTCTTCTACGGTCGCATCCCCTACGTGCTGGGCGGCAATGTGCAGCAGACCGAGGAGCCGGTCTTCGAGCTCCTCTGCGCCGGCGAGCCCGGAGACCCGGACGCCCCGCCGAACCCCTCCGACTTCCCGAACTGGAGCACCGGTGGGACCGACAACCCCACTCGCTGCCAGGACGGGGGCACCTTCACCGGAACTCCGAGCTATGCCTTCTGGCAGGAAGACTTCGAGTATCCGGAGACCTTCAAGGCGAACCTGGGCTACGAGCAGGTCTTCTTCCAGGGACAGACCCGGGGAGCGCTTGATCTCTCCTTTACCAACAGCACCAAGCTTTATACGGTCCGCAACCTGAACCTCCGGGACCCCCAGTTCACCCTGGACAACGAGGGTGGGCGGCAGGTGTACGTTCCCCAGGAGCACTTCAGCCCCACCGGTACGGCCGGGGCCATGAACCGACGGAACACCGACTTCGGGCCGGTCTTCGTGAACTACAATGACGGGGTGACCCGCTCCTTCTCGGCCAACCTGGAGCTGGAGCACTCCTTCGATCGGGCCACCTCGGTGCGGGGCTCCTACACGTACACCACCTCCAGCGACAACTCGTCGTACTCCTGCTGCACCGCCTCGTCGGGCTTCGGCAACCCCAACGTGGGCGCCTTCGGGCCCAACGACCTCGGCGGGGTGGGAGACGAGGACAAGACGTGGGGCCCCAGCGACCACGTACGGAACCACACCTTCGTCTTCTCGGGACGGACCGAGATCCCCATGGGCTTCCAGGTGAGCGCCATCTGGCGTCTCCAGAGCGGCCGGCCCTGGGGACCGGAGCAGGACGGCGACCTGAACGCGGACGGACGGCGGTTCAGTGACCGTCCCTTCATTTTCGCCCCCGAGGACCTGCCGCTGGCCACCGACGACCCGACGGAGGCCCAGGAGCAGCGGGATCGCTACGCCGCCCACCTGGAGGCCAACTCCTGCGTGGGCGACTACGTGGGGCAGATCATCCCCCGCAACACCTGCCGGCAGCCCTGGTTCAACAAACTGGATCTGCGGATCCGGCGCAGCTTCGATACGCGGGGCGACCAGCGGGCCGAGCTGGAGATCGACCTCTTCAACGTCCTGAACCTTCTGAACAGCGACTGGGGGCGGTTCCACTCGGTGTCGGGCTTCGATCGCAACATCTACCTGGTGGAGGGCTACGACCGGGCCAACAACGAGATCCTGTACAGCGTCCCCGAGAACATCTCCTTCGGGGAGCCCAGCCAGTTCTCCGGGCTCATGATGCAGTTCCAGGCCCAGGTGGGGATCCGGTACCGCTTCTGAGGCCCAGGCGGCCGGGGCGCCTCCGAGCGCTCCGGCCGCCCATCTTGACGGGACCGGCGGCATAGCCGACGATCCGGGGTCCATCACGACAGCGGTGCCTCCGTCGCCCCGCTCCTTCCCGTCGTACGATCCCAACCGTTCTCGCAGCCCATGTCATCAGAGCGCACCTCTCCCTCCGACCCCCACGACGCTTCTTCCCCGACCCCGGAGACCGCGGCCGAGACTCCGGCCGGAGAGCTTTCCTCCGCGCTGGCGGCGCTGGTGGAAGGAATGGCTCAGGGAAACCGGAGCTCCCTGGCCCGGGCCATCTCTGTGGTGGAGAACGAACGCGCCGGTTTCCAGGATCTCCTGCACACCCTGTTGAGCCGGGGTCGGGCCGGGGGAACCCGGGTGGGGATCACCGGGCCACCAGGGGCGGGGAAGTCGTCGCTGGTCTCCGCCTTCGCCCGGCTCTGCCGCCGGGGGCGCCAGGAGGTGGGCATCGTGGCGGTGGATCCCACTTCGCCCTACTCCGGGGGGGCGCTCCTGGGCGACCGGATCCGGATGAACGACCTGGCCACCGACCCGGGCATCTTCATCCGCTCCATGGCCTCCCGGGGCTCGCTGGGGGGACTGGCCACCACCACGAAGGAGGTCATGGACGTCATGGACGCCTTCGGATTTCCCCGGCTCCTGGTAGAGACGGTGGGCGTGGGGCAGACCGAGCTGGAGATCACCGGGGCCGCCGACGCCATCGTGGTGGTCCTGACGCCCGAGTCGGGTGACGGGATCCAGGCCATGAAGGCGGGCCTAATGGAGATCGCCGATGTCTTCGTGGTGAACAAGGCCGATCGTCCCGGGGCCGACCGGCTGGTGAAGGAGATCCGGAGTGCCCTGAAGCTCCGGAGCGGAGAGGTGCCCGGGGCGGGATCGGGCCACCACGGCCCGGCTGGTCACCACGGGCCGTCCGGCGCCCCGTCGCCTGCTCCGGAGCGGAAGGAGGCGTCCGGGGATCGGGCGTCCGAGGAGCCCGAGGTGGAGCGGTGGGTTCCCCCGGTGCTCCTCACCATGGGCCAGACCGGCGAGGGCGTGGAAGAGCTGGTGCAGACGGTGGACCGTCACCGGGAGTGGTTGGAGGGATCCGGCGAGCTGGACCGTCGGCGCCGCCGCCGCACCGCCGACCGGATCCGGGACGTGCTGGACCGGGAGCTGAAGCGGCGGGTTCGCAGGGAACTGGCCCGGGAGTCGGTACTGGCCCAGGCGCTGGACCGGATCGCCCGGGGAGAGGGAACCCCATACTCCGAGGCCGCCGCCTTCCTGGAGCTCATGGGGGTGGACCCGGCGCAGGCGCCGCTGCCGGCAGGCGGGGACGGCGCCGAGGCCGCCCGGTGAGGCCGGGCTGGAGATCCCTTCGGGTTCTGGGGGGCGTGCTCCTGGGGTCCGGTCTGCTGGCCCCGGGGGCAACGTCGGGGGCAGCGTTCCCGCCGTCGGCGCCGGCGGTCTTCCAGCCGGTTCTGGCCAGCCCCGACACCCTTCGACCCGACACCCTGACGCTGGACACCCTTCCGGTGCTGGGGTCCCGGGTCAGCGCCGACATGCCCCTGCGCACCCGCAGCGTCGAGCTCATCACCCGGCAACAGCTCGAGCGCCTGCCGGCCCGGTCCGTGTCCGACGCCCTGAGCTGGGCCGCGGGGGTGGACCTGATGCCCCGGTCTCCGGCCCAGGCCGACCTGTCGCTTCGGGGCGCGGGCTTCGAGCAGGTGCTGGTCCTGGTTGACGGGGTCCGGATGAGCGATCCCCAGACCGGTCACTTCGACCTGGATCTCACCGTTCCCCTGGACCGGGTGGAGCGGATCGAGATCCTCAAGGGGCCGGCGTCGGCGCTGTACGGAAGCGATGCCGTGGGGGGCGTGGTGAACGTGGTGACCCGGAGCGAGCCGGTCTGGAGCGGTCGCCTGGAGGGGGGCTCCTTCGGAACCAGCGCCGTGGCGGGGCAGGGGAGCCTGGCCCTCCCCGGCAACCTGCGCCTCCACGCCTCCGGCGAGCGAAGCGAATCCGACGGACACCGGGAGGGCACGGACTGGGAGACTCGGATGGCCGACGCCGGCCTGCGGGCCCCCGTGGCCGGGGGAACCCTCTCCGGTGAGGTGGGATGGGCTCGCCGGGCCTTTGGGGCCGACGGGTTCTACGCCGATTTTCCCTCGTTCGAGACCACCCGGACCCGCACCGCGACCCTCAGGTGGAGATCCGATCCCGGCGCCCGGGTGCGGGTGGAGCCTCGGGTCTCGTGGCGCCGTCACGAAGACGACTTCATTCTGGTCCGAGACGACCCCGAGTTGTACCGGAATCGCCACGCCTCCACCCAGTACGGGGGAGAGCTGGTGGTTCGCGCCCGGGCGCACCCCCGGGTGAGTGTGGCGGCCGGAGCCGAGGCCTACCGACACGAGCTGGCCAGCAACGCGCTGGGAGGCCGCAGCGAGTCCCGTCGGGCGGTCTTCGCCGAAGCGGCAGGCCTCCTTCCCCACGAAGCTGAGCTCACCGTCGGGCTGCGCCACGACGACCACGACCGCTGGGGTGGGTTCACCTCACCCTCCCTGGCCGCCTCGTGGGCGCCGACCCGGGGCGTTCGGCTCAGGGGTTCGGCGGGGCGGTCGTTCCGGGGACCCTCGTGGACCGAACGGCACTACGAGGATCCGGCCCACCAGGCCGAGCCGGAGCTGCGGCCGGAACGCTCGCGTTCCCTGGAGGCAGGCGTCCGGGTGGATCGGATCCGGGACGTGGGCTTCGACCTCACCGCCTTCCACCGCCGGAGCCTCGACCTCATCGACTGGGCCCGGCCCCGGGGCTCGGATCAGGAGACGCTCTGGGTGACCCGGAACGTGATCCGGGCCACCACCCGGGGCTTGGAGGTGACGGGAGACTGGAGCCCCGGGCTCCGGACCCGCGTGGAGGTGGGGGGCTCGGTCCTCTCGTCAGCCGCTCGGGGTGACGAGGGCTTCGAGTCCAAGTACGCGCTTCGCCCCATCACCGACGAGGTGCGCCTGGGGGTCGTCCGCGAGCTCCCCGGCCTCCTCTCCGCGTCGATCCGGGTCACTCGGGCCCGACGGGTGGGAGAGGCCTCTCACCTGCGCCTGGACGCCCGGTTGGAGGTGCCCTTCATGCAGGGCGCCGTCTACCTCGACGGCAGGAACCTCTCCGACTCGGACCACCTGGACATCACCGGACACCCGGTGGCGGGCCGGGCTCTCTACCTGGGCTTCAGGGTAGGGGGATGAGAAGTTCGCTGCGTTGACCCCCTTCTCCCGGGCCGACATCTTTTCTGGGAGGGGTCCGGTCGAGGATCGTCCATTCCCAACACATCACGGGAGCAGGTATGTCCACCATTGAGCGCGAGGTGCCCACGGAGAGTCTGAAGGAGAAGCTCCGGAAGAAGGAGGAGGAGGTGGACGCCCTCCGCCGGGAGCTGGCCCGTTGGCAGGCCGAGCACCGGGACGCCCCCACCCGGGACACCTCCTTTACCTCGGTTTCGGGCCGGGAGGTGGAGCCGCTCTATACCCCCCTGGACCGGGAAGACGCCCCGGGCTACCTGGAGGGACAGGGATTGCCGGGCCGGTATCCCTTCACCCGGGGCCCCTACGGTACCATGTACCGGACCCGGCTCTGGACCATGCGCCAGTTCGCCGGCTTCGCCACCGCCCGGGAGACCAACGAGCGCTACCATTACCTGCTCCGGAACGGACAGACGGGCCTCTCGGTGGCCTTCGACTTCCCCACCCTCATGGGCTACGACTCCGACCATCCCCGGTCGCTGGGCGAGGTGGGGGTCTGCGGGGTGGCCATCTCCTCGCTGGCCGACATGGAGACCCTCTTTGACGGGATTCCCCTGGACCAGGTGTCGGTCTCCATGACCATCAACGGCCCGGCCATCATCCTCTTCTGCTTCTACGTGGCGGCGGCTGAGAAGCAGGGGGTGAGCTCCGACCAGCTCCGGGGCACCGTGCAGAACGACATCCTGAAGGAGTACCAGGCCCAGCACGCCTGGGTCTTCCCTCCGGAGCCGGCGCTTCGGGCCATCGTGGACATGTTCGAGTGGTGCTCCGAGCATGCGCCGCTGTACAACCCCATCTCCATTTCGGGCTACCACATTCGCGAGGCGGGGGCCACGGCGAGCCAGGAGCTTGCCTTCACCCTGCGCAACGGCTTCGAGTACGTGGAGCGAGGGATCGAGCGGGGCCTCGACGTGGACAGCTTCGCCCCCCGGCTCTCCTTCTTCTTCGACATCCACAACGACTTCTTCGAAGAAGTGGCCAAGCTCCGGGCCGCCCGTCGGATCTGGGCCCGGCACATGAAGGAGGCGTACGGGGCCAGGAACCCGGCCTCGTGGCGGCTCCGGACCCACTGCCAGACCGCAGGCGTGACCCTCACCGCCCAACAGCCCGAGAACAACATCGTACGGGTGGCCTACCAGGCCATGGCGGCGGTGCTGGGGGGCACCCAGTCACTCCACACCAACTCCATGGACGAGACGCTGGCGCTGCCCACCGAGAAGTCGGTGCGGGTGGCGCTCCGGACCCAGCAGGTGCTGGCCCACGAGACCGGCGTGCCCAACACCATCGACCCTCTGGCCGGCTCCTATTACGTGGAGACCCTCACCGACGAACTGGAGGCCGAGGCCCAGGGGCTCTTCCGTGAGATCGACGAGATCGGCGGGGTGGTGCCGGGCATCGAGGCCGGCTGGTTCCAGAAGGAGATCGCCCACTCGGCCCTCCGGCAGCAGGAGGAGATGGAGTCCGGGCAGCGGGTCATCGTGGGCGTGAACGAGTTCACGGACGGCTCCGAGGAGGTGGCCATCGACACCCTGAGGATCGATCCGGAGGTAGAGGAGCGGCAGCGGGACCAGATGGCCCGCCTCCGCGAGGAGCGGGATTCGGCGGCGGTGGAACGGACCCTGGACGCCCTCACCGAAGCGGCCCGGTCAGGAGAAAACCTGGTGCCCCGGATCCTGGACTGCGCCCGAGCCTACTGCACCCTCTACGAGATCCGTCACGCCATGGAGAAGGAGTTCGGTTCGTACAAGGAGCCGGTCTTCTTCTGATGTCGCCGCCATTCCAGGTTGCTCCTCCCCGGGCCATCCTCCTGGATGCCGGAAACACCCTGGTCTTCGCCGACCGCTCGCGAGTGGCCGCCATTTATCGCTCAGTGGGCGTGCCGTGGGACGAGGCCCGGTTCGTCGAGGCGGAGATGGAGGCCCGGCGGCAGCTGGCCCGGAGCATAGGAGAGGAGCACGTGGGGACCGAGCCCCATCTCTGGCGGGAATACTTCCTGACGCTCTTCCGCCGCTCGGGGGTTCCCGAGGCCCTCCTGGACCCGGTGGGCGAGGCGCTCCGGGCGGCCCACACCCAGGCGCACCTCTGGACCCACGTGGAGGAAGGGACGGCGAAGGCGCTGGACCACCTTCGCGGCGCCGGGATCCGGCTGGGGGTCATCTCCAACGCCGACGGCCGGATGGAGGACGCCCTGGTCCGGGCCGGGCTCCGGGACTGGGTGGAGTTCGTCATCGACTCGGAGGTGGTGGGTATGGAGAAGCCCGATCCCCGGATCTTCGAGGCCGGCGCACGTCGCCTGGGGCTCCCGGTGGAGGGCTGCATGTACGTCGGTGACCTCTACCCGGTGGACGTCGTGGGGGCGTGGGGTGCCGGGATGTCGGCGGTCCTCCTGGACCCGGCCGACCACTACGACGTGCCGGTGGACCGCATTCCCTCGGTTGTCGATTTGCCGAGCTACCTGGCGCATCTGACCAGGTGACCTCGGGGCGGACCCTTCGTACATTTCAAGGCTGAATGCAGCTCAGCACGCCCTCACACACCCACGGAGCGACTTCCATGAGCGAAACGGACCGCAAGATCCGGGTCCTGGTGGCCAAGCCGGGGCTGGACGGCCATGACCGCGGCGCCAAGGTCATTGCCAGCGTCTTTCGCGACGCCGGTTTCGAGGTCATCTACACCGGCCTGCACCAGACCCCCGAGATGATCGTGTCTGCCGCGGTGCAGGAGGACGTGGACGTGGTGGCCATGTCGGTCCTCTCCGGGGCCCACATGACCCTCTTCCCCCGGGTCCGGGAGCTGTTGGACGCCGAGGGGGCCGACCACGTCCTCCTCACCGGAGGCGGGATCATTCCGGAGGACGACATGAAGGAGTTGGAGAAGAAGGGCGTGGGCCGCCTCTTCGGGCCCGGCACGCCCACCACCGAGGCGGTCCGCTACATCAGGGAGTGGTTCGAAGAGAATCGTCAGCCGGAAGGGGTGTGAGGCGATGGAGCGGACCGAGGCGCCGGGTCGGCTGAGAGAGCTTTCCGACGAGCTCCTGGAGCTGAGGGAGCGACTCCGCGCCGGGGGGGGCGAGCGGCGGATCAAGCGGCAGCACGACCAGGGCAAGCTCACCGCCCGGGAGCGGATCGAGGGGCTCCTGGACCCCGACGCTCCTCAGGTGGAGGTGGGGCTCCTGGTGGCCCACGATCGCTACGACGGGCAGGCTCCCGCCGCCGGGGTGGTGACCACCGTGGGCCGAATCCACGACCGGGAGGTGGTGGTGGTGGCCAACGACGCCACCGTGAAGGCCGGCTCGTGGTGGCCCGAGACGATCACCAAGATCCTCCGGGCGCAGGAGATCGCCATGCGCTGCCGGATCCCCATCCTGTACCTGGTGGACTCGGCGGGGGTGAACCTTCCCTACCAGGGCGGGGTCTTCCCGGGGCAGTACGGCGCCGCCCGGATCTTCTACTACAACTCCATCATGCGCCGCTACCTGGGCGTCCCCCAGCTCAGCGCCGTCATGGGGCCGTGCATTGCCGGTGGCGCCTACCTGCCGGCCCTCTCCGACACCATCATCATGGTCGAGGGCACCAGCTTCATGGGTCTGGGCGGCCCCAACCTGGTCAAAGGGGCCACCGGGCAGGTGGTGGATGCCGAGGAGCTGGGCGGCGCCCGGGTGCACACCGAAGTGAGCGGCGTGGCCCACTACCGGGTCCCCGACGACGAGGCGTGCGTGGCCAAGCTCCGGGAGCTGGTCCGGGAGCTGCCCCGCCGACCCCGGGCCATCGAGGTTCCTCCGGCCGGCGATCCGCCCAAGCGAGATCCCACCGACCTCTACGAGATTCTCCCCGACGACCACCGGCAGGTCTACGAGGCCCACGAGCTCCTGGCGTGCCTGCTGGACCGGGGCGAAATGGACGAGTTCCAGGGGGATCGGGCCCGGGAGATGATCTGCGGCACCGGCTTCGTGGACGGCGTCCCGGTGGGGGTCATCGCCAACGCCCGGGGGCTGGTGAAGGACCCCCGGGGAGGACAACCCACATTCGGCGGCATCGTCTACACGGAGAGCGCCGAGAAGGTGGCCTACTTCATTGAGACCATGAACCGCCAGCGACGACCGCTGCTCTTCGTGCAGGACGTCTCCGGGTTCATGGTGGGTCCCGAGGCCGAGCACTCGGGGATCATCCGGGCCGGCGCCCGCTTCGTGGAGGCCATGGCCACCGCCACCGTGCCCAAACTGGTCCTGACGGTGAACCACGCCTCGGGCGCCGGCTACTACGCCATGGCCGGGCAGGGCTTCGACCCGGACTTCATCCTCTCGCTGCCCACCGGTCGCATGGGGGTCATGGAGGGCGAGAGCGCCGTCATGGCCCTCTTCTCGGGTCAGATCGACAAGCTGAAGGCCCAGGGCAAGGTCCCGGACGAGGAGCTTGAGACCCGCATGGACGAGGTCCGGGCCGAGTACGAGAAGCAGCTGGACGCCCGTTTTGCCGGCGCCCGGGGCTTCGTGGACGAGGTGGTGCTGCCGGAGGAGCTCCGGGACGCCCTCTCCCTTCTCCTTCGGGCCGGGATCAACAACCCGGAGCCGCACCTGGGCCCTTTCACCCTTCCATCGCAGGACGGCAGATGACCCACGACGACACCCGCACCATCCGGATCGGAAGCGGACAGGGCTTCTGGGGCGACGACCTGGAGGCCCCGGTCCGGCAGGTCCACGACGGTCCGCTGGACTACCTCATGATGGACTACCTGGCCGAGGTCACCATGTCCATCATGCAGAAGCAGCGCAACCGGCGTCCTGAGGCCGGCTTCGCCCGGGACTTTCCGCCCCTCATGGAGCGGATCTTCGAGGCGTGCGTGGAGAAGGGCGTCCGGGTGGTGACCAACGCCGGCGGGGTGAACCCGGAGGGGTGCGGCGCCGAGTTGGTGGAGGCGGGCCGCGCCGCCGGGGTGTCGGGGAAGGCACGGGTGGGCGTCGTCACCGGTGACGGGCTCATGGACCGCCTGGACGAGCTCCTGGAGGCGGGCCACGAGCTCCGGCACATGGAGACCGGCGAGCCCCTGGCCGCCGTCCGGGACCGGGTGCAGAGCGCCAACGCCTATATCGGGGCCGGTCCCATCGTGGAGGCGCTGGAGGCCGGGGCCGACGTGGTGGTCACCGGTCGCTCCACCGACACGGCCCTCACCTACGCCCCCATGATGCACGAGTTCGGGTGGAGCCCCGAGGACCATCACCGACTGGCCCACGGGGTGGTGGCGGGCCACATCAATGAGTGCGGCGCCCAGGCCAGCGGCGGAAACGCCCTGGTGGACTGGTGGACCATGCCGGCCATGGAGCGGGTGGGCTTCCCCCTCATCGAGGCCCACCCGGACGGGAGCTTCGTGGTGACCAAGCACGACGGCACGGGGGGACGGGTCTCCCGGCCGGTGGTCACCGAGCAGCTCCTCTACGAGATGGGCGATCCCTCGGACTACATCACCCCTGACGTGGTGGCCGACCTCACGGGCCTGGAGCTGGAGGAGGTGGGACCGGACCGGGTCCGGGTCAGCGGGGTGCAGGGGCGACCCGCCACCGACTTCCTGAAGGTGTCCATCGCCTACTCCGACGGATACAAGGCGGTGGGAACGCTGGTCTACGCCTGGCCCGACGCGGCGGCCAAGGCCCGGAGCGCCGAGCGCATTCTCCGGGCCCGGCTGGACCGTCTGGGCCTCACCTTCGACGAGATCCGGTGCGAGCTGGTGGGCTGGGACGCCACGCACGGACACCTGGCGGGAGAGCCCCCGGCGGACATCCCGGAGGTGCAGCTCCGCTTCGCCGTCCGGAGCCGGGAGCGGGAATCGGTGGAGCGCTTCACCCGGGAGATCGCCCCCCTGGTCCTCACCGGGCCTCCGTCGGTGACGGGATTCGCCGGAGGCCGGCCCCGGGCGCAGGAGATCATGGCCTTCTGGCCCGCCCTCATCCGTAAGGAGGCGGTGCGGCCGCACCTGAACGTAGAGATCCTGGAGGTCTGACGATGCCGACGATCCAACTGGTGGACCTGGCCCACGCCCGCTCCGGCGACAAGGGGGACACGGCCAACGTGGGGGTCATCGCGTATGACCCTCGGGACTGGGAGCTTCTCAGGGAGACCCTCACCGAGGAGCGGGTGAAGGCCCACTTCGGCGAGATGGTGAAGGGCGACGTGGAACGCTACGAGCTTCCGAACCTCCACGCCCTGAACTTTCTGTTGCACGGAGCTCTGGGCGGTGGCGGCACTGTCTCGCTCATGACCGACGCCCAGGGGAAGGTCTTCTCCACGGCGCTCCTCCGGATGCAGGTGGAGGTCCCCGACGAGGTGGCGCGCCGGGCCCGGGGGCGGGGATGGGTGCCCGCCGATTTCGACCCTTCGGTGCCGGTGGAGCCGTGAGCGGCGATCCCGCTTCCGTCCTCCGGATCGAAGCCACCAGCGACGGGGTGGTGCACCTGGTCCTGAACCGTCCCGAGAAGCGGAACGCCATGAACGGCGCGCTGGTGGAGGCCCTCACCGAGGCACTTCAGCGGACGGCCCACGACCCGGAGGTCCGGGTGCTGGTCCTCCGGGGTGAGGGCTCGGACTTCTGCTCCGGCGCCGACCTGGCCGAGCTGGAGGCCATGGCGGGGCAGGGGGCCGAGGCGTCGCTCGCCGACGCGGTCCGCATGGGCGAGCTCTTCCTCGCCATGCGCCGCCACCCGAGGCCCATCGTGGCCGCCGTGCATGGTCGGGCCCTGGCCGGCGGGTGCGGGCTGGCCACCGCCTGCGACATGATCCTGGCCCACGAGGAGGCCCGCTTCGGCTTTCCCGAGGTGCACCTGGGCTTCGTGCCCGCCATGGTCATGACCCTCCTCAGGCGGAAGGTGGTGGAGGGGCGGGCCTTCGAGCTGGTGACCCTGGGCGGGCGGATCGACGCCGCCGAGGCCCACCGGATCGGACTGGCGAACCGGATCGTGGCTTCGGGGTCTTTTCTGGACGAGGTGGAGGGGTTCGCCGGCGAGCTGGCGGCCCGACCTCCGTCGGCCCTTCGGCTGACCAAGCGTCTCCTCTACGGGCTGGACGGTCTCTCGGTGGAGGAGGGGATCGGTCGGGGCGCCGAGGTGAACACCATCGCCCGCCTCACCGAGGCGTGCCGGGAGGGTGTGCGGGCGTTTCTGGAGCGCAAGGAGTGACCATGAACTTCATGATCTTCCTGGACCGGAGCCGAAAGGCCGACGAGTACCCGTGGCTCGAGTGGAAGGTGCGGCTCTTCGTCATCGCCTCAGTCCTGGCGGTGGGGGGGATGGTCATGGACGAGGGATGGATCATCATCCTGGCCATCGTCGCCCTGGCGGTGGGCTTCAGCCTGCGCTTTCTGCCGGGAGGGCAGGGCGTGCGTGAAGAAGAGGAGGAAGAGGAGGCCTTCTAACCGGCCCCTCCCGCCATTCCTCCGCCCCACCGGGTGTCCCACTCTGGGGCATGTCCGGCTCCGACGCTCAGGCCGTCCCTTCTGCCGACCCCCGGGAGGTCCTCCAGCGCCGCTTCGGCTTCCCCTCCTTTCGACCGGGACAGCGGGAGCTGGTGGATGCGGCGGTGGCGGGCCGTGACGCGGTGGGCATCCTCCCCACCGGCGGGGGCAAGAGCCTCTGCTACCAGGTACCGGCGCTGATGCTGCCTGGGCTCACCCTGGTGGTGAGCCCGTTGATCTCCCTCATGGCCGACCAGCTCCGGCGGGCCCGGGAGGTGGGGATCACCTCCGAGGCGCTGCATTCGGGCCTGCCTGCGTCCCGCCGCCGGCAGATCATGGCCGACGCGGTGGCCGGCCGGCTGAAGGTCCTCCTGGTGGCCCCCGAACGCTTCGCCTCGGCGGCCTTCGAGTCCCTCCTGCCCCGGCTTCCCGCCTCCCTCCTGGTGGTGGACGAGGCCCACTGCATCTCGTGCTGGGGACACGACTTCCGTCCGGCCTATCGTGATTTGGGGAAGGTAAAGGCGGCCCTTGGCGTGCCGGCACTGGCCCTCACCGCCACGGCCACGCCCCGGGTGCGCCGGGATATCGAGAAAGTGCTTGGAATGCGGCGCCCCTTCCGCCAGGTGGGCAGCTTCGACCGGGCCAACCTCCTCTGGGCCGTTCGGGGGGTCAGGAGTCGGGAGGCCCGGGTACCCCTCCTACGGCAACTGGTGGCCCGGTTCCAGGGTGCCCGCCTCATCTACGCCGCCACCCGCCGCCGGGTGGAGCGCATCCGCAACGCCATGGCTCGCTCCGGGCTCCGGGCCGAGGCCTACCACGCCGGCCTCCCAGACGCCGAGCGTTCCCGGGTACAGGCCTACTTCCTCGAAGATTCCCGGCCCCTGGTGGTGGCCACCAACGCCTTCGGCATGGGAATCGACCGCTCCGACGTGCGGCTGGTGGCCCATGATCAGCTCTCCGGGAGCCTGGAAGATTACTACCAGGAGGCAGGGCGGGGGGGACGGGACGGCGACGCGGCCCTCTGCGTAGCGCTCCGTTCGCCGGGGGACGGACGGCTCCACCGCAGCTTTCTGGACCGGACCCATCCCCCCATCCGCACGCTCCGGGGAGCCGTGGAGCTGTGGCGTCGGGGGGAGCTGGCCCGTCGGCTCGACCGCCGGCGAGCGGAGAGGGCCAAACTCCGGGCCGTGGCCCACTACGGGCGCACCCGGGCGTGCCGGCGCGCGGTCCTGTTGGGATGGTTCGGCGAACGCCTCGAGGAGGGAGGGTGCGGTGGGTGCGACGGATGCGGGGGGTGGTCCGGGGTTTTGGCGTCGGTCGGTTCGCGGTAGTTTTCCATGGCTGGAGACCGACGTGCGGATGTCCGGAGGCTCCTTCACCCAGAACCCGATGCCCCACGCGCCCATAGATGGACCGTTACCTGAACGACGAACACCGAACTCTCGTCCGCGAGGTCCGCGGCTTCGCCCGGGAGGCCATCGTGCCGGTGGCCCGGGAGCTGGACCACGAGTCCCGCTTCCCCTGGGAGAACGTGAAGGCCATGGCGGAACGAGGCCTCCTGGGGCTGCCCATTCCCACCGAACTGGGCGGGCAGGGCAGGGACGGCCTGAGCTACCTCCTGGTCGTGCAGGAGCTGGCCCGCCACGACGCCAGCCACGCCATCACCGTCTCGGCCCACACCACTCTGGGCACCACCCCCATCCTGCGCTTCGGAACCGACGAGCAGAAGGAACGCTACGTGCCGCGTCTGGCACGGGGCGAGGTGTTGGGGGGCTTCGGCCTCACCGAGCCCGGCGCCGGCTCCGACGCCTCCCGGAGTACCACCCGGGCGGTCCGCGACGATGGAGAGTGGCGCCTGAACGGCTCCAAGATCTTCATTACCCACGCCGGTGTGGGTGAGGTCTTCACCGTGACCGCGGTCACCAATCCGGAGGCAGAAGGATCGAAGGGGATCACCAGCTTCGTGGTGACGAAGCCCACCACCGACCCCGAGCGGGCCGAAGAGGTGGGGATGGGGAGCGTCTCGGACCTGGGCTATACCCCGGGGGTGCAGGCCGGCAAGAAGGAAGACAAGATGGGCTGGCGGGCGTCCGACACCCGGGAGCTCCTCCTGGACGATGCGGTGGTTCCCGATCAGAACCGCCTGGGCGACGAGGGCCAGGGATTCGTGAACTTCATGAAGACCCTGGATGCGGGCCGAATCGGGATCGCCGCCCTCTCCCTGGGATTGGCCGAGGGAGCCCTGGAGGCTGCTCTGGAGTATACGAACAAGCGAAAACAATTTGGTCGAAAGATCTTTGACTTTCAGCCGGTACAGTTCCGGCTCGCCGACCTGGCCACCGAGATCCAGGCGGCCAAGCACCTGACATATCACGCGGCGTGGCTCATGGAGGAGGGGCGACCCTTCACCAAGGAGGCGGCCATGGCCAAGCTCTTCGCCTCTGAGCTCAGCATGAAGGCCACCATCGAGGCCGTGCAGGTCATGGGCGGCGCCGGGTACTCGGACCGGTATCCCGTGGAGCGTATGCTCCGCGACGCCAAGGTTTGC
Source organism: Gemmatimonadota bacterium (assembly GCA_007132965.1). Lineage (GTDB taxonomy): Bacteria > Gemmatimonadota > Gemmatimonadetes > Longimicrobiales > Gaopeijiaceae > PWLA01. Next base: position 6,217 of record SLNQ01000283.1, on the reverse strand, counting down.
GAGATCGGCGAAGGCACCAGCGAGATTCAACGTATCGTCATCGGACGCCATCTCATCAACGAGGCGTTCGAGAACACGTAGTTCATCCTTCATTCCGGGGCGGCTCGGAATGAAGATCGGCAGGGCGCCGGGACTGGACGGAGACCCGTTCGACGTCCCCGGGGCAGCCGACTCCGACGACGTACCGGCAGCCGGCCGGGTGTCGGAGCGGAGCCCGCGGAGGGTGTAGAGCGGCCCGAATCCGGGAACGGGGCCTGTCGGGGAGTCCGACATACTTGAAACGAGAGATCCTGATCAGCGCCACTCCCCAGGAGACGTGGGTGGCGCTCATGGAAGACGACCGGCTGGTGGAGCTCATGCTCGACCGGCCGGACCACGGGCGACTTGTGGGTGACATCTACCTGGGTCGCGTGGAAGCCGTATTGCCCGGCATCCAGGCGGCGTTTGTGGACATCGGTACCGACAAGGCCGGCTTCCTCCACGTCTCGGACCTGGTGGCCGACGACGAGGACGAAGACGACGAGAACGGAAACGGCGGTCGCGGACGCCGGTCCCGGAAGCTGCCCCCCATCCAGGACCAGCTCCAGAAGGGAGAGTCGGTCATCGTCCAGGTGACCAAGGAGCCCATCGGCACCAAGGGGCCGCGCCTCACGGCGCAGGTCTCGCTGCCGGGTCGCTTCCTTGTCTACATGCCCTTCTCCTCGCACGTGGGCGTGAGCCGTAAGATCGAGGAGAAGGAGGAACGGATCCGCCTCCGGGAGCTGGCCCGGGAGATCCTCCCCGACGAGCCGGTGGGCCTCATCATCCGGACGGTGGGCGAGGAGTTGAACCGCGCCAAGTTCCAGCGGGAGTTCCAGCGGCTCCACTCCACCTGGAAGAAGATCCAGCGCCGGGCGCGCTCGTCCCGGGCGCCGGCCCGGATCCACAGCGAGGCCCAGCTCATCAGCGGGGTCATCCGGGATCTCTTCTCCGACCGCTTCGATGCACTCATCGTGGACAACCCCGAGGTGCACCAGGAGATCGTCGACTACGTAGAGAGCATGGACCCGGAGCTGGTGGATCGGGTCAGACTGGACCGGGATTCGATCCCCCTCTTCGACCGCTACGACATCGAAGAGGAGATCGGCGAGGCCTTCGGCCGGCGGGTGGACCTGCCCAGCGGAGGCTACATCATCGTGGAGCCCACCGAGGCCCTGGTCTCCATCGACGTGAACACCGGCAAGTTCACCGGCAGGGGCCGCAAGGACCCGGAAGAGACGATCCTCCGGACGAACCTGGATGCCGCCCGGGAAGTGGCCCGCCAACTCCGGCTCCGGGACATCGGCGGCATCGTCGTGGCCGACTTCATCGACATGGAGTCACAGGAGAACCGCGACCGGGTGCTGCACGAGCTCCGCTCGCACCTGGGTCGCGACCGGGCCCGGACCAAGGCCTTCGCCGTCTCGGAGCTGGGCCTGGTGGAGATGACCCGCCAGCGGGTGCGTCCCTCCCTCTTCCAGACCTTGACCCGGGCGTGCGAGCACTGTGACGGCGCGGGGCGGGTCTTCACGCCGCCCACGGTGGTGCGCCGAGTGGAGCGGAGCCTGAAACGGGCCGCCGCCTCGGGCGAGGAGCAGGCCATCGTGGTGCGGGTCCACCCGGAGGTCGCGCTCCACGTGCTGGAAGAGGAGCCCGAGTTCCTCAACCGACTCCAGAAGCGGGTATCCCTGGAGCTGGAGCTTCGTGACGATCCCCTGTTGCGGGAAGACGAATTCCGGCTCCTGTCGGGCCCTGCCGAGACCGATGTGACCCAGCGTTACGTGACCCGGCAACCGGGACAGGGTTGACCCACCGCCACAACGCCCTAAATTTACCAGGCTAACGGCCCAATGAGGTGGGTGCCCGGAATCGGGCCCTGCGGCACGGGTCAGCGAACACGGCTTCAAAACCGGAACGAGGTTCGGATGTACGCGGTCTTCAGAACGGGTGGAAAACAGTTTCGGGCCGAACCCGGCGGCACGCTCAGGGTACCAACCCTGGACGCCGAGGCGGGGGACACCATCACCTTTGACGAGGTGCTCCTCACCTCGGACGGCGAGGACGTCTCGGTGGGCACGCCCATCGTGGACGGCGCTGCGGTCCGGGCCGAAGTGGTGGACCACGGCCGCGGCAAGAAGGTGATCGTCTTCAAGCGGAAGCGCCGGAAGGGCTACCGTCGCAAGCAGGGTCACCGGCAGGGATACACCGAGATCCGGGTGGACGAGATCGTCGTCTGAGACGACGCTTTCGATCCGATTTACGAAGCACAGGCTGCAACGGGGAGGATCCCATGGCACATAAGAAGGGTGTCGGCTCAAGCCGAAACGGACGCGACAGCAATGCGAAGCGCCTGGGCGTGAAGCGCTTCGGCGGCGAACAGGTGCGCGCGGGAGGAATCGTGGTGCGCCAGCGCGGAACCAAGTTCCACCCGGGCCACAACGTCCGGCGGGGAGGCGACGACACGCTCTTCGCCACCACCGACGGGGTGGTCAAGTTCGAGCGGATTCGTCGGAAGCGCTCTGTTTCCGTCTACCCGCTGGACTGAGCTCCACGGACAACCACCCACGGGTCCCGGGCGCCGCACGCGGCGCCGGGGACCTTTCTCATGTTTCCCACTGTACAACGCGGGATGTTGCCCCGGGCCCCATTTCACCGGGTCCGGCGGGATTCGTGCATCTTCTCGGTCCCCAGCCCACCAGGCGGTGGGTCCCGGAGCGACGCTGGATCCCCATCCCCGGACGCACGCCATAGATGAATACTGATTCGTCGAACACCGAAGGCATCCCCACGCCCATTCGCATGGGCCTTCTGGGCACTGCGGCGCTGGGTGCCTCCCTGGTCCTCCTGGCCTGGCACGGTAGCGACCGGGGCCCCGAGGACCCCGAAACCCCCTTCCCGGTGGCCGACGCCACCGAGGCACTCATGGACACCCGCCTCCCCATGCAGGTGAACGACCGGGTGGAGCAGTGGGTTCGTCGGTTCCTGGGATCGCACCGGGAGAGCTTCGAGGAGTACCTGGTCCGGGAGGGTCTCTACGGCGGGCTCATCCGTGATCGCCTCCGGCAGCGGGACATGCCCGAGGAGCTCCTCTACCTGGCCATGATCGAATCGGGCTTCTCGCCCACGGCCACCTCGCCCATGGCGGCCTCGGGAGTCTGGCAGTTCATGGGTCCCACCGCTCGGGCCTACGGGCTCACGGTAGACGGCTGGGTGGACGAGCGACGGGATCCGGTGCGGGCCACCGACGCGGCGTTGGACTACCTGGAGGAGCTCTACGCCAAGTTCGACTCCTGGTACCTGGCCGCGGCGGCGTACAACGCCGGCCCCGGTCGGGTGCAGCAGGCGCTGCGCCGTTCGGGTCTGTCGGAGGGGGGGGACGAGCGCCTCTACTGGGAGGTCATCGAGCACCTTCCGCCGGAGACCCGCCAGTACGTGCCGAAGCTCCTGGCGGCCGCCCTCCTGGCCGAGCAGGCGGAGCACTTCGGGTTCGACGTGGAGCGCTCGCTGCCGTACCTCTTCGACCAGGTGCTGGTGCCGGCGGGAACGACGTTGGTGCGAGTGGCGTCCATTCTGGACATGGAGCCCTCCCTCATGCGGGAGTTGAACCCCCATCTCATACGGGGGGCCACGCCGCCGGACCGGTCGTACCTGGTCCGGGTACCCATGGGTGAGTCCCAGAAGGTGGTGTTCGCGCTCTCGGCAGACCGGAGCTGAGTCACCCTCCCGGGGGACCTTCCTCCGGCCACCCCAGGGGACGGTCCTCCTGCTGGGCTCGGGCCGAGGCGATGATTCGCCAGATCACGTCCCGGGTCATCTCTTCGTCTACCCCCAGGCCCCGGGCCCGCTCGGCGGCCTTCCGTACCACCCGGGCCTCCCGGGCCGGATCCATGACGGGAAGCCCCAACTCCGCTTTGGTGCGTCCGATCTCCAGGACCAGTTCCCGGCGTTCCCCGATGAGGCGGATGAGCTCGTCGTCCACCTCCGAGATCCGCTCCCGGAGGGCGTCGAGCCGGGCCTCCGGATCCCGCTCCGGCGTCTCCTCTTCGTCGTTCACCGTCCCTTGAACTCCGGATCGCGCTTCTCGACGAAGGCCTGGACTCCTTCCCGGCCATCGTCGGAGGCGAAGGCGGCCAGGAAGAGCTCCTTTTCCAGCTCCAGGCCGGCGGAGAGAGGCGCCTCCATGGCGGCCTTGATGGAGCGCTTCGCCAGTCGGAGGGCCACCGGACTCCAGCGGGCCATCCGGCCGGCGATCTCCCTTGCCTTCTCCAGGTGTCGGCCCTCGTCCACCAGCACCTCGACCAGCCCTATCCGGTGGGCCTCCTCGGCGTCCACCATGTCGCCGGTGAGGGCCATCCGCATGGCCTGGCCCGGTCCCACCAGGCGGGCCAACCGCTGGGTGCCGCCGGCGCCGGGGATGAGGCCCAGCCGGATCTCGGCCTGACTGAAGCGGGCCGTCCGGTCCGCCACCCTCAGGTCGCAGGCCAGCGCCAGCTCCGAGCCGCCTCCCAGGCAGTAGCCGTGCACGGCGCAAAGGATGGGCTTGGGGAAGTCGGCGATGGCGTCGTAGACCCGGCGGTGGTTGTACAGCTCCCGCTGCTCGGCCGGCGTGCGGGCGGCGAACTCCGAGACGTCGGCACCGGCCACGAAGGCCTTCTCCCCGGCCCCGCTCAAGATGGCCACCTTCACGTCGTCGTCATGGGCCAGGGCGTCCACCGCCTCCATGAGCTCCCGGCGCACGGTGGAGTTGAGCGCATTCAGCTTGTCGGGCCGGTGGATGGTCAGGAGGCCGAGGGGGCCGTCGGTCTCGACTCGGATGGTTTCGTAGTCCATGGCAGCGCGGCGTTTGGGGGATCGGGTGTCGGTCACTCGGTGGAGGGGAGCCGGGCTCAGTCGTCCCACTCGTAGAAGCCCTGGCCGGACTTCCGGCCCAGCTTGCCTTCGGCCACCATCCGCTTCAGGAGCTCCGGCGGTCGGAAGCGCTCGCCTCCCAGGGTCTCGTGAAGATACTCGGCGATCCCCAGGCGCACGTCCAGCCCGATGAGGTCGGTGAGGCGAAGGGGCCCCATGGGGTGTCGGTAGCCCAGCTCCATGGCCTGGTCGATGTCCCGGGGCGAGGCCACGTCCTCTTCCACCATGCGAATGGCCTCGAGCCCCAGCGCCACCCCAAGCCGGGAGGAAGCGAAGCCCGGGGAGTCCCGGACCACGATGGGCTCCTTTCCCAGCTCGCGGGCGAAGGCCACGCCCCGCTCCCGAGTCTCGTCGGCGGTTCGGGGGCCGTGGACCACCTCCACCAGCGCCATGATGTGCACCGGGTTGAAGAAGTGGAGTCCCAGGAAGCGCTGCGGGTGGTCCAGCTCCCGGGCGATCTCGTCGACGGAGAGGGACGAGGTGTTGGTGGCCAGGAGGGCGTCCTCCGGAGCCGCGGCCTCCACCTGCCGGAAGAGGGACCGCTTCAGCTCCATTCGCTCCGGCGCCGCCTCGATGACCACACCGGCGCCGGCCACCGCTTCTTGCAGGGTGCCGGCGGGCCGGATCCGCTCCAGTGCTCCGTCCCGCTCAGCCGGGTCCACCTTCCCCAGCTCCACCCCCTTCTCCAGGTTGGCCCGGATCCGGCGCAGGCCGCCCTCCAGGGCCTCGGGGGAGGGGTCGTGGAGCATGACCGGACGGCCCGCCTGGGCCGAGACCTGGGCGATGCCGTGGCCCATGGTGCCGGCGCCCAGGACGGCTACTGGCGCACGGGTTTGGCTCGATGTGTCGCTCATGGCTTCACTCCTTCAGCGATCCACGATCAACGCGATGCCCTGGCCCACCCCGATGCACATGGTGGCCAGGCCGGTGGCCGACTCCCGCCGGCCCATCTCGTGGACCAGGGTGGTGAGGATCCGGGCGCCGGAGCACCCCACGGGGTGGCCCAGGGCGATGGCGCCGCCGTTGACGTTGGTGCGCTCCGGATCCAGCTCCAGCTCCCGCATGCAGGGAATGGCCTGGGCGGCAAAGGCTTCGTTCAGCTCCACCAGCTCCAGGTCGGCGGCCGACATCCCCACCCGCTCCAGCGCCCGACGGGTGGCGGGGATGGGTCCGACCCCCATGCGGTGCGGCTCGACGCCGGCCACGGCGCCTCCCCGGATCCGGGCCATGGGCTCGAGGCCCAGCGCCCGAGCCCTGTCGGCCTCCACCACCACCAGGGCGGCTGCGCCGT
>SLNQ01000213.1 GCA_007132965.1 Gemmatimonadota bacterium | reverse complement strand
TCTTGCGAGTGCCGGAGTAGGAACGACGACGAGGCGTAGCCGCAGTGCTACGGCGAGCGAGGAGTGACGACCTCCGGTGCCGCAATCCCCCCGCGCCCGTAGGGTTGCGGCGGCACGGAGTCCCCCAGGTCGTTGGGCAGCCTCGACGATGCGCCCGAGGCATCGCCTGCGGCTGCCCGCCTACTGGGGAACTCCGTGGCATCCGCAACGCGGCTCGCCCCACTTTCCGATCAGACTGCTAGCGCATGTTCACACTATTTGAGGTCTCAGGGCCTCAGCGATGGGAGCGAAGTGGATGAAGGCGGTGAACATGACATCCACCTTGTCGAAGCGGGAGAAGATCCTGCGAGACGCCTTGAGCCACCTGGAGAGACGCTCGATCTCGTTGCTCCTGCGGTAGAGGCGTTCGTTGTACGGCCCTGGCTGGCGCCGGTGCTTTTTCGGAGGAGCGACGGGCCCGAAGCCGAGATCCATGGCGAGCTGGCGCGTCACCCCACTGGCCCGGGGTGAGCGAGAAAGGTCACAGCTCGCCGCTCATCCGCGGCAACCATATGAATTATAGTGCTCCACCCGCCGCGAGATCGTGCGATGGACTGCGGACCGTTCTCTTTTCCGCGCCCGTTCCATCCGGGTGGACCTGAACAGTGATGCTATCCAACGAGAGTGCCTCCACGTTGATCCGGATGATCTCCTCCTCCTGCAAGGCCGTGAAGACTCGGTCCAGGACCCTGGCCTTCGCCCATCGATTCATCCGCGCGTAAATCGTATGCCATCGACCGAATCACTTCGGCAGGGCCCGCCACGTGCAGCCGTTCTCCGCCACGTATAGGATCGCGTTCAGAACGTCCAGGTCGCTGACTTTGACGTTTCCCCGCTGCGTCGGGAAGCATCCCTCGATTCGCCGGAACTGCTCTTCTGTGACATACATACCCTGGTGATACACATCACCTGATAGTGTGAACAGGCTCTGGCACCGAAGGATACGGATCATGCCGATCTCCAAGCGAGGGATGGGGCTGGATCCCTTCCTCCGACCTCCGTGGACCACGGATATATCCCGCTTGCAACGGCACGCGCAAGATCATAAAGTGAGTGCAGGGCGTTGAGGGCAGGCCTTGACCTGGGCTGAAACGGAGCCGTCGTGTGAAATCCGAATACGTTCTCCCTTCCGCGATCCGTGCGTTCGTAGAGCGGGCCGCTGGCAGTGACCTTCCCGTCCTGCTCCTGGGAGAGCGGGGTACGGGAAAGACCGTCCTCGCCCGGCTCATCCATGAGGGCAGCCACCGGAGTAGGGCGCCGTTCCGCCGACTCGACCTGACTTCCGTCTCGCCGACCCTCACCGAGAGCGAGTTGTTCGGCCACGAGAAGGGCGCGTTCACGGGAGCCGATGGGAGGAAGGTGGGACCGGTTGAGCAGGCGCACGGCGGCACGCTGCTCTTCGACGAGATCGACGCACTTCCGGTGCCCCTTCAGCGGAAGCTGCTGACGTTCCTGGAGGAAGGCACGATCCGGAGGGTGGGCTCTCCGGATGACCGGACCGTGGATGTCCGCGCGATCTGCGCGACGAACGCCGACCTCGGCCGCTTGCTGGCGAGGGGGGAGCTCCGTCCGGATCTTCTCGACCGGATCCATGGCATGGCGGTGCGGCTTCCTCCGCTCCGGGAGCGGGTTGAGGAGATCCCCGACCTCTGTCGTCTGCTTGCCCCTCCGGCCTGGATCGCCGCAAGGCCCGGAGACGAGGACGAAGACCGGGCGTTTGAACTGGAGCCCGGGGCGATCGATCTCTTGAAGGCCCAGCGCTGGCCCGGCAACATCCGTGAACTCCGGCATGTGTTGGCGCGAGCGTTCCTAGCTAGCGGGAGCCCGCGGGTCACAAGTCGGCATGTGGAGGAGGCCCTCGCTTCGGCGCACATCGTGCTCGGGTCCCCCAGGCCTGAAGCGAAGAAGCCGGATCCCGGTGCCGGGCCTGTGCCGTCGACGGAGGGTCGTGATCGCTACGAACGGTTGGACGATCGAAGCGAGGAGCGCAGGCGGGTGGTCAAAGCCCTGAGGGCGTCGGAGGGGCGGAGACGAGAGGCTGCGGCGTCACTCGGAATGTCCCGGACCATGCTCTGGAAGCTGATCCGGGAGTTCGGGTCACCCCCGACGAGTGGAGCTAGGGAGGGCCAGGTCCCGGCGGGGCGCGACGGCGGGAGCCCGTCCGATCGGCCCCCCGGTGGTCGGCCCGGTCAGCGATCCGTTCAGGCTCGGCGTGGGCTGTTCACCCCCTGCGTTTGTGAACGTTCATGAACGTCCATAGACGTGGGGTCGTGGGGCTCGGGATCAAGAACGTGATGCGGGGAGTCGCGTGCTGACGCCGTGGATCTCGCGGTCGGTCAAGCGGTTGGAGGAAGCGGGGGTGGCAGCGCGAGGGGAGGCGGGAAGGTTCTAGCACGGTGATTGCAGTGGGGTCGTGACTCGGAAGGCCTGTTTCTACCGATAGGGAGCGTGACACCATGATTCGTCGACTCGGGATGGCGGGCTTGGCCGGATTCGCGCTATTGCCGGCTTTCACCCCGGCTCCGGCATATGCCGCTGGGGGCGACTGCACCGAATGCCAGTGGAGTGAGGTGTTCGAAAGTATGTGGTGCTCCCCCTTGGTGATCGTTGGCGAGACGAACTGTCAGTGGTGGTGGGGAGGTGAGGCTTGCGTGGCTTGGGATCCGGAGCCTTGTTTCAACACGTCCCTGTCCGGGGACTTCTCGTCGATGTTCGCGGTGGCCCGCAAGTCGCCACTCCATAGCCCCGGACAGACGGTGGGGATGTGTTCGGTCCGAGGACAGGCGTTCTCATTCTCGCAAATGGTCGCGATGCTTGTGGAGTCATGAGAGCCTGTCTGGTCGCCTTGGCGTCCCTCGCCGTGGGACCGTTCCTTCTCGCCTGTGGAGCCGAGCACGATGACGTTGCGGGTGCTCCTGAGTGGGAGGTCGAGCGGGATCTCGTCATCGGCAGCATGGACGACCCCGCTACGGCCCTCCACCAGGTCGCCGACATCGTCCTCGACCAGGAGGGCCGCATCCGCGTGCTCGAGGCCCGGGAGGCGCGGGTGCGAACGTACCACAGGGACGGGACGCTCGCAGAGGAGCTCGGTGGGCGGGGAGGGGGACCCGGAGAATTCACCCGGCCGACGCGGCTTGGCTGGCGCGGTGACACGCTGTGGGTTGGCGATGGATCGCGGCATCGTCTGACGCTGTTCGCCGATGGCGACGCCCCGGTCACCATCTCACTCACGACATCGGTTCCCGGGAGCGCGGTGTTCGGCGCGCTCCAGCCAGGTTACCTCCTTGACGACGGAAGTGTGCTGGCCACCCCTTCGGTGTCGATGCGGATGCTCGCCCAGGACCAGGAAGGGCTCGACAGTATTCCGTGGATCCGAACAGACCGCGAGGGGACGATCGTGGACACCCTGTTCTGGTCGCGGCGGGCGGGTTCGGTGGTTCGGGTCGATGACGCGCTCGGCCTCGGTTCGGTTCTGCATCTCCGGACACCGTTCTCGGAATTGAGCGCCGCAGGCGTCGATCCCACGGGCCGATACGCGGTCCGAGCGAGTTGGGAACCGGGGGAGTGTGAGTCGGAGGATCTTGCCGTCCAGGTCACTCGATTCGCGGCGGACCGAGACTTCCAGCCAATGGCTCGCGAGATCGAGCTCCGGTCCCATCCTTTGGACGAGGACCGGATCGACAGCGCGGTCGATGCCATCGTGAGGAACCTGGAACTCGCCGCAATGCGAGAGCCGGGCAGGGGTTTCGCTCCCCAGCAGGCGCGCGATCGGATCCGTGCCGCGTTGGACCCGCCATCGTGCCTTCCTCCGGTTACCGACCTGATGGTGGACCGGCACGGAGCGGTGTGGCTGCGCGGCCCGGAGGTCGGCGAGCCGACCCTGCGCTGGACTGCGGTGGACCACCGCGGCAGGATCGAAGGATTCGTGGAGTTGCCGCCGGAAGTGGATCTCATGGCGGCGGATGGAAACCGGTTGTACGGGGTGGAGATCGATGAGCTGGGCGTGGAGAGGGTGGTGGGCTACGCCGTCCACCGGAGGTGAGGCTCCTGGTGGGGTGGACGAACCGCAGATCTGACCTCTCCGTTCAATCGGGGGAACTCCACCACGCGCCCGCCCCAGGTGCGGGTACCGATGGGCGGCCCGATCTCCAGCTTGCTGAACACCCACCCGAAGTAGTCTCCCGGTACCCGACGTGCACCCCATTCAGCAAGTCCCATGCGGGGTTTCCCATCAGACTTCTCGGTTCATGGGGCGGTGCAGTGGAGCGGGGTCTGACGCAGGAGTAACGTTGACTCGCCGTGACGCGCTTGGTTAGACTAACTGTTCTCGGCAGTAGACATGAACGGGGGGCCGTAGGTTCCGCGCTTGCACCGGATCTCGACCGGCATCCCATGGTTGGAGGTATAAGAAGAGGTCATGATAGACGCCACTGCGCTGGTGAAGGAACTGCAGGAAATGCGGGACGGGGGATTTCTCTCCGACGCCCTGCTGCGACAGTCCGTAAAGAGAATCGCCGCTGCCGACGACCGCTACGACTGGGTGGGCGTCTACCTCCTGAACGACGAGGGTGACGAGCTCTGGCTCCACAACTACGTGGGCGAGCCCACCGAGCACGCCAAGATCGCCGTGGGCCAGGGAGTCTGCGGGACGGCGGTGGAGAAAAAGGAGAACCAGAACGTTCCGGACGTGAGCGAGGTGGAGAACTACCTGGCCTGCTCGCCCCACGTGCAGTCCGAGCTGGTGGTCCTCATCCGAGCCGGCGACCAGATCTTTGGTCAGATCGACCTGGACTCCGAGGAGCCCGCCGCGTTCACCGACGAGGACGAGGACGCCCTTCAGGCAGTGGCGGACAAGCTGGCGGAGCAGATCGCCGCCGAGCGCCGGTAGACCCTGCCGGCCCGTCCGGGCGCCACCGAGGCCCCATGACCGCACAGGAGCCCCGCACTGTCCAGGCTGACAATGCGGGGCTCTTCGCGTTGAGCGGAACCCGGACGGTCATTGTGGGACGGCGCCGGGTGGCGCTGGTGGACCCCGGCCCCGAGGACCGGGAGCACCGCAACGCTCTTCTCGGCCACCTCCAGGAGGCGGAGGAGGGGGTGATCCTCCTGACCCACCGACACCCGGACCATGCCGCCGGCGCTCCGGCGCTGGCCCGGGCCAGCGGACTTCCCGTCCGGGGGGCCGGTGGCCGGGACGGCGGCGAGCCCCTGGAGGCCGGGGAGCACATTGTCACCGATGGCGGCACCCTCGAAGTGGTGCCAACGCCCGGCCACGCCGCCGACCACCTGGCCTTCTTCCTGCGACCCCACCGCATTCTCCTGGCCGGCGACATGCTCCTGGGCCAGGGGAGCACTACCTGGGTGGGCGAGTACGCCGGCTGCGTGGCCGACTACCTCGAGTCGCTGGATCGGATCGAGGCGCTGGAGCCGCGCCGAATCATTCCCGGCCACGGGCCTGACCTCACCGACCCCGGTGACGCGGTGCAGCGCTTTCGGGCCCATCGGCTGGACCGGATCCGGCAGGTGCGGGAGGCGCTGGACCATGGTGTGGGAGCGCCCCGGCCAGCCTCGGACGAGGGCCTCGAGGCGCTGGTGGACCGGGTGTACGGCCCCGAGTTGCCCCCGGGCCTCCGAGAGGGAGCCCGGTGGAGCGTCCGGGCCATTCTGGAGTACCTGGGCGCCGCGCCCTTCCCCTCCACCGGGGCCCCCACCGAGGGAGGGGAGGGCCTGCTTGCCCCGGGTTCCTGAAGGGTGATAACCTCCGGAACCGAGTCGGATGGATCCCACGCTGTTCCACCCCCCGCCGCCCTTCGCCCGTGTCCCGATCTGAAATCGCGCTGACGCCTTCGCTGCTGGACCGGCTGCGGGAGGTGGTGGGCCCCGGGGCCGTGATCTCGGATCCGGATCGGCTCCTGGTCTTCGAGTCAGACGGGCTCACCCAGTACCGACAGCAGCCGTCGGCGGTGATCCTGCCGGCCGACGGCGGGGAGCTCCAGGCGGTGCTCCGACTCCTGCACGAGGCCGGGCGCCCCTTCGTGCCCCGGGGGGCCGGCACCGGGCTCAGCGGAGGCGCCCTGGCGGTGGACGGGGCGGTGGTGGTGGCCACCACCCGCATGAACCGGATTCTGGAGGTGGACAGCGCCAACCGCCGGGCCCGAGTGGAGCCGGGTGTCATCAACGCCCACCTGACCCGGGCCGCCGCGCCCCTGGGTCTCTACTACGCTCCGGACCCCTCCTCGCAGAGCGCGTGCACCCTGGGCGGCAACGTGGCGGAGAACTCCGGCGGACCCCACTGCCTCAAGTACGGCGTCACCTCCCGTTACGTCGCGGGGCTGGTGGTGATCCTCCCCGATGGCCGGCGGGTGGCCATGGGCACCCTGAACGAAGGCACCCGGGTGGTGGAGCCGGAGCTGGACCTCACCGGACTCTTTGTGGGATCGGAGGGGTGCTTCGGCGTAGTGGTGGAGATCGAGGTGGATCTGCTCCCGGTGCCCGAGGGCGTCCGAACCCTCCTGGCCCTCTTCGATTCGCTGGAGTCGGCCGGGGCGGCGGTGTCGCAGATCATCGGGCTGGGGCTCCTGCCGGCGGCGCTGGAGATCGTGGACCGGGAGACCATCCAGGCGGTGGAGGCCTCGGTCTTCGCCGCCGGATTCCCAACCGACGTGGCGGCGGCGCTGGTGGTGCAGTTCGACGGCGTGGAGGCCGGCCTGGACGCCGAGGTGGAGGCGGCTCGGGAAGCGTGCACGGCGGCGGGAGCCCGTGAGGT
>SLNQ01000008.1 GCA_007132965.1 Gemmatimonadota bacterium | reverse complement strand
GCCTGATCCGGACCCCTGCGAACGACCCCCGATGGAGAGGGTGACCCCTCCCGATCCCGACGCCCCCGTCCCCCCGGAACCGGAGGACGGCCCTCCCGCCATTCCCTCCGACCTTCCGGAGCGCCTCCCGGTCCTGGCGCTGCGGGACCTGGTCTTCTTCCCCTCCATGGTCCTCCCCCTCCTGGTGGGCCGCCCCCGCTCGGTGGCCGCCCTGGACGGGGCCCGGAAGACCGATGACCTGATCCTCCTGGCAGCCCAGCGGGATGCCGAGCTGCCGGATCCCGATCCCCACGACCTGCACCGGGTGGGCACCCTCGCCCGCATCGTGCAACGCACCTCCCTTCCCGACGGCACCGACCGGGTGGTCTTCGAGGGAATCGTCCGGATCCGGCTGCTGGACGTCACCGCCGGGCCCGAGGCCCTCGAGGCCTCGGCTGAGCTCTTTGCCCATCCTCCCGTGACCGACGACGAAGTCGTGGCCTTCACGGCTCTGGTCCGCCGGCTGCAGCGGGCCTCCCGGGAGTACCAGCACCTGCACCCCGACCTGCCCGGCGCTCCCGAGGAGGCCGACACCACGGGAGGCGATCCCGTTCGAACGCTCCAGCGAATCGTGGGCCACCTCCTGGTGCCGGCACGAGACAAGCAGGAGATCCTGGAGGCCGACACCCTCCCCGACGCCGCCACCGCCACCCTGGAGCTGGTGGAGCGCGAACTGGAGATCCTTCGCATCGAGGAGAAGCTGGACCGGCAGATGACCGAGCAGATGGACCGGGAGCGGCGGACCATCTACCTGCAGGAGCAGATGCGGGCCATCCGGAAGGAGCTGGGAGACGACGACTCCGAGTGGGGCGACCTGGAGAGCCTGGTGGCCGACGCCGATCTGCCCCCTCCGGTGCGGGAGCGGGCCGAACGGGAGCTCCGACGCCTCCAGAAGCTGAGCCCGGCGGCCCCCGAGTCGGGGGTCATCCGGAGCTACCTGGACTGGATCGTCTCCCTTCCCTGGACCGTCCGCACCGACGACAACCTGGACGTGGCCCACGCCCGCATCGTGCTGGAGGCGGCCCACTACGGGCTGGACGAGGTGAAGGATCGGATCCTGGATCACATCGCGGTTCTCTCGCTGGTGGGAGAGCTGCAGGGCCCCGTGCTCTGTCTGGTGGGTCCTCCGGGGGTGGGCAAGACCTCGCTGGGCCGCAGCATCGCCCGGGCCCTGGGGCGCCGCTTCGTGCGGGTCTCGCTGGGCGGGGTTCGCGACGAGGCCGAGATCCGGGGGCACCGGCGCACCTACGTGGGCAGCCTCCCGGGCCGGGTGGTCCAGGGCCTCCGGGACGCCGGCTCCCGCAATCCCGTCTTCCTCCTGGACGAGGTGGACAAGCTGGCTCGGGACGGGCACGGCGACCCCGCCGCCGCCCTCCTGGAGGTCCTGGACCCGGAGCAGAACGCCGGGTTCCGGGACCACTACCTGGAGCTGGAGGTGGACCTCTCCGAGGTGCTCTTCCTCACCACTGCCAACACCCTGGCGGGCATCCCCGACGCCCTCCGGGACCGGATGGAGGTCATCCGGATCCCCGGCTACCTGGACACCGAGAAGCGGGCCATCGCCCAGCGCTTCCTCCTTCCCACCCAGCTCCGCCGCCACGGCCTCTCCGCCGAACCCGAGCACGCCGCCATGGCCGACGAAACGGTGGACCGGATCATCCGCGACTATACCCGTGAGGCCGGGGTCCGAGAGCTGGACCGGTGCCTGGCCCGGGTGGCCCGGAAGCTGGCCCGGGAGGTGGCCGATGGCGCCGGCGACCGGCGAGACCCGGAGATGCCCGATGCCGACGCCCTGAGAGCCCTGCTGGGCCCACCCTCCCGTCCCCCGCCCCAGGAGACCTCCGACGACGACCGGGTGGGGATCGCCACCGGGCTGGCCTGGACACAGGCCGGCGGCGAGACCCTGGAGGTGGAAGTTGCCGTCGTCCCGGGAAACGGTTCGATTCAGCTCACCGGAACCCTGGGCGACATCATGAAGGAGTCGGCCATCGCCGCCTTCACCTTCGCCCGGGCCCGAGCCCGGCTCCTGGGGCTTCGCCCCCAGTTTCACCGGGAGGTGGACATCCATATCCACATTCCCGAGGGGGCCACCCCCAAGGACGGCCCCTCGGCCGGCGTCACCATCGCCGCGGCTCTGGTCTCGGCCCTCACCGGCCTGCCCACCCGTCCGCAGGTGGCCATGACCGGCGAGATCACCCTCCGGGGTCGGGTCCTCCCGGTGGGGGGGATCCGGGAGAAGGCGGTGGCGGCCCTGCGCATGGGCATGGAAACGGTGGTGATCCCCGCCGCCAACGTGGGCGAGCTGGAGTTGTTGCCCGCCGAGGTGGCCGACCGCCTGGAGTTCTGCCTGGTGGACCGGATGGACCAGGTCATGGAGCAGGTCTTCGGCTCGGGCATCAACCTTCCGGGGGCAACCCGACTGGGTGACGGCTCCCGGGGCAGGGATCCGCTGGACGGGGGTATACAGATCTCACAGTGAAGGCCGGGGCGAGGCAGCCCGCAGCGACGCCCCCTCGGTGGCCTCTTCCTCCAACGCCTCCTCAGACAGACCACATGTCCGCTCCCGCCCCCCTCAAGATCCGCAGCGTCGAGTTCGTGCAGTCGGTAGCCGATCCGGACGCTCCCCTCCCCGGGGACCTTCCGCAGATCGCCTTCGCCGGCCGGTCCAACGTGGGCAAGTCCTCCCTTATCAACACCCTCCTGCGACGAACCCGCAAGAAGATCGCCCACGTTTCGGGAGAACCGGGCAAGACCCGCCTCCTGAACTTCTTTCGGGTCAACGACCGCTTCTTCCTCGTGGACCTTCCCGGCTACGGATTCGCCCGGGTGCCCGACGAGATGCGGGACCAGTGGGCCCACCTGGTGGAGGGCTACCTGGCCCGACCCGACGGCCCCGTGGCGGTGGTTCAGCTCATTGACGTGCGGCGCGACCCCATGCCGGACGACCGGAAGATGCTGGAGTACCTGACCTCGCTGGAGATCCCGGCGCTGGTCATCCTCACCAAGGTGGACAAGCTGAAGCGCTCCCAGAGGGCCGTCCAGCTCCGGGAACTCCCCAGGGCGCTGGGGCTGGACCCCGAGCAGGTGATCCCCTTCTCGTCGAAGACCGGTGAGGGACGCGACGTGCTGTTGGCCGCCATCGACCGCCTCCTGGAGGAGAAGGAGAAGGAGTGACCACCCCCTCGCCCTCCCGTGCCCGGAGTCCCCGGACCTCCTCTCTCGCGTGGCGCCTGCCCCTGGTGGCTGCGTGCTCCGCGGGCCTGGTGGGCTGCGGGCTCCTCTTCCACGAAGGAGGCGAGGGGTGGAACGACGTGGAGCGGCCGCCGGAGATCCGGCCCCAGGAAGACACGGCCGGGCTGCCTGCCGGGATGGGCTCGCTGCGGCAGAACGAGATCTCCATCTACCTGCGGCGGGGGGACCTGCAGCTCAGGGTGACGCCCCTCAGGGAGTCGGTGATCCGGGTCGCCGCCCCGGACACCTACGAGCGGCTCTCGGCCCTGGCCAGCGGTCACCACCGCATCTTCCGCGACCGGACCGGCGCGGCGGTGCCCTTCGAGCTCTTCCTGGTGGCCGTGCACGCCGAGGCCACCCGGGTCACCTTCGAACCCGAGGACCTGAACCTGGTGAGCCGGGGCCTCCGCTACCGACCGGCGGACATCCACCCGGTGACCCCGGCGTGGGATCGGCGACAGGTGGGCCCCCGGGAGACCCTGATGGCGGTCTACGCCTTTCCCCCCGAAGTGGACCTGGAGGAGTCGCTGGAGGTGGAGTACCAGGAGCTCAGGGACCGGAGCTGGGAGCGGATCTACCCCCGGATCCAGGCCGAACGGTTTCGCATCCGGGCGGGGGGCGGTTGAGAGGGGTCCGTCCCCTCACTGCTCGATGTCGTAGCGCTTGATCTTCCGGTAGAGGGTCCGCTCGCCGATTCCCAGGCTCTCCGCAGCCTTCCGCCGGTTTCCGTCGGTCTCCCTGAGGACCGCCCGGATGGCCTCCTCCTCCAGCTCCTCCATGGTCATCCCGGGACGGAAGACCACGTGGCCCTCCTCCCGGCCGGCCGGCTCCTCCTCGGTCGCATCTGGCTGGGCAGGGACCCCTCCGACCTCATCGGGCTCCTGCATCGCTCCATCGGACGCGTCCGTCCTCCCTCTTGCGGCACCCTCCACCACCGGGTCGACGCCGGGTCGGCGGCCCCGGGGCGCCACCCCCACCTCCACCCCCGGCGACGACGAGAGAAGCCATCCCTCGTCCACGCCCTCCAACCGGTCGGCGGCCTCCTCCCGGTACGCCTCGAACTCCCGGCGGAGCTCGTCGATGTCCATCCGCATCTCCACCAGGGTCCGAAAGACGAACTCCAGCTCCGGGCGCAGGGGACGGTCCCCCCCGGCGCGGGCCCCCTCGTCCGTCTCCGCCTCCGCTCTCGCCTCCTGCGCTTCCCGGCGCAGGCCGGCCGCGGCTCCCGTGACCGGCACGGGAAGGAGGCGCCGATCCGCCTGCTGCGGGCTCCGGATCTCCCTGGGGATGTCCGCGGGCCCGATCTCGCGCCCCGGCGACAGCACCACCATGCTCTCCACCAGGTTCCGGAGCTCCCTCACGTTGCCCGGCCAGTCATAGGCCTTCAGGACCTCCATGGCCTCCCGGTTGATCCCGGGGAAGGGCCGATCCATGCGGCGCGAGAGCTCGCCGACGAAGTGTTCGATGAGCAGCGGAATGTCGGCTCGCCGCTCCCGGAGGGGCGGGAGCTCGATGTTCAGCACGTTGAGTCGGTAGTAGAGGTCCCGGCGGAACTCGCCCTCGGCCACCTGGGTGCGGAGGTCCCGGTTGGTGGCCGCGATGATGCGCACGTCGACCTGCAGGGGCTTCTCCCCCCCAACCCTCAAGAATTCCCGCTGCTCCAACACCCGCAGCAGCTTGGTCTGGGTGGCCCTGGGCATCTCGCCGATCTCGTCCAGGAAGAGGGAGCCCTTGTGGGCCAGCTCGAAGAAACCCCGTCGGGAATCGATGGCGCCGGTGAAGGCCCCCTTCTCGTGGCCGAAGAGCTCGCTTTCCAGGAGGGTCTCGGAGAGGGCTGCCACATTCACCGCCAGAAACGCCCGGGAGCGCCGGGGCGAGAGGTCGTGGATGCCTCGGGCCACCAGCTCCTTGCCCGTCCCCGACTCTCCGGTGATGAGGACGGTGGAGGGCACCTGGGCGATCTGCACCACGCGCTCCAGCACTTCCTGCATGGCTTCGGTGCGCCCCACGATCCCGGTGATCCTCTGGAGCCGCCGTCGCTCCATGGCCCGATGGGCGCTCAGGGCCACCTCGTCGGGGTCGGGGTCCGGCGCAAAGGCCTGCTCGGCGCCCAGCTTCTTTCCCCGGGCCACACCGGTCCCGCCCGGCAGGCTGGTGAAGAGGGGCACGCCCAGCTGCCGGTGGGCCGCCCGGGCCCACTCTTCCCCGTCGCCGTCGTCCTCGCCGGTGAGCAGCAGGAGCCCCGGCTCCGGCGCCAGGTCCAGTTGCTCCACCGCGGGAACCAGGTCCACCCTGTACCCCTCCTTCTCCAGCGCCTCGCGGAGTCGACCCGCCAGCTCGATCCGATGGGTGGAGATGAGGACCGTCACGCCGATCCTCCCCCGTCGGCGCTGGTCCGGTGCGGATGGTGCCGTCCCCGGGCCAGGAGGGAACCGTGCTCCAGGAGCGGCTCCAGGACCTCCAGTCCGTCGGCCACCCCGGAGGGGCTCCCTGGGAGGTTGACGATGAGGCAGTCGCCCCTCAGCCCGGCCCGACCCCGGGAGAGCACCGCGAAGGGCGTGGCCCGCTCGCCGAACCGACGGAGGGCCTCGGCCAGCCCCGGCGCCGTCCGGTCCAGCACGGCGTCGGTGGCCTCGGGCGTCCGGTCGCGGGGGGTGAAGCCCGTGCCGCCGGTGGTGAGGATCAGGTCCACCCGCCCGCCGTCGGCCCAGTCCAGGAGGACCGGAACGATGTGGGCGCTCCCGTCGGGGACCGTCGCCTCCGCCGCGGCCTCGTAGCCCCGCTCCCGGCACCAGGCCCGGATGCGCGTCCCGCTCCGATCGTCGGCCTCGCCCCGAGACACCCGGTCGCTCACCGTGAGGATGCCCACCCGGAGCACCGAGGCCGGGGTGGAGTGCCCCTCCCTTCCCTCATCCGAGACCGGCGGCGCGGCATCGTGGCTCATCAATGGCCTCCTCTCCTCAGCGGCGAAGGGACCCGTCCTTGTAGAACGGCGGTCGCTGGACCACCGCCGGCACGTCGCGGTTGCGGATCCGCACCGCCACCTCGGTATCGGGCGCGGCCAGCTCGGTGGGAAGCCGGGCCAGGCCGATGCCCACTCCCAGGGTGGGGCTCATGGTTCCCGACGTCACGGTCCCCACCTCCTGGCCGTCCACTACCACCGGGTAGCCGGGTCGGGGGAAGCCCCGCTCCGTGAGGCGGATCCCCGTGAGTCGGCGGGGGACCCCCTCCTCCTTCTGCTTCGCCAGCGCCTCCCTTCCCACGAATCCCTTCCTCTTGTCCAGCTTCACCACCCACCCCAGCGCCGACTCCAGGGCGGTGTGCTCGCGGTCCAGATCATTGCCGTACAGGGGATAGCCCACCTCCAGGCGGAGGCTGTCGCGGGCACCCAGTCCGGCGGGGATCAAGCCGTCGTCCTTCCCCTGGTCCAGGATGCCCCGCCAGACGTCCACCGACCGGTCCGCCGGGTGGTAGACCTCAAAGCCGTCCTCCCCGGTGTATCCGGTCCGGGCCACCAGCGACTCCACCCCCATGACCCGACCGAAGGCGAATCGGTAGAAGCCCACGTCGTCCAGCTCCAGGTCGGTGAGGGGCGCCAGGATCTGCTGGGCCAGCGGGCCCTGGAGGGCCACCAACCCGGTTTCGTCGGACCGGTCGTGAACCTTCGCCTTCATCCCCTTCCCGTGCTTCCGGATCCAGGCCACGTCCTCATCGCGGTTGGAGGCGTTTACCACCAGGAGGTAGCGGGACTCGTCCACACGGTAGACCAGGAGGTCGTCCACCACCGTGCCGTCATCGGCGCACATGGCGGAGTACTGTGCCTGCCCCACCTCCAGGGTGGAGGCGTCGTTCACCGCCACGGTCTGGACCAGCTCCAGGGCGTCGCTGCCGTCCACGTAGACCTCCCCCATGTGGGAGACGTCGAAGAGGCCTGCGGCCTGGCGCACGGCCTGATGCTCGGCCTGGATTCCGGTGGGGTACTGGATGGGCATCTGGTATCCGGCGTACGGGACCAGCTTCGCCTTCAATACCTGGTGTTCGCCCAGGAGGGGAGTGCTGCGCTGGGTATCGGTCATGACGCTGCCGTGGAGTTGGAGTTCGTGTCGCTCATGTTGTTGGCTGGAAGAGATGGAGGAGCAGGGCCTTCTGGGCGTGCAGGCGGTTCTCGGCCTCCTGGAAGACGGCCGAGCGGGGCCCGTCGATGACCTCCGCCGTGACCTCCTCGCCCCGGTGGGCCGGAAGGCAGTGGAGGAAGACGGCCTCCGGGTCCGCCAGCGCCATGAGGCGAGCGTTCACCTGGAAGGGCTGGAAGACCGCCTTCCGCGCCTCCGCCTCCTCCTCCTGGCCCATGGACGCCCAGACGTCGGTGGTCACCACGTGGGCTCCCCGAGCCGCTTCCTCCGGGTCGCGGGTCAGGAGCACCCCGGTGCGGGCTTCGGCCTCGGCCAGGATCTCCGGGTCCGGATCGTAGCCCTCGGGGACCGCCAGCCTCAACTCGAACCCCAGGAGGGCTGCGGCGTTCAGCCACGAGTGGGCCATGTTGTTGCCGTCACCGAACCAGGCCACCGTCATGGTCTCCAGCCGCTCCGCCCCCAGAATCTGCCGAATTGTCAGGAGATCGGCCAGTAGCTGGCATGGATGGTAGCGATCGGTGAGCCCGTTGATGACCGGGACGGTGGCGTGGCGGGCCAGCTCCTCCACCGTCTCCTGGCCGAAGGTGCGGATCATGATCCCGTCCACGTAGCCCGAGAGCACCCGGGCTGTGTCGGCGATGGGCTCGCCCCGCCCCATCTGGGTGTCGCGGCTCGAGAGAAAGAGCCCCATGCCTCCGAGCTGGTGGATCCCCACCTCGAAGGAGACCCGGGTGCGGGTGGAGCTCTTCTCGAAGATCAGGGCCACGGTGCGTCCCGTCAGGGGTCCGGGCTCCGCTGCGTCGGGCCCGTGGGCCCGGTCTGCGGCCAGCTCCTCGCCCCGGGCCAGGATCGCCAGGAGCTGGTCCCGGGAGAGGTCGTTCAACGAGCGGAAGTGTCGAGGATCCGCGTCGGCGTTCACGGCAAGCTCCTTTGGGAAGGGGGATGGACGTCCGGCGGCCTCGCGGCCGGGTCCCGGTGCGATGGCGAGTGTGGGCGCCGTCCGATCAGAGAATGTACCGGCGCAGGTCCTCGTCCTCCACGATGGAGGAGAGGTGCCGGCCCACGTACTCGGCGTCGATGCGCACCGTCTTCTCCACCTGGTCCGGCAGGTCGAAGAGGACGCTCTCCAGCAGGGTCGTCATGACCGTCTGGAGTCGGCGGGCACCGATGTTCTCCATGCGGTTGTTCAGACGGGCCGCGATGCGGGCGATCTCCTCGACTCCTTCGTCGGTGAACTCCAGCGTGGCTCCTTCCGTCTCCACCAGCGCCCGATACTGGTGGGGAAGGGCGTTTCGGGGCTCCTTCAGGATCCGCACGAAGTCGGCTTCGTCCAGGGACTTCAGCTCGACCCGGATGGGGAAGCGGCCCTGCAGCTCGGGGATCAGGTCCGAGGGCTTGGCCACGTGGAAGGCCCCGGCCGCAATGAAGAGGATGTGGTCGGTGCGCACCAGGCCGTACTTGGTCTGGACGTTGGAGCCCTCCACCACCGGGAGGAGGTCCCGCTGCACCCCTTCCCGGCTCACGTCGGGTCCGGCGCCACCCCGCTCACCCGTCACCTTGTCGATCTCGTCCAGGAAGACGATGCCGGAATCCTCGGTCCGGTCCATGGCCTCGTTGACCACCTCGTCCATGTCCACCAGCCGATCCAGCTCCTCCTGGATCAGGATGCGGCGGGCCTCGGAGACCTTCACGCTCCTCCGCTTGGTTCGCTTGGGAAGCAGATCCTGGAGCATGTCGGTGAAGTTGTGGTCCATCCCCTCCACGCCCATGGGGACCATCATGTTGTCCAGGTTGGCGCTCTGCTCCACCTCGATCTCCACCATGCGCTCCTCCAGCTTCCCGGCACGCAGGAGCCCCCGGAGCTTCTCCCGGGTGCGCTGGCGACGCTCTTCCATGGTGAGCTCTTCCCGGGGCCGGGCCTCGGCGCCGGACGTCTCCTCTCCGGCTCCCTTGCCGGAGTTCGTCTCTGCGCTGCCGGGTTCCTCCACAGACCCGACCTCCACGCCACCGGGCCCCGCCACGAAAACCTTCCCCGGACGCGCCCCGGCGCCGGCCTCCTGATCGCCGTCCCCGGCGTCCCGGGAGGCCTCGTCCGCTCCTCCGTCGCCGGGCTCGTCGGCGGTTTCCGACTCATCGCCCACGTCGCCCACGCGCATGCGCACGGTCTCCACCCGGCCCAGAGGGGTCCCGCCACCCCCGGCGCCTCCAGGCCCTCGGCGGCGGGAGCGGCCCTCGCCCTTCCCCCGTTCCACCGGAGGCAGGAGCAGGTCCAGGAGCCGTTCCTCCGCCTCGCTCTCCGCCGTCTCCTGGACCTCGTCCTCCCGTTCGGCCCGCACCAGGTTCACCGCGGTGTCCACCAGGTCCCGGATCATCGACTCCACGTCCCGGCCCACGTAGCCCACCTCGGTGAACTTCGACGCCTCGACCTTCACGAAGGGGGCGCCGGCCAGCCGGGCCAGGCGACGGGCGATCTCCGTCTTCCCCACCCCGGTGGGTCCGATGAGGATCAGGTTGTTGGGCACGATCTCGTCGCGCAGCTCCTCGTCCACCCGTTGGCGCCGCCACCGGTTCCGCAAGGCGATGGCCACCGCCTTCTTGGCCTCGTCCTGGCCGATGATGTAGCGGTCCAGCTCCGCCACGATCTGTCGGGGCGTGAGCTCGTCCAGCCACTCCACCCCGGTGTCATGGGAGGAGGCGGCCGTGGAGGGGGCGTCCGTCGGTGTCGCCGCCGTGGGGGTCGTCTCGTCTTCTGTCATCTGCTCGTCTCCGGAACTCATGAGTGCTCCCTGCCTCCGCTGACCCCGTCCGGGCCCAGCTCCAGCACGGTGATCCGGTCGTTGGAATAGATGCAAATCTCCGCCGCGATCTCCAGGGCGTCGCGGACGATCTCTCCGGCGTCCATCTCGGTTCGCCTCCGCAGCGCCCGGGCCGCCGCCAGGGCAAACGATCCGCCGGAGCCGATGGCGGCCACGTCCTCGTCGGGCTCCAGCACGTTGCCGTCGCCGCTCACCACGAAGAGGTGATCCTGGTCGGCCACCAGGAGAAGGGCCTCCAGCCGCCTCAGGTAGCGATCCATGCGCCACTCCTTGGCCAGCTCCACGCAGGCCCGGGTCAGGTTGCCCGGGTAGCGCTCCAGCTTGCCCTCCAGCTTCTCGAAGAGGGTGAAGGCGTCGGCCACCCCCCCGGCGAATCCGGCCAGAATGCGGTCGTCCTTCAGGGTCCGGACCTTCGTGGCCGTCCCTTTCACCACGGTGTCACCCATGGTGACCTGTCCGTCGGCCCCCATGGCCACCGCTCCATCTCTGCGTACGGCCACCACAGTGGTGGCCCTGACGCGTCTGTTCTCGTTCATGTCGCTCCCTGTGGTGTGTTCACGGCCGCCGGGCACCCCTACGGCCGCGGGTGGGCGTCCCGGTACACCTTCTTGAGTCGTTCCTTGGAGGTGTGCGTGTAGATCTGCGTCGTGCTGAGCGAGGCGTGACCCAGGAGCTCCTTTACCGCCATGAGGTCGGCCCCCGCGTCCAGGAGGTGGGTGGCGAAGGAGTGCCTGAGGGAGTGCACGCCGCCCCCGCCCTCCTCGCCGGAGCTCTCCAGGAGCTCCCTCACCATTCGCTGGATAGAGCGCCTGGAGAGCCGGCCTCCCGACTGGTTTACCAGCAGGGGCCCCCGCTCCGGCGGCGCACCGGTCTCGGCCCGCCGCGGAAGATAGCGCCGGACCGCCGTGACCGCCGCTCCGGTGAGGGGCACGATCCGGTCCTTGCGGCCCTTCCCCCTCACCTTCACCTGGTCTCCCACCAGGTCCAGCTCCTCCAGGTCCAGTCCGTGGAGCTCGCCCAGCCGAAGCCCGCTCCCGTAGAGGAGCTCGAGCGCCACCAACGCCCGGCGTCCCTTCAGCGAGTTCTCCGCCGCCCGGGCCTCGGCCAGCTCGAAGAGCGCCTCCACCCCCCGAGCCCGTACGTGGGACGGGAGTCGGTGCTCCTTCCGGGGTGCCCGCATGGCCCGGGCCGGATTCCGGTCCAGGATCCCGTCCCGGTGCAGGAAGCGGAAGAAGCCCCGGGCCGCCGACAGCTTCCGGGCCAGGGTGCGGCGGGCCAGTCCCTTGCGGCGCCCCCACCCCAGAAAGCTCCGGAGGGTGAGCCGATCCACGTGCTCCCAGCCCCAGTCCGGGGTTCCGTAATAACCGGTGAGGAACTCCTCCAGGTCGGCCAGGTCCCGGCGGTACGCCGTCACCGTGTGGGGCGAGAGCTGGCG
The DNA here is from genome assembly GCA_007132965.1 of Gemmatimonadota bacterium. Taxonomy (GTDB): domain Bacteria; phylum Gemmatimonadota; class Gemmatimonadetes; order Longimicrobiales; family Gaopeijiaceae; genus PWLA01. The sequence continues at coordinate 10,669 of SLNQ01000008.1, read as the reverse complement.
CTCGTCGGCCAGGTGGCGCAGGAAGGCCTCGCCCTGGGACCGGAGCCGGGGGGTGCTCATGCGCGCCTCCTCAAGCTGCCGGCTCGGGGGTTGCTTCGTCCCGGGCTCGGCCGGGGACGGCGCCGGAGCCTCCCTTCGCCTGAATCCCTACCCGGGCCATCCAGGCCTGGAAGTCCGTGGTGGCCCGCCGGCCCAACGTCTCCCGCTTCAGCTTCTTGCTACGAATGCGCTTCTCCAGGGGGTCCACCAGTCCCCAGTTCGAATTCATGGGCTGGAAGTGATCCGGGTCCGCCTCCCGGAGGTACCGGTAGAGCCCCCCCAGCATGGTGGTGGCCGGGGGCAGCACCGGCTCCAGGCCCCGGATGACCCGGTCCAGGTTGATCCCGGCCAAAAGCCCCGAGGCCGCCGACTCCGTATACCCCTCCACCCCCGTGAGCTGTCCGGCAAAGATGACCTCGGGCCGCTGGGGCAACCCGCCGTGGGGCAGGAGCCGTCCCGGAAAGTTGAGATACGAGTTGCGGTGAATGGAACCGAACCGCAGAAACTCCGCCTCCTCCAGCCCCGGGATCATCCGGAAAACCCGCCTCTGTTCCCCGATGCGGAGGCGGGTCTGGAAGCCCACCAGGTTCCACATCTGGCCCGCCCGATCTTCCCTCCGAAGCTGCACCACCGCGTGGGGACGCTCGCCGGTGCGGGGATCGCTGAGCCCCACCGGCTTCATGGGCCCGAAGCGCAACGTCTCCGGGCCCCGCTCCACCATGACCTCGACGGGAAGACACCCCTCGAAGTAGGGAACCTGGTCCCACTCGGGGCTGCGGTGCACGTCGGCGCCGGCCAGCGCCTCCACGAAGGCGTCGTACTCGGCCTCGCTGAGGGGGCAGTTCAGGTAGTCCGCATCCTGGTCCCAGCGGCCCTGGGCGAAGACCACGTCCTCGTCCAGGGAGTCCCGGTCCACGATGGGCGCGATGGCGTCGAAGAAGGCCAGGCCCTCGTCGCCCAGCTTCCGGCGGATGGCCTCCGAGAGGGCGTCCGAGGTGAGGGGACCGGTGGCGATGACCGCCGGTCCCTCGGGGACCTGGGTCACCTCGCGGCGCACCACCTCGATCCCGGGGTGGGCCTCCACCGCCTCGGTCATGGCCCGGGAGAAGAGCTCCCGGTCCACCGCCAGCGCCGCTCCGGCCGGCACCCGGGCCCGGCGAGCAGAGCGAAGGAGGACCGAGCCCAGCAGCTCCATCTCCCGCTTCAGCGCCCCGTGGGCGTTGGCGGGATCCTCGCTCTTGAAGGAGTTGGTGCAGACCAGTTCCCCCAGGCCCTCGGTCTGGTGGGCCGGAGTCGACCGCACCGGCCGCATCTCCACCAGGCGCACGGCGTGACCCCGGTCCGCCAGCTGGAGGGCGGCTTCGCACCCCGCCAGGCCTCCCCCCACCACGGTGACGCTCCCGGCGGCACCGCCGGTGCGCTCGGGGGCCGGCGCGGCGGGGCCCCCTCCGACACCCCAACGGTCAGCCACCGCTTCCACCCTTCTTCTTGCGGGCTCCCTTCCGGGAGCCGCGCCCGCGCCCCTTGCCTCCTCTTCCGCCCCGGCGACTCCGGGGACGCTTGCCGGACCGGGCCAGCAGCGCCACCGCCTGGTCCAGGTCCATGGCGTCGGGGTCATCGCCCTTGCCCAGGCTGGCGTTCAGATCGCCGTCGGTGACGTACGGACCGTAGCGCCCGTCCCGCAGCTCGATGGTGCGCCCGGTGTCGGGGTGCTTGCCCAGCTCCCTCAGCACCGCCGGCCCCTGCTTCTGCCTGAGCAGCTCCAGCGCCTCGTCCAGCGTCACCTCGAAGAGCCGCTCGAACGACTTCAGGTTCCGGTACTCCCGGTCCCGGTTCACGTAGGGACCGTAGCGTCCCAGGCCCGCCACCACCGGCTTGCCCGTGGCCGGATCCGTACCCAGATCCCGGGGCAGGGAGAGGAGCTTCAGCGCCAACTCCAGATCCACCGCTTCCGGTGCCACCCCCTTGGGGAGCGAGGAGCGCGGCGGCTTGCTTCCCTCCTCCTTCTCGCCCAGTTGCACGTAGGGGCCGTAGGGGCCGGACTTGAGCCAGACCGATTTCCCGGTCTCGGGGTCCGAGCCCAGCGCCGCGTCGTCGTCCAACTCCCCGGGTCCGTCCAGCGAGCGCGTGTTCTTGCACTCGGGGTAGGCGGCACAGCCCAGGAAGCGTCCGAAGCGGTTCCACTTCACAATCATGGGCCCGCCGCACTTCTCACAGGTCTCGCCCTCGGCGGCCAGGATCTCCTTCATGATGGCGTCGCTGTCGGCCTTCCCCTGCTCCAGCCGGTCGCGAAAGGGCGGGTAGAACTCCCGGAGCACCTCCCGCCAGTGCATCTTGCCCTCCTCCACCTGGTCCAGCTCTCCCTCCATGCGGGAGGTGAACTCCACGTCGAAGAGGTTCGGAAACACCCGAACCAGGAGCTTCGAGACCGTGTCGCCCAGGGCCGTGGGCACGAAGCGGCGGTCCTCCAGCTCCACGTACTCCCGCTCCCGGATGGTGGAGAGGATCTGGGCGTAGGTGGACGGCCGACCGATCCCCAGCTTCTCCATTTCCTTCACCAGGGAGGCCTCCGAGTAGCGGGGCGGGGGTTGGGTGAAGTGCTGCTTGGGCTCGATGCGGCGGAGGGCGGCCCGGTCCCCCTCGCCGAGCTCCGGAAGGGGCTCCAGGTCGCCCAATCGGCGGTGGTCTCCCGACTCGGTGGCCTCCTGGTACAGACGGGCGAAGCCGTCGAACTTCACCACCGATCCCGAGGCCCGGAAGGTGAAGGTGCGGCCGTCGCTGCCCTCCAGGTCGAACTCCGCCGTGGTGGTGTCATATACGGTGGGCGTCATCTGGCTGGCCACGAACCGGAGCCAGATGAGCTCATAGAGCCGGGCCTCGCTGGCCTGCAGGTACTTGCGGGCCTCGTCGGGGTGCAGCCCCGGGTCGGTGGGGCGGATGGCTTCGTGGGCCTCCTGGGCACCCTTGGCCTTCTTTCCGGACCAGAGGCGGGGGCTGGATGTGGTGTACCGCGCCCCGAACTCCGAACGGACCCACTGGCGGGCCGCGTTGGCCGCCCCGGCCGACACCCGGGTGGAGTCGGTACGCATGTAGGTGATGAGGCCGGTGGAGCCCCGGGAACCCAGCTTGACCCCTTCGTAGAGTCGCTGGGCGCTGGACATGGTGCGCCGGGCGGAAAAGCGCAGTCGCTTTGCCGCCTCCTGCTGCAGGGTGGAGGTGGTGAAGGGTGGGAAGGGGTTCTTGCGCCGCTCCCGGCGCTTGACCCGATCTACCTGGAAGGGAACGCCCTCCACTGCGTCCAGCACCGCCTGGGTGGTGGACTCGTCCGGCAGCTTGAACTTCTTTCCGCCGATCTTCTGTAGCTTGGCCTCAAAGGGCTGCTCGTCCTTCTCCAGGTGCGCGGTGACGGACCAGTACTCCTCGGGCTCGAACGCCCGGATCTCGTCTTCCCGCTCGCAGATGAGCCGGAGGGCCACGGTCTGGACCCGGCCGGCCGAGAGCCCCGGCCGAATGGGCTTCCACAGAAAGGGCGACACCTGGTAGCCCACCAGCCGATCCAGGATCCGGCGGGTCTGCTGGGCCTCCACCTTCTTCATGTCCAGCTCCCCGGGCGCCTCCAGGGCGTCCTGGACCGCCCGCTTCGTCACCTCGCGGAACTGGACGCGGCGGAAGCGACCGGGATCGTCCTCCAGCCCCAGTTGCTCCGCCACGTGGTAGGCGATGGCCTCGCCCTCCCGGTCCGGGTCCGTGGCCAGAATCACCGAGTCGACCTTCCGGGCCTTCTGCTTCAGCTCCTTCAGGATCTTTCCCTTGCCGCGGATGGTGACGTAGCGGGGCTCGAAGTCGCCCTCCACGTCCACTCCCAGGTCCTTCTTGGGAAGATCGCGCACGTGGCCCACCGAAGCCGCCACCTCGAAGTTCCGGCCCAGGTAGCGTTCAATGGTCCGGGCCTTCGCCGGCGACTCCACGATGACCAGGTGTCGAGCGTTGGATCCGTTTCCCTTCGCCATATCCATCCGTTGTCAGTGATTCAGCGTCAGCGGGACGTGCGGTCCGCGTCGATTCGGGCCCCAAGCTCGCCCGCCACCGCCCCCGGGCTCCGGCCGTCGGTCTGCACCTTCCAGTGCGCCTTCCGGTAGAAGCGCTCCCGCTCACCCAGGAGTTCCCGCGCCCGCCGCAGCGGGTCGTCCACCTCCAGCAAGGGCCGGGGCGTCCGGCCGGAGCGGATCCGCTTCACCGCCTCCGCCGGCGACACCCTGAGCCAGATCGTGAGCGTCCCCCGGGGCACCTCCTCCAGCCGACCCGGGGCGCAGGGCCACCCACCCCCTGAGGCGATGACTACCCGGTCCAGCTCCAGCAGTCGTCGGGCCGCGACCACCTCCAGCTCGCGGAACCGGGCTTCCCCCTCCTCCCGGAAGATCTCGGCCACCGACCGGCCGGCCTCGGCCTCCACCTCCGCGTCCATGTCCACGAAGCGCCATTCCAGGACCCTCGCCAGGCGACGGCCCACGGCGCTCTTGCCACTTCCCATGAAGCCCACGAGAAGGACCCGGGAGGTGCGGGAGGGGGTCAGGCGAACGGCGGGGGCTCGCGGGCCGGGACCTCGGGCCGGCGGCAAGCTCAGCTCACCTCTCCGCTGTGGAGGGACCGCTCCTCCCAGCCGCGTTCGGACAGGTACGACAGGTACCCATCGAAGTTCCGGCGGATCTCGGCCACCGAGTCGCCCCCGAACTTCTCCAGGAAGGCGTCGGCCAGGACCAGCGCCACCATGGCTTCGCCCACCACCGCGGCGGCCGGAACGGCGCAGACGTCGCTCCGCTCGGTGGCGGCCTCCTGGGCCGTGCCGTCCCGCAGGTCCACCGAGGGGAGCCGCCGCTTCAGGAGGGTGGAGATGGGTTTCATGGCGCCTCGCACCACCAGGGGCTCGCCGGTGGTGACCCCGCCCTCCAGCCCGCCGGCCCCGTTGGACGAGCGGCGAAAGCCGCCGGCCCGGACCGCGGCATCGTCCCGCACGATGGGATCGTGCACCCGGGATCCCTCACGCCGGGCCCCCTCGAACCCCAACCCCAGCTCCACCCCCTTGATGGCCTGGATCGACATGACGGCGGCGGCCAGGCGGCCGTCCAGCTTCCGGTCCCAGGAGATGTGGCTGCCCAACCCCACCGGCACCCCGGTGGCCACCACCTCGAAGATCCCTCCCAGGGTGTCGCCGTCGTCCCGGGCCTGGTCGATGGCCGCCGTCATCGCCTCCGAGGCCTCCGGGTCCAGGCAGCGGACGGGAGAAGAGTCGGCGGCGGTGTTCAGCTCGTCGGGCAGCTGGTCCGGAACCCGGGCCTCCACGGGTCCGATGGAGCGCACGTGGCTTCCCACCCGGATTCCGAACTCGTCCAGGAGCCGCTTCGCCACCGCCGCGCACGCCACCCGGGCCGCCGTCTCCCGGGCGCTGGCCCGCTCCAGGATGTCCCGGGTGTCGCGGCGGGCGTACTTGAGCACTCCCACCAGGTCCGCGTGCCCTGGACGGGGCAGGTACATGGACCTCAACGCCTTGGGGTTGCCCTCCGGGTCCGGAGGCAGGTGGCTCATGGCCGTGGTCCAGTTTTCCCAGTCCCGGTTCCAGACGAGCATGCTCAGGGGCGTGCCCAGCGTCTCGCCCAGCCGGACCCCGCTCAGCAGCTCGGCCCGGTCCGACTCGATCTGCATCCGGCGACCCCGCCCGTAGCCTCCCTGGCGGCGGGCCAGCTCAGGGTCCACGTCCCGCTCCATCTGGAGCGGCAGACCGGCGGGCAGGCCTTCCAGGAGGGCCGTGAGCCCCTTGCCGTGGGATTCTCCGGCGGTGTGGAACGAAAGAACTCGGAGGTATGACATGGCTGGCGGTGGGTCGCAGGGGTGGGTGGACGGCTGTGGGCCCGGAGCCCTGAAACCTGACGCCCGGCCCGGAACGTGTCCAGACCGGGCGTCGTCCTACCCGTCCCCCGGGGTCACCGGCGGGTGATCTGCGGCGTCACCAGAATGATGAGGTCCTGCTGGGTCCTGGACTCACTGGTAAAGCTGAAGAGCCGACCCAGGTAGGGGAGATTCATGAGGACGGGGATCCCGGAGCGACCCTCCACCAGCTCGGTGACCGTCAGGCCCCCGATGACCACCGTCTCGCCGTCATCCACCAGCACCTGGGTCTGGGCCTCCTGCGTATTGAATCGGAAGCCCAGCTGCCCCACGCCCTCTTCCACCCCCGAGCGCTCGGCCCGGAGATCCATGAAGATCATGTCGCCGGCGGTGACGGTGGGCGTGACCTCCAGGATGATCCCCGTCTCCACGAACTCCACCTGGGGGGCGCCGATGAAGAGCTGGTCCTGCTCCGCCTGCTGCGCCCCCAGCACCGGCGTGCGCTCACCCACCTGAATCCGGGCCGGGCGGTTGTCCAGGACCGTCACCTGCGGGGCCGCCTGGATGTCGCTGAGCTGCACCGACTCCAGCGCCTCGACGAAGGTGAGCAGCGTCATCCGGCCCATCACCAACGAGGTGAGAAGTTGGAGCGACGGCTGGGTGACCCGGTCCCGGGCATTCCCCAGGGCGGCGATGGAGCTGCCTCGGAGGCCCACCACCGGCTCATCGGAGGTGGGGAGTGGGATGTCGATGTTCCCGTCCCCGTCCAGGTCCTGACCTCCGGGGAGGAGCACGTTGAGCTGGTTGCCCTGGGTGTCCTTCAGGTCGTAGATGACCCCGAACTCGGCCAGGTCCGTCCGGTTCACGAAGATGATCTTGGCCGAGATGGAGACCTCCGGCGTCTGCAGATCCAGACCGTCCAGGAGCTCCGCCACCGCCTCCAGGACCCCGGGCACGTCGGTGACCACCAGCGAGTTGGTGGAGGTGCTGACGGAGACCCGTCCTCGCTGGCTAAGCAGGCTCTCCACCGACGGCCGATAGTCCTCCACGCCTCCGTAGTTCACCCGGAAGGCACGGGTCACCAGCTGTTCCACCTCGGCCCGCTCGGACAGATCCTGGAGCCGGTCCACCCGGATGATCCCCGAGTCGTACTCCCGGGCCGCCAGACCGTGGGACTCCAGGATGGTCTGGAGCGCCACGTCCCAGGGCTGGTCCCGGATGTCGGCGCTCACGTTCCCCGTCACGCCGGCACCGGGGACGATGGAGCGCCCCGACAGCTCGGAGAAGGTGAAGAGGACGTCCCGCATGGGGGTGTCGGTGAAGGAGACGCTGATGGGCGAGGCAAACTCGTCGGCCTGCACCCCGCTCCAGCCCGCAGGCCGCTGCCGAGGCGCCGGCGCGGCCACGTCGGCCAGGGCCCGATCATTCCCGTCCACGGCTGCAGCCTGGGCACTGGCCCGCTCTCGGCCGGCGTCGGGTCGCGTCCGGGCCTGGTCTGCGGCGCCCTCCACGGACCAGGGCTCGAAGGACCCGGTCCGGGTGTCCAGCGTCACCCGTACGAAGCCGTCGCCGGTAATGAGGGAGTGTCCCACCGGCTCGTCCAACTCGAGGACGACCCTTACCACGTCGTCGGAGTACTGGGAGGCCCGCACCACGCGGATCCCGCCCCGCTCCACCGCCGGGAACTGCGATCCCTCCATGGCGAACCGGGCGCCCAGGATGTCTACCACCAATCGGTGGGGACCCTCCATGGTGAAGTCCCGGGTCTCCACCTCCCCCTGCACCTGGATGAGGAGCTCGGTGCGCTCCGGGGCCGGGAGAATCTGGATACCGGTGACGTCACCGGCATCCGGCGCCATCGGGGGGACCATCGCGAGCCAGACCGCCAGGGCCATGGCCCGTGGAGCGACGAAAGGCATCATCAGTTTCCTCCGTTCCCGTTGAATCCGGCCGGGGAGCCGGAGCCGACACCGGACCCGCCGGTGACGACAGTTCCCCCGTGCATCACGCCCGCTCGGGACGAGGTGTCAGGGGGAGATGTGGTCGTGTCTCCCTGGGAGGGAGGGGGTTCGTCTCCATCCGGATCTCCAGCGTCGGGGTCGTCGGGGTCCGGGTCCGTTGTCTCAGGGTCCAGGTCCAGGGGTTCTCCAGCGGCCGGGCCCGCGCCCGGCCCGCCCCGCTCGAGCCGCATGGTGACCCGCTCTCGAAGTCCGAATTCCTCCACCTCCACGACGACTTCACGGAACCGGATCTCCACCACCCGCACGTTGCCCAGGGTCTGGCCCTCGCGAAGGCGATGCACCCCGCCCCCGGCCTCAGGGGTTCCAGGCACCTGGAAGACGGCCAGCGACCCGCCCGGGTCCGGTGACAGGACCACGGCCATGAGAGTCAGCTCCTCGAAGCGCGGTCCTGCGTCGCCCGGGCCGCTCAGGGGCCGGAAGGGGTTCCGGCGCTGGTGGGCCGGGTAGGTGAAGACCTCCCGGTCAAAGATGAGCTGCACCGTGTCCTGCGCCCCTGGCGGGGGCGGCGGCGGTTCGTCGTCCGGCTCCTGTGCCGTGACGGGCCCGACAAGCAGGAACAGCCCGGCGAGCAGCGGCACGAGCCACCGGCCACGGCTTACGGCGTCGAGGGTCCTCATGGCAGCTCCTCGTCGTCTTCCGCGTCGGCGGGCTCGTCCCATTCGATCCCCTCCAGGTCGAACCCTTCACCGATGGGTTCGGTGCCGTCGGGGATGACGTACGTCTGAATGCGAAAGCGGGCCAGCACCGGATTCTGGACATCCGGGCTGGGCGGCGATCCGGTGAACTGCTCCAGCTCCATGTCCATGGGCGTGATGATGCGCGGGAGCGAGGCCACGGCGGTGAGGAAACGACCCACGTCGTGGTACTCCCCCACCACCGCCCACTCGTACATCTGCCGGTCGTAGAACTCGCCGGGGGAAGACGGCTCGGGCCGAAAGGACCCCAGCTCGACCCGGTGACGCCGGGCCTCGGTGGCAATGCTGTTCAGGAGCGAAGGAACTTCTTCCGACGCGGGGATCAGCTGCTCGAGCCGCTGCACGTGCCGCTCGTAGATGGCCAGTCGCTCCTCAAGCTCGGCTCCTCCCCGGGCGGCCACGATCTGGGCCCGGCGGTTGCGATCCTCGATCTGTTCCAGGCGCACCTGCAGGTCTTCCACCTCCTGGGCCCGGGGAGAGTGCCAGTACTCAAAGAACCCGTAGAGGGCCGCCAGGGCGACGAAACCCACCAGGAGGCAGATCTGCTTGTAGCGTTCCTGCGGAAGGAGGGCCATGGCTCAGTCCTCCTCCTGGGACGGGGGCGCCACGGAGCCGGCAAAGAGGGGCTCGGTGTCCACCATCTCGAGGGGCGGTTCCTGGTACTCGGCCTCCAGGGTGAAGGCGTAGACCAGGCGCTCGGCGCCGCCACCCAGCGTCACCGACACCTGTTCGGAGGCGATGAGCCGGGTCCCCCGGATGAACTGTGAGGCCTCCATGGCCTCCATGAAGGAGGTAAGGGCAAAGTACGTCCCGGCCCGACCGTCGACGCTGAAGGCCACCCGGTCCCCTCCCGACACCTGCTGGATGCGGGTGAGCCAGGTAAAGTCCGGAAGCGCCTGAGCCACCTCGTTCATGATGTGGGGCCACACGTAGCGCGAACCGTCAATCTGCTGGATCACGTCCACCCGACGGGCGATGGAGTCACCCCGGGCCTGGAGCCGCTCGGCCCGCTGGATGACCTCGGCCAGCCTGGCCGAGTCAGCCTCGGCGGTCTGGATCCGGACCTCCAGCTCCTCGGCCTGGCCGGCCACGCCCAGGAAGAGCCATCCGATGCCCAGAAGGGCAACGGCCACCAGGACGCCGGCGCCCACCACCCAGCGATCACCGGTGGGCAGCCCACCGACGCTGGGGAAGGACAGGGAGCGCCGCCTCCGACGCTTCCTGGCATCGCCTGGTTTGAGATTGACCTCGATCACACCCGCCTCCAGCGGTGGGTCACGGCTTCCGGAGCGCCAGCCCCAGAGAGAGTTGTAGCATGGGAGCGGCCTCGTCCAGCGTCAGTCCCGACGCTGCGCCCGAGCGTACCGGCACCCGTTCGAAGGGGTTGGCCACCCGGGTTTCGATCCCCATCCGGTCGGCCAGCGCTTCGGCCAGGCCCGGGATCCGGGCTCCGCCGCCGCTCAGAAAGATGCGCCCCAGGCTCTCTCCCGACTCCCGGGTCATGAGGAAGGCGGCGGCCCGTTCCACCCCCATGGCCACCTCTTCCACCCCTCGGTCCACGAAGACCTTCAGGTCGTCCATCTGCTTACGGCCCTGCACCACGTCCTCGGCCTCCTCGGCGGTGAGCCCCCGCTCCCGCTGCAGGTCCTCGCGAATGCGGCGCGAGCCGAAGGCGATGTCCCGGGTCAGGATGGGCACGCCGTCCACCACGACGTTCACGTTGGTCATCTCGTGGCCCACGTTCACCAGCGCCGCGATCCCCGTCCGGACCTCCGGGTGGTTGTGCTCGAAGGCGTTGTGGAGTGCGAAGGCGTCCACGTCGATGACCCGGGGGCTGAGCCCCGCGTTGGCCAGCAGCGCCATCTTGTCCTGCACCAGGTCCCGCTTTGCCGCCACCAGGAGGACGTCCATCTGGGGCTCGTCGGACTCCGGATCCAGGATCTGAAAGTCCAACTCCACGCTCTGAATGTCAAAGGGCACGTGGCGCTCGGCCTCGAAGGGCAGGACCTGGCGGGCGTCCTCCTCCGCCAT
>SLNQ01000275.1 GCA_007132965.1 Gemmatimonadota bacterium | reverse complement strand
TCGTCGCCGACTTCTGGTGGTGTGGCCAGTTTCTGGGTGACCAGCGCGACAGCCACCGGAACGCTGACCTTGACAGCTTCGGCCGTCGACCCCGACGATGAGACAGGCACCACCCTCACGGCGAGTGCCTCGATTGAAATTGTTGAATCATCCGGCACCTTCGGGCCCGAGCTGGAGGTCATTCCTCTGTCGGCCACGGTGCAAGCCAACCCGCGCGGCCTGGCGCCGAACCCGGCAGCGCCTTATACCGTGCAGGTCAACGTGTCATTCAGCTTGTCCAATGGTGACCCGGTGCCGGATGGCACCTTGGTCAACTTGGCTTCGGGCGACTCCACGGTGGGCGTGGTGTCGCCGCTAAACGCACCTGAAAATGCGGGTGGCGTGGCAAGTGCGCAGACTTCCGGCGGTGTGGCGCGGTTCTGGTTTACCAGTGCCACGCAGACCGGCACGGTGAGTCTGACTGCATCGGCGGCCAATCCGGAAGAATCCGGCACGGTGACTGGCCAGGGCTCGCTGGAAGTGGTGCCCGCGGCGACGGACTTTGGTCCGCGCTTGAACGTGATTCCCTTGTCGTCTAGCGTGGAAGCCAATCCCCGCGGCCTCACGCCGAATCCGGCCGCGCCGTATACGGTACAGATCAACGTTGCCTTCAGCCTGTCCAATGGCGATCCGGTGCCGGACGGCACTGCGGTCAACCTGGCGACCGGCAGTTCCGCGATCGGTGTGGTTTCAGCCTTGTCCGCGCCGGAGGATGCGGGCGGAGTGGCGACCGCTGAGACCTCGGGCGGCGTGGCCCGGTTCTGGTTCACCAGCGCCACGCAGACGGGTACGGTCAGTCTGACCGCGTCGGCAGCCAATCCGGAAGAATCCGGCACGATCACCGGCCAGGGTTCACTGGAAGTGGTGCCCGCAGCGACTGATTTTGGCCCCCAATTAACCGTGATTCCGTTGTCGGCTAGCGTAGAGGCCAATCCGCGCGGTCTGGAGCCGAACCCGGCGGCGCCGTATACGGTGCAGGTCAACGTGGCCTTCAGTCTGTCGAATGGAGATCCAGTGCCGGATGGCACACTCGTGCGGCTGCGGTCCGGCAGTGCAGCGGTGGGACTTGTGTCTCCCCTGGCTGCTGCTGGTAATACAGGTATCGTCGCTGAAGCTGAGGCGGCTTCCGGGGTTGCCAGCTTCTGGTTTACCAGTGCCGCCCAAACGGGCACGGTGAGTTTGACCGCGTCAGCGGCCAATCCGGAGGAATCTGGGACCGTCACGGGGCAGGGCGTACTGGAAGTGGTGCCCGCGGCGACGGACTTTGGCCCGCGCTTGAATGTGATTCCCTTGTCGTCTAGCGTGGAAGCCAATCCCCGCGGCCTCACGCCGAATCCGGCCGCGCCGTATACGGTACAGATCAACGTTGCCTTCAGCCTGTCCAATGGCGATCCCGTACCTGACGGTACCGAAGTCAATCTGGCCACGGGTAGTTCTGCCGTCGGCGTGGTCTCTCCCTTGAGCGCGCCCGAGGATGCGGACGGAGTGGCATCTGCCGAGACCTCTGGTGGTGTGGCGCGGTTCTGGTTTACCAGCGCCACGCAAACCGGCACGGTCAGTCTGACTGCATCGGCGGCCAATCCGGAAGAATCCGGCACGGTGACCGGCCAGGGCTCGCTGGAAGTGGTGCCTGCGGCGACCGATTTCGGGCCGCGCTTGAATGTGATTCCCTTGTCGTCTAGCGTGGAAGGCAACCCGCGTGGCTTGGGGCCGAACCCGGCAGCTCCTTACACCGTGCAGGTTAATGTTTCCTTCAATCTGTCCAATGGCGATCCCGTGCCGGACGGTACCGAAGTCAATCTGGCCACGGGTAGTTCTGCCGTCGGCGTAGTCTCTCCCTTGAACGCGCCCGAGGATGTGGGAGGGGTGGCGACTGCCGAGATCTCTGGTGGTGTGGCCCGGTTCTGGTTTACCAGCGCCACGCAGACGGGCACGGTGAGTCTGACCGCGTCGGCGGTCAATCCGGAAGAGCCTGGCACGATCACGGGCCTGGGCGCCCTGGAAGTCGTGCCAGCGGCGTCGGATTTCGGTCCGCGCTTGAGCGTCGAACCGCTGTCTGGTGTCGTTGAAGCGAACCCGCAAGGATTCGCGCCCACTGTGGGGTCGGCGTATACCGTGCAGGTCAATGTGCAATTTACGCTGGAGAATGGGGAGCCCGTAGCGGATGGCACTCCTGTATCGCTGTCTTCGGCGGACGTCTCCGTCGGTGTGATTTCCGCTCTGGACGCTCCCGCGGAAACGGGCCGCGTGATCGAGGCGACTACGGCGGGTGGCACGGCCGGTTTCCTATTTACCTCGGGCACCCAGACGGGCTTGGTTACCCTAACTGCCTCCGCTGCCAATCCCTCTCCGAATGATTCAGGAACGATTGTCGGTTCCGCCAGCGTCCAGGTCCTGCCTGCTTCGGACACGACCGGCCGACTCTCTGTGATTGGCGACAGCACCATGCCGACCAATCCGCTGAATGTGCCGATTTTCCTCGGGTCACCCTACATCAATGAACTCACGGTTCGATACAGAGGGCCGGATGGCGAAGCGGGCGTTGTGGATGGTGGCCAAATCTCCGTCGCCATTTTCCCGATTGAGCGCGGTGCGTTCAGTACCTTGGATGACCCTGCGACCCCGGACGTCAACGAATTCTTCGTGCTGGTTGGTAGCGGGCCGGTCAATCTGAATGCCGGTGTGGCGACCATCTTTGTCCACAGCTTTGATCGCCCTGGACCGCTGACAGTGGCGGTTCAGGCGGTGGATGCTGATACGGGAGAGCGTTTCTCAAGCAACTTTGTCATTGAGGTCGAAGACGGGGCAGCCGACTTCCTGCCGGCCGACATTAGTTTTGGTATTACGCCTGATCCAGTCTACGTTCAAGGCTCGGGTGGGCCGACCACTAAATCACTGACCTTGACGGTGGTCGACTCGGGTGGCAATCCGGTGCCGAATCCGGAGCAGGACGGCAATGCGTTCAACAATGTCCGATTGCAACTGGACGCACCAGCGGACAGCGGTGCGCGCTTGACGGGAACCGGTGCTGAAGGTTCGGTCAGTGGCACGGACATCAATGTTCGCACCGTCAACGGTATTGCCAATTTCGCGCTCAATGCCGGGACGCTGACGGGTAGTCATCGCATCACGGCCACGGTGGATAGAGCCGACAACAACGTAGACAACGACTTCCAGGACGCGCTGTCGGCGCAAACCATCATCAATGTCGGTGATGGCCGTTTGTTCGCGGTCCGCCTGGTCAGCCCGATTCTCAATGCCATCCGGGTCAATCCGACGACCACCGACATCGAGACCTCTTTCGAACCCGTGGTGGATCCGGAAACCGGCGCGTTTATCCCGCCCAACCCGGATGGCACCTACTCGTTGACGGTCACCGCGATTGCGACCGACCAGGCCGGCAACCCGCCGTTGCCTGGACAGACCCTGAGCTTTGGCAAGATCGATGCGCCGACTACAGCGGGTGCACCGAGGTTCTTTGTCTTCTCGGGTCCGGATGGAGATCCGGAAGAAGGCGGTTTGTTGTTTACCGCCGCCGATCCGGCCGAGGGTTTCCTGAACGATCCCACCCGGCCCGATGAAGCCGTGGAGCCGGGCGATACCCTGGCCTTGTTTGGGAAGCAGGTGCCGGGCAATCGTCAGCATGAAGCCGTCAGGACCGTGGCCCGGGTCATTGATGACAACACCCTGACTGTAACCGAGGCCTTCAACCCGAATGACGGCACCGGACAAATTGTCGATGATGGCCCCGTCATACCCTGGGTGATCGGTCGATCGCAAGTCGGATTCGTTGATTCCACGCTGGTTCTGGATGAGCGCGGCCGAGGATCGGTGCAGCTCACTTATCCAATCAATGCCCTGGGAAGCCCACTGGTCTTGTGGACGCAGGGGGCCCGACTGGAGAGCGGTGGAACGAGAACCGTTGCCGACGTGGAACCGCTGGTTTTCCCCGGAGTGGCGCCGCTGATTTTGACGGCCTCGCCGTCCGTGGTCCCGGGCAATACTACCAGCCCGGTACAGTTGTGCCTGACCGACGGTTTGCGCGCGCCAATCAATGGTGTCTTCATCCGCGGGTCGGTGACGGACGGCACGGCAACGGGTAGTCTTGACGGGGTGCCGATGTCGACAACGACGGCGCGCGCGACCGGTTCCGCCGGTGCAGGTTGTGTCGTCACTCAACTGACAACCACCGGTCTGGTGCCGGAAGGTGATCCGTCGACCGTGACCTTTACCGTCGGCGATGCCGAGGCCTCAGTCGAAGTGGTGCCGCCAGGAGCGGCTCGCTTGCTCGTTGAACCATCCACCGTGACAGATAATGTGCCGGGCGGGTTTACTCGTCAGATCCAGTTGCGCTTGCTGAACGCGGCCGGGGAGCCGATTGTCGGTGTCCCGCTGGAAGGCTCCTGCGATGGGGGTGATGGTACTTTGGAGCTGGTCGAGAACCCTGGTATTACCGGCACCGATGGACGGACCACCGCCAGCGTTTTCATTAGCATGGCAGCCTGCGGCGACAGCGCACCGGATCCGACATTCCCGCGCGTCGGACAGTGTGAATTCACGACCACTTCGGGCACGCCGACTGGACTGTTTACGGCGATTGGTTTGGATCTGCGTTCGCTGGAGCCAATAGTTTCTCCGCCACCGCCGGATGCGTTCTGCCCGCCGTTGGAGGACCCACCCGCAGAAAAAGTGTTGAACCTGCAGGTTATTGATAATCGAGGTGATCCTGGCCTTAGCTCTTTGGTGACCAGCTTCCCAGGTACTATCGCCTGCTCTGCGCAGGGTGGGACGTGTAGTACTTCGATTCCTGCAAATGTCAACCGAGTGCAATTACAGGCACCAGCGGGAACCGAGCCGCTGTGGATAGGGGACTGCGTCAGGGATCCTGGTGCCGGTGTGCCTCCCAGCTTTGGCACGGTCGCCACCCCGACCGCATTAGCCTATTCCTGCACGGTGGTTTTCCAGCCCTGATGGCGGGGGCGCTGCGGCGGCTTTAGTGCCGGCAGCGACATGTAATCTGGGCCACTTACCCGGCAATTAAATCGATTGCCGGGTTTTTGCCCGGCCGGAATGGCTGGGCTCGCTGAGCGCAGACTTGCTCGGATATGCATGCGAAATGCCGTGCAACGAACGCCTTAGGCTTGTTGATGCCGAGTTGAAGGAAAAAGGCCACTAGACACGGCGCGGTGTACCGAAAAGCGCTCTGTAGCCCAGCTGATGCAACTGCCTTACAGCCCAGCCTGCGAACGCAACTGGCAGCCGATCGTCGCGGTTCTGAGGAGCTGTCTTGCACCAGCAGCTTGGGTGCTGGAAATCGGCAGCGGCACAGCCCAGCATGCAGTCTGCTTCAGCCAATATTTGCCGGGTATCCGCTGGCAGTGTTCGGATGTGGCGGAGAACCTGGCCGGCATCGAGGCCCGAATTGCCCAACAGGGTCAAGGACGCTTAGGGCCACCCATTGAACTGGACGTTGTTGGCGAGAACTGGCCGGTTGGGCCCTTCGATGCGGTGTTCACCGCCAATACGCTGCACATTATGCCCTGGGGTCACACGGCTGTCCTGCTGCGGCGCGCCAGCCAGGTACTCAAGCCTGGTGGCTGTATCTTGATCTATGGACCGTTTCATGACGGAGGAGTGCACAGCGCAGCTAGCAACTTGGCATTTGATCATTCGCTAAAGGCTCGGGACCCTCAGATGGGTGTTCGCGACGCTCTTGAGATCAAGGCATTGGCAGCTGAGCAAGGCTTGTGCGCCGAAGCCGATCTGGCCCTGCCGGCCAACAATCGCATCCTGGTCTTTCGCAAGCCGGTGGACGCCCCCACTTAGCATTTTGGCGTTACGCTCTCAAATTAGGACTCGCCCGTGCCCGAACTGACCCCCGCTTACGCTCGCCTGGTCGAGCAGGCCCGCGCCTTGCTGTCTGGCCAGACCCACGCCATTGCCAACGCGGCTAACTTAAGCGCGCTGATCTTTTACGAGCTGCCCGACCTGAACTGGGCCGGTTTTTATTTTCTTGAGGGCGACACGCTGCTGGTGGGGCCGTTCCAGGGCAAGCCGGCCTGCGTGCAGATCCCGCTGGGCAATGGCGTTTGCGGAACGGCGGCGGCCACCCGCCAGACCCAGCGCGTGGCCGATGTGCACGCCTTCGACGGTCATATCGCTTGCGACGCCGCGTCGGAATCAGAGATCGTCGTCCCCTTGATCTGCAACGACCGGGTTATCGGCGTGCTGGATATCGACAGTCCCGTGCCCGATCGATTCAGTGAGCAGGATCAGGCCGGTATCGAGGCCCTGGCCGAAGTTTACGTCGCTTCTCTGGGTTGAACAAAGTGCCTAATCCGCCCGCAGCCGGGTCGTAGCGGCGGATCAGCGTCAATCACGGCCAGCGTGCCCGGTTTCATGCCGGGAACCGGAATGCCGCCGCACAGCCAGATCACCAGGTCTTCCAGCCCGGGGTTGTGAGCGATGAGCATCAGCGGCAGTGGCTCGGTACTGTAGCCGTCGATCAGGCGAATCAGATCGCCGGTGCCGGCATTCCACAACCTTGGTTCGCGCCTCACCGCCGGCAGGTCGAGGCGGTCCAGTGCGGTCTCGGCGGTCTCCAGGGTGCGCCGGGCGGGCGAGACCAGCAGCGTGCCGGGCAAGGCCTGACGATAATTCCGAAACCAGGACTGCAGCTCATGACAGGTCGCGCGGCCGGCTGCGCTGAGTCGTCGGTCCTCATCGCGGCCGGAGCTGGAAGCGAATTCGGCCTGGGCATGTCGGAGTAGCCAGATTTCCATAAAGCCATTGTACGAGCTGGGCAGCGGGACTGGCACCACGCAGCGCTT
>SLNQ01000339.1 GCA_007132965.1 Gemmatimonadota bacterium | reverse complement strand
GCGTCCCGTTCGGCGGAGTGGACGGCCCCCATCGTGCCGGGGGTCCAGGAGGTTCTGAGGTCGGTGGACGACCGCTTGCGGACGGTCCGAGATGGAGATGAAGTGGTGGCGGGAATCCGGACGGTGGCCTCTCCCGGGCACACCCCTGGGCACATTGCTCCGATCCTGGAGGCAGGAGGACAGCAGGTGCTTTTTCTGGGGGACGCGGTGGTCACGACCCACATGAGCTTTGAGCACCCGGAGTGGCAGTTCCTGTTCGACCTCGACCCCGAGGAAGCGGGCCGGACCCGGCGGCAACTCCTGGATCGCGCCGCCACCGACCGGATCCTCCTGTTGGGATATCACTTCCCCTTCCCGGGCGTCGGATATGCACTGCGCTACCGGGACGGCTTCCGTTGGCATCCCGCCGGCTGGAGGGTCATGCCCTGAACGGCGAGGACGACGCCGGGCCGGTCCCAATCCCGGTTGGGGCGGCATCGTGACGCGCCCACGGCCTTTGGCTGGGGAGGAACCGAGCTACGACTCAGGATCTCGGGAAGCGTGGGCCTCCAGGTACCGGGTCATGTCCTGAAGGGTGGTGATCTGGTCGTAGTCGGACTCCGGGATCTCGACCCCCAGCTTCTTGTCCAGGAGCACGATGAGGTTGATGGCGTCCACCGAGTCCAGGTCCGCTTCTTCCCGTATGTTTGCGGCGGGGTCGATGGACTCCAGATCCACCTCGGGGGCGATGTGGCGAAAGGCCTCCCGGATCCCGGCCCGCACCCGGGTCTGATCGGACTCGTTCATAGATCCTCCGGTGACTGGAGACGTTGGCTGATACGGTCGAGGAAGAGGGCTCCCCGGTGCCCGTCACTGGCCCTGTGGTCGGCGGCCAGGGTGAGGGTCGCCGTGCGACGGCTCCCCACCATTCCCCCTTCCGCCCACGGGCGTTCAACCGCGGTGCCGATGCCCACGATGGCCACCTGAGGCGGGTAGATCACCCCGAACACCGTGTCCACCCCCCGGTCCCCCAGACTGGTGACGGTGATGGTGGGATCCGCCACCTCCGATCCCCGCAGGTGCCCGGCTCGGGATCGCTGGACCACGTCCCGGATCGCTTCGGTCAGCTCCTCCAGGGTGCGTGAGTTCGCGTCGTGGATGGCCGGGGCCACGAGCCCCCCGCCCCGGAGAGAGATGGCCATTCCCGGATGCACCCCGTCCGCCGGTTGGAAGGCGTCGTCTTCCCAGAAGCCATTGAACTCCGGGAACTCCTCAATCGCCCCGGCCACCGCCTTCAGGTAGAGGGCCGCCAGGAGGAGGCGGCGAGAAGGGGAGCGGTTCTGATTCGTCTCCCGCAGCCAGCGGAGGGAAGCCTCCAGGGAGCAGGTGTGGGCCAGGTAGTAGTGGGGGATCTCCCGCTTGGACCGGGCCATGGCGGTGGCGATGGCCTTCCGCATGGCGGCGTGGCGATCTTCGCCGGCTTCGGTAGCAAGGTCCTCGTCGGTGTCGGCCTCGGGGGCGACCTCCGCCGCTTCCGCTGCCTCCTCCTTCACTTCAGCCGCCTTCGGAGCCGCCGCCGGCGCTTCTTCGCTGCCCCCTTTCTTCGCGGCCCCCTCCACGTCGGAGAGGGTGATGGCGCGGTCCTGGCCGGATCCCTGGAGCCCCTCGAGGTCGATGCCCAGCTCCTTCGCCCTCTTCCGGGCCACTGGACTGGCCCGCAGCCGACGAGAGGGTTCCTCAGCGGGCACGGACGCTTCCTGCTCCTCCTCCCAGACCTCCTCCACGAACTCGTCGTCGGCCATCTCGGTTGGGGGCGCCGGTTCCTCCGCCGTTGCCGCAGCCTCCGCCGTTGCCGCCGGGGGTGCTTCTCCCCCGGTCCTCTCTTCCGCGCCGACGGCCGGGGCCTCCTCCTTCTCCTCCTCTTCTACCGCCGTCCTCAGGCGGAGGAGCGGCTCTCCCACCGGCACCTTGGTGCCCGGAGCGGCCACGATCGCCTCCACCTCGGCGTCTTCCCAGATCTCGATCTCGATGGCACCTTTCTCGGTATCTACCACTCCCACCACGTCCCCGCGGGACACCTTCTGGCCCGGCTCCACGTGCCACTCCACCACGGTACCCGCTTCCATTCCGGCGCCCAGGGAGGGCATTGGGTAGGCCTTGCTCATAGCGTGCCGTCCTTTCCGGAGATGAGGGCCCGAGCCGCTTCCAGGATGTCTTCCACCTGGGGGAGGGCGGCCCGTTCCAGGTGTTCGGGATAAGGAGTGGGAACCTCCACCCCGCAGACCCGGGCCACCGGGGCGTCCAGCTCGTAGAAGGCGCCTTCGGTGATGCGGGCGCTGATCTCGGCAGAGATGCCTCCGCTCCGCCATCCCTCGTCCACCACCACGGCGCGGTGGGTCCGCCGCACCGTCTCCACGATGGCGTCGTCGTCCAGGGGACGGAGGGTGCGGAGGTCCAGGACCTCCGCTGAGATCCCTTCCTCGGCCAGCCCTTCCGCCGCCTGCAGGGCCTTGACGACGCCGATTCCGAAGGTGATGAGGCTCACGTCCGATCCCTCCCGGCGCACGGCCGCCCGGTCGATGGGAACGGGTCCCGCGTCGTCGGCCAGCTCCCCCTCCATGTTGTAGAGAAGGACGTGCTCGAAGAGGATCACCGGATCCGGGTCCTCCAGCGCAGTCCAGAGCATCCCCCGGGCGTCTTCCAGCGTGGCGGGGGTAAGGATCCTGAGCCCCGGGATGTGGGCGTACCATCCGTCCAGGCTCCGGGAGTGCTGCGCCGCCACCTGCCGGCCTCCGCCGGTGGCCATCCGGATCACCACCGGCACGTTGAAGGCGCCGCCCGACATGTGGAGGAGGGTGGCGGCGTTGTTCACAATCTGGTCCAGGGCCAGGAGGCTGAAGTTCACCGTCATGACCTCCACGATGGGGCGCATTCCGCCCAGGGCCGCCCCGATCCCGGCGCCCACGAAGCCGGACTCGGACAGGGGGGTGTCCCGGATGCGCTCCGGTCCGAACTCCTCCAGGAGCCCCTTGCTCACGGCGTAGCACCCGCCGTAGTGTCCCACGTCCTCGTCCATGAGAAAGACCCGGTCGTCCCGGTCCATGGCCTCGCGGATCGCCTCTCGCACGGCCTCCCGGTAGGTGGTCTTCATGAGACCTCCTCGGTCTCACTGTAGACGAAGCGGGTCAGCTCCTCCACCGGCTCCCAGCTCCCCTCCTCGGCGAAGGTCACCGCTTCGTCCACCTCGTCGGCCACCTCGGACTCCAGCGCTTCCATGCCCTCGTCGTCCAGCATCCCGGCCTCCCGCATACGGGCCGCCAGGAGGGGAATGGGATCCCGCTTCTTCCACTCCGCTACCTCCTCCTTCGAGCGGTAGAGCTCGGGGTCGAACATGGAGTGAGGTCGGAAGCGGTAGGTCCGGAACTCCAGGAAGTGGGGTCCGCCCCCGGCTCGCACCGACTGGACGGCCCGCCGGGTGGCGGCCGCCACTGCAAGGACATCCATTCCGTCCACCGCCCATGCGGGGATCCCGTAGCTGGTGGCCCGCAGGGCCAGGTCGGTCTCCGCGTGGGCGATGGTCACCGCCGTTCCCATGGCGTAGAGGTTGTTCTCGCAGCAGAAGAGGACCGGGAGATCCCAGAGCGCCGCCAGGTTCATGGCCTCGTGGAACTCTCCCTCCGCCACGGCCCCATCGCCGAAATAGCACGCCGTCACCCGGTCCTCTCCCTGCATTCGAGCCGCCAGGGCCAGCCCCACCGCCAGGGGGAGGCCGCCGGCCACGATGGCGTTACCTCCGAAGAAGCGGGTCTCGGCGTCGAAGATGTGCATGGAGCCCCCCCGCCCGCGGGCGCATCCCTCCTGCTTGCCGTACATTTCCGCCATGATGGTGGTGGCCGGCACGCCCCGGACCAGCGCCTGCCCGTGCTCCCGGTAGGTAGCCACCACCGAGTCCTGGGGCTGCAGGACCGGGAGGGAGCCCGCCGCCACCGCCTCCTCGCCGATGTAGAGGTGGAGGAAGCCCCGGATCTTCTCCTGGGTGTATAGCTCGGCGCACTTCTCCTCGAATCTCCGGATGAGGAGCATGCTACGCAGTAACGCACGCGCGTCGGACTCGTCGGGAAGGGAAGGGGAGGGGGGGAAGGTCATGTCGGTGCCTCGAGGGTGGAGAGGTCTCCTTCGTCGGTGCCCAGCTCCCGGGCCTTGAGGAGGCGCCGCAAGGTCTTCCCGCTCTTCGTCTTGGGGAGATCGTCCAGGATGGAGATCTCCTTCGGGGCCGCCACCGACCCCAGGCGCTTCCGGGCATGCCCCAGGATCTCCAGGCGAAGGTCCTCAGACGCCTCGTGGCCGGGATGGAGGGCGATGAAGGCCTTCACGATCTCCCCCACCACCGCGTCCGGTTTCCCGATGACGGCGGCTTCGGCCACCGCCGGGTGCTCCATCAGGGCGCTCTCCACCTCGAAGGGGCCGATAAGGTGGCCGGCGGACTTGATGACGTCGTCGGCCCGCCCCACGAACCAGAAGTATCCGTCCGCGTCGCGGCGCACCAGGTCCCCGGTGAGGTACCAGTCCCCGGCGAAGCAGCCCCGGTACCGTCCCTCTTGGTTGAGGTAGGTCCGGAACATGGAGGGCCAGCCCTTCCGGAGAAGGAGTTCCCCCTCCACGTCTGGTTCCCGGATGAGCTCCACCCGGTCGTTCTCCCGCCGCCCCACCGCCGCCTCCACCCCGGGCAGGGGGTGCCCCATGGATCCTGGGCGGATCTCCCGGCCGGCCACGTTGGCGATCATGATGCTTCCGGTCTCGGTCTGCCACCAGTTGTCGTGGATGGGCAGGCCCAGGGCCTCGCGTCCCCAGATGACCGCCTCCGGATTCAGGGGTTCTCCCACGCTGGCGATGAAGCGGAGCGGGTTGAGGTCCACCTGCGCGGGGAGTTCCCGTCCCGACTTCATGAGCATGCGAACGGCGGTGGGGGCCGTGTACCAGACGTTCACCTCCTCCTCTTCCAGGGTCCGATACCAGCGCTCGGCATCGAACTCCCGTTCGTCCACCACGCTGGTGACCCCGTTGGTGAGGGGAGAGATGATCCCGTAGGAGGTCCCGGTGACCCACCCCGGGTCGGCGGTGCACCAGAAGACATCACCGGGGCGGAGGTCCAGGGCGATCCGTCCGGTGACGTGGTGAGCCACCACCGCCTCGTGTACGTGGAGTGCCCCCTTGGGCGCACCGGTGGTCCCGCTGGTGAAGTGCAGTAGCGCTGGATCTTCCGCATCGGTGTCCGGGATCTCGAAGGAGGAGTCGGCCTCGGCCATCAGGGTCGCCAGACTCCGGACCCCGTTGGCTCCGGCTCTCACCCCCTCGGCCTCTTCCTCCGGTCCCACCAGGAGGACGTGTTCCAGGGCGGGGAGCTCCTCCCGGAGGCCCTTCACCTTTCGGCGGTAGAGCGCCGGGGTGGTGACCAGGACCCGGGCCGCCCCCAGGTCCATGCGCGCCCGGATGGGCTCCGGCCCAAAGGCGGAGAAGAGGGGACAGATGACGCATCGCGCCTTCAAGGCTCCCAGCGCCGCCACATACAGCTCGGGGATGCGGCCCACCAGGAGGAAGACCGGGTCGCCGGGCTCGACCCCCAGTGCCCTCAGGGCATTGGCGAAGCGACTCGTCTCCTCCGCCAGTTGGCGGAAGGACATCTCCCGGCGCCGCCCGTCCTTGGAAAAGAAGCGGAAGGCGATGCGGTCGCCGTGGGCTCCCGCGGCGTGACGGTCCACCGCCTCATGGGCGATGTTGAGTCCCCGGTCCTCGGGGAGGCCGTCCATCTCGGCCCGGGCGCCGGCCCACGCCGCCTGCAACTCGTCCCTCGTCGAGGTCCTGTCCATGGGGGCACGTAGGTTCGGGGGTCCCAGGTGGGCGGCTTCGGGGTTTATTGCCGAAGGGCCCTGAGCGCGGCTCGTCCCACCTTCCGATCAGGCCTTCAGCGCAAGCCACATGCCACCGCCAGGGCGGGATACGGGTGGACGGACGGGCCCGAACGGGTCAGGTTGCCCCGACTCCTTCTCACTCAGTGTGCCATGATGACCCGAGCTTCCTTTTCCGGACCCCCATCCTCGCCCCTGGAGCCCCGGGGTGCCGGCGTCTGGTTGCGCGTGGGTGGGGCGGTGGCGCTCCTGGTGGCCCTGGGTCTGGCGCTCCGAGCGGGGTGGCTGGATCCCTCCCGACTCCAGGAGTTCATCCTTTCCTTCGGGCCCCTGGCGCCCCTGGTCTGGACCCTTCTCTACCTGGTGGCGGTGTTCATCCCGTACGCCACCACGGTCATGACGGTGGCGGCGGGACTCGCCTTCGGCGTGGTCCACGGGGGGCTTCTCACCTACGGTGTGACCCTCTTCGCAAGCCTCCTCCCCTTCACGGTGGCTCGGCGACTCGGGCGGGACTGGGTGGAGCGCAGGGTCGGGGGTACGCGGGTGGAGAAGTACGTGGAGCTCATCAACCGGCACGCCTTCCTGGTCTTCTTCTACCTTCGGCTGCTCCCGACCCTACCCTACGAGATCCAGAACCATGTGGCGGGGGTGACGCGGATCAGCTATCGGCACTTCCTCCTGGCATCGGCGCTGGGGAACGGACCGATCCTCTTCGCGCTGGTCTTCCTGGGGGACGGACTGATGTCTCCCGATTCCCCCCGGTTCTGGGGCGCGGTGGTCCTGTACGGTCTGGCTCTGCTCTCTCCCGTGGTCGTGGCACTGGTGCGGCGGAGGATGGGCAAGGCGCCCTTTCCGGGGTGAGACGGGGGAGGTTCGGTGGATCCGGCGGCCGGATCTGCCCTCATCACTCCTCGGCGTCCCGGTGCACCAGGACATGGCCTTCGGACCCCCGGATCACCTTGTCGGCCACGCTCCCCAGGAGAAGGCGGGTTGCGGGATCCCTTCCGTGG
>SLNQ01000259.1 GCA_007132965.1 Gemmatimonadota bacterium | reverse complement strand
CCGGGGACGATAGACAGCGCCGGCAGGGCGGTACGTCGGCGCCGGGGTCGAGCCCGACCATCGACGGGCGGCATGGGAAGGAGGTGGGGAATGGGGAGCCATCTCCCAAGCCACGGGGAATGCCCTGGCCGGGACCTACCTGCTCCGCCGCCATCCGGGACTCTGGGGGCGGATCCGGCCGGCCCGGGCCTGACGCCCTCCGAGCGGTGGCCATGGGAGGGTCCAGGGAGCGGCGGTCCTCGACGTCAGACCTCCCCGAGCAGCTCCTCCAGGGCGGCAAGAACGAATGCGCACTCCTCCTCGCGGGCCAGAATGGAGAGCAGCTCCTCGAAGCGCGCCTGAGTCGAAGGGAGCACCCGTTCGAGAACGTAGCGGGATAGGGTCTGGCCCGCGGTGGTGCGGCTACCGCCCTCCTCCCAGGGCCGAACCCAGCGAGATCCTGAGCGCGTTTCGTGACCCTCCCGGGAGTTCGGCGAAGTGCCTATCCCCTTCCTGGGGCGCGGTCCGGGACCACGCCACACGCAGCGTCAGATCGGCATCCCTGCCGGTGGCCCACCGGAGAGTGGTGGACACGGAGTGGCTCGCCGCTGGGGTGGCTTCCACCAGGACTCCGGGCCAGAGAAGCTCGCCGAAAAGGGGACCGGCATCCTGGCTGGGGGGCACCCCGGCCCGGGCAGCGTACGCCTGGAAGCCGTATCCCAGGGAGCCGTCGAGACGCGCTCCGAACCGGTGAGCCACCTCGAGGGCGAGGCCCGCGGCGACGGTCTCCACCTCGGTACGAAGAAGAGCGACCTCGTCCCTCCGCTCGCGGTCCTCGTGGGCGAAAGTCAGGGCGGCGGCGTAGCGCCAGGGGCCCCGGGACCGAGACCGGAGCTCCACGCTACCACGGCGGGCGGACTCCTCGGCCAGAAAAACGAGCTCCTCGAGAGCGTGTCGCTCACCTTCGCCGCTGAACGAAGCCCAGCGCCCCCGCACAGTCAGAAGACCCAACGCCGCTTCGAGCTGCACCGCCGCGCCGAACTCCCAGCCTTCCGACCGCCAACGGTCCAGCCTGGGATCCACCGCCGCCCTCTGGTCACTGGTCTGGCGCTCGTCCATCCGGGTGCGTTCACCGTGGGCGGCCCAGCGGGTCCGACCCAGGGATCCCGAGGCGCCGAGCCCCGCCCCCACGGCCGAACGATCGACTCGTCGGCGGTAGAGATTGGTCGACACGTCGATGGGGGTGGGCTCGCCGTACCCGTGGAAGACGTGAACCGTGGTAGCCCCCCGGGTGGGGACGACCTGCACCGTCTCGGCCATCCCCCGCCAGCGGCCGTGCACCCCCAGGTTCAGAGCATCGCCGACGCTCCGGGTTACGCCGACCGTGACGCCCGGCTCGGCGATCTGGCCGATTCGAGGTACCCGGGTCGCCCGGGCTCCGCCTTCCGCGACCTGGTATCCGGCGGCGGCTCCGAGACCCCACCCGCGTCCGCTCCAGGAGAGCGCTCCCTGGAGCTGGGCGAAGGTGTGCTCCATGGCCGGCGCCACGCTGTCGGTGAATACCTGGGGGACCGACGAATACGGCTGAAGGAGGAGGCCGGAGGGCCCTGGATCCATTTCCCTGCGACCCGCCGCCACGGTTCCAACCGCGGCTCCCCAGTCGCCGAGGGGCCGCCAGCCCACCCCACCCAGCCCCCGAAGTGCCGATTCGCCGGCTTCCAGGGGCCGGTGATATTCCCCCCACTGCCCGGCGTGCATCGCGTGGAACTCCGCATGGCTCTCCCGGACGTCCGTGGCGACCGCTCCGGGATTTCCTCCCGTCCAGAAAAGCCCCACCTCCGGATCGGGGGAGAGGAGAAGCGACGGGCGGGGCTGCGGGGCCGGGCCGGGCCTCGGGAGGTCCCCGAGCTGTCGGAGCGGGCTCCACTCGAGGTACCAGCCATCGACCCACCAGCCATCGGCAGGGTGGCCCGCCGAGGCCTGGCCGGCTGCGGTCGTCGGCCAGGCAACGACGGCCGCCGCCATCCAGATCACGCCCGCCGCCCGCGTCCTCATCGGCGCCACCAGGCGAGGGCCTCGGCCGGGACGATGACGTCGACCCCGAAGCGGGCCGGGGGATAGAACCGGGGAACCTGCCCCGGCCCCGGGGACTGGCCCTCCCGGTCCAGAGCGTTGAAGGCGTAGAACGAGAAACGACCGTTCAGGGGAAGTGTCTTGCTGACCTGTAGGCTGAGGAACCAGTCGGCGGGGAGCCGCCCGGAGGGAGGCAGGTTCCGGGTGCGCTTCAGGTCCTCGAACTCCGCATCGCCGCGGCGCTCCCGCGGCACGGGCACGAGCTCGCCCTCCCGGGTGATGTAGCCCGCGAAGCCAAGCGAATCGGCCTCCGCTTCCATCCGCCGGGTCTGCCGAAGGTCGTGCTGGATCGTTCCGGTGATCACCAGGCCGAGCTCGGGCTGGTGGTGGATCAAGCGGTAGCTCAGGAGGGTCCGGCTTCCATGCCGTTCCGCCGCCTCCCAGTACGGGGCCCGGGCCTGGGACGGGTCGAGCTGGAACTCCTCGAAACGGCTGGGAACCCCGAAATCCAGGTCCGGCCGGGTGAGTCGGTTCCGGACCCGGGTTCCCTGGAGCTGGAGACGGGTGCGGAGCGGCCTGAGCTCGGGAAGGGATGCGGTGATCTCCAGGCCGGATGTCTCCATCTGCAGGTTGTTCGCCGGCTCATGGATCAGGACCGGGATCGACTCGGTCCGGTAGGGGGGCTCGATGATCTCGGGCGGCCGTCCGGTTCCCGCCGTGGAGTCTGAGAGCTGGTAGAGGTCACGGTACACCGCGTCGGGCCGGAACCGGGTGCCGATGCCCCCTTCGATCCGATCCGAGAACGCCACGATGGAGGCCGCCGCGCCGCGGCCCAGGATCAGCTCCACGCCGGCCTCCTGTTTGGTGGCGACGCCGTGGCGCAGGTGGTCGTTTGTGGGATCCCGGACGAAGGTGGTGAGAACGGCCAGGCGTTCGGCTGGATCGTTCGCGAACCAGTTCACGTTCACGATGTCGAAGTACTGGGGGGTCGGCGAGAGGCTTCCGATGCCGGGAGCCTTCGCCGTGCGTCCGTACCCCCCCCGCAGGCGCAGCCAGGACCGGGGGGCCACCTCGATGTTCACCCGGGGCTGCCAGACGGTGCTCCGGGAGGAGCTGAACCAGTGGGAGCCTTCGTGGAGCAGGTCCGCTCGGAGCCCCACCTGGAGCGTCGCGAGGCCGTCGTCCCCGAAGGGGATGAGAATGCGGTCGTCGAGGTAGAGCGCAGTGGTGGTCAGGGGGTCCACGTCGGAGAAGGCCCTGGGCCGATCGAACCCGTCCACGGAACCGAAGCGCGACTGGGGCGGAAACTCCATGTCGAACTGGTAGCCGGCGCCGGTGTTCCATTCTCTCCGGGCCTCCAGCCCGGCCCTGAGGTGATGCTCGGTGGGACCCGTCTCCCACTCCCGTTCCACCTCGGCGCGGCCGTAGACGAGCCACGGGTCGCCGTGGATCCGGAGCTCGGAGATGTAGCTTCCTCCCACGTAATGTCCGATGGACCGTCCCTCGTCCAGCCGGTCGGTGAACGGGAGGACGCCCCGGGTCCGGGTGTTCATGAGGAAGGAGCGCTGACGCGCCCCGTCCACCGCCGCGTTCACGGTGAGCCGGGTCGCGCCGGGCCGACCCCACCGGAGGCGACTCGACAGGCGAAACCCCTCGTCCCGGTCCCGGAACTCCCTCCCGGGCTGGACCTCGGGTTGTTCCGGGTTATGGGACTCGAGGCGGTGGAAGTCGAGCCGGGTGTCCACGGTCACCCCCCCGGAGCCGTCCACTCGCTCCGGTCCATCCCTCCATCGGTGGGTGACCTGGCCGGTAACCCGCACGGCGTCGTCGTCCCGCAACCCGGGAGCCAGCCGGGTGTGGGCAAGGTCGAAGCTCATCGTGCCCGTGTGGTCGCTGAAAGCCCGACCTCCGATCAGGTTCCCGCTGGTCGTCCGCCGGTCCAGGCGGGCAGCCAGGCGCGGATCCACCTCCCCCGCCCGGGATTCGATCACGATGGCTCCCTGGGTCAGGTCCCCGTACCGGGCGGAGGGAATGCCGCGGATCACCTCCACACGGTCGATCATCGAGGCCGGCAGCCGCCGGAGGTCGATCCCGCTCCCCGCCGTGCTGGTGGGGAACGAGACCTCTCCCCGGGGGCCCAGCGTCTGGAGGTTCGCGTTGTTGGACACGGGCACGCCGTCGAGAATGATGACGGTGCCGAACGAAGCCAGGTCGGCCGCGGAGGGGCCCGGAGCCAAGCCCGTGGTGGAGGCCGAAATGGGGACACCCCGGAGCGAGATCTGCTGAACGCCGTCGAGCCCCGGCGGCGAAGCGGGCACTCCGGGCACAAGCTCGAGCACGTTGGCCAGGGTCAGCGCTCCCTGGGCCTCGATGGCGTCCCTGCCGATGACGGTGGCCGTCCCCAGCTCTCCCCGCGCTCGTCCGACCGCGTCCGCGGTCACCGTGATCCCCCGCACCTGAAGAGCACTGGGGGCAAGCTCCATATCCTGCCGAACGGTACCCTGCTGAGGCACGGTGAGGGGCCGGCGGAGCGTGGCGTATCCGAGGTGTTCCACCACGAGGACCTGTGGGCCGGGTGGCACGCGCTGGAGGGTGAAGCGCCCCTCGGCATCGCTGAGTGCTCGCACGTCCGTTCCCTCCACCTGTACGCTCGCACCGACGATCGGGTCTTCTGTGGCAGCGTCGGTCAGGCGTCCCGTGATCACGGCCTGGGCCGCGCCCCCCTGGGCGGAAAGAGTGCCGGGAGCACCGGGAGGGAGGGTAACGACGAGCAGAACGGAGGCCAGGACTTGTGCGAATCGAGTCATGAATCCTCCCGTCTCCTCTGCAAGCAGGCTGTGACGAGGTTGTGGCGGGCGCCGGGACGGCGGGTGGAGGGTCGCACGTGCTCAGCGCTCCCTCACGAGCCCATGGACTCTGACCGACTCAGTGCCCATCCGGTCCTGGGCTTTCAGCACGAGGTGAGCTTCGCCCACCGCCAGCAGCTCACTGCGCGCCTCGAGGGCGAAGTGGGCCATCGGCCGACCGTCTTGATCGAAAATAAGCCAGTGGCGTGCCCGAGCGCCAGTACGTGGGTAGCCCTCCACCCAGATCTCGCCCCCGGGTCCGGCCTCGATGGACGCGTGCGCCGGGTACGACGGGGGAAACCGCACGTCCCCACCGTCGAACTCGCGGGCCCGGAGACGGCGGATCGTCCGCGAGGGGGTGGCTGCGAGGGTTCGGTCCCGGTGTGCCCGACGGTCGGCATCGGAGACCTGCCTCTCGGGGGCATCCCACCGGATCCGGTCCCGGACCCGGCCGGAGTCGTCCCTCACCTCCACGACGGGCTCGTCTCCCATGCCGACATACGCACGCTGGCCGGAGACTGCGGCGTGGGCATCCGGACCGAAGGGGACGGCTCTCAGGCCCTGCCCACCTGAGACCTCGATGGCGTAGATCGGCAGTCCGGGGACGGAAGCGATCGTATCGAGGACATTACCCTCGAGCGAATACCGGACCAGGAGGGTGGGGCGGCGGATCGGTTCGGGTCCGGGCATCATCGACAGCGTGGACCGAAGCAGAAGTGAACCGTCGGCGAAGGTCCCGACCAGACTGTAGTTCGTCGGATCGACCGGGAGCGGGGCCGTGCGTCCAAGCCCGCCCGCCTCGTCGAGGACCGTGATTCTCCTGAGCGCTCCATCCACGGCCACGATCGAGTCGCCCGGGATCCGACCGATCCCGTCGAGGCCCCGGAACTCCCCCGGGCCGCTGCCCTGCCCGCCAACGGCCCGCAAGAAGTGCCCCTCGTCCGAGTAGAAGAGGAGTTCGCGGCTGCCCGCGTTCGCCACGACGATCCCGCCCGAAGGGTGGCGCACGGCGCCTGCGATCCGGAAGAACTCGGGTTCCCCCGGCTCGCGCCCTCCCGTGAGGACCAGGAGAGCGTCCTCGGAGAGACTCCACTCCGGGAGGGACCGGTCTCCGAAGTAGTCTGCGGGTCCTTCGCCCACGCTCGTTCGTGGCTGTGAGTCCCCGGAACAGGCTCCAAGGGCCAAGAGGACGCACGCTCCGAACCACGCCCCTTGGCCTCGCAGCGCCCTGGTTCTCCTCATCTCCGCCCTCCAGCGCCGTCCGTAGGAGGCGGCGTCCGACGCTCCGCACCGATGATGGCAGTGGCATTCATACTGCCGGCCTCCTTCGCAGCGACGGCTTGTCGAGCTTTTCGAGGATGTCCTGAGGTCCATGTCGAATCACAACGTCTCTGTTCTCACCATGGTAGGTCAATGGGCGCCGTTCGAAGGGGGCAAGCGTAACACTTTACGGGTACTCATGCGAGATTGTCTGCCTTGAGAAGAGCAGAAATTTCTTGACATTTTCCAAGGGGCCGCACATAGTGCGTGTTCGTATGCTTCGGATGTCGGTGAGGTGCGATGAGTACCGTGCGATGGATTGTGGTCTTGGTCGTATTGGCGTACGCCGCCAGCCTTGCCGCCGTCCTGGCCTCACAGAACCGTGAGCTCCGGGAGGAGAACGCCGAGCTGCGTCGGCAGGCCCGGGTTGTGGCCCCCGACATGTATGTACCGCCGGTCAACACCGTGACACTGGACGGTTCGTCCGTCACCATCGGTGAACCAGATCGCGGCACGCGGCAGGTTCTCCTCGTTTTCGATGCGCAGTGTCCCTTCTGCCGCGCATCGCTTCCCGCATGGGATCGCCTCGCGACAGCACTGGCCGAAGAGGGTCCCACGGTGGAGATCCTCGGGGTTTCGCTCGATCCCACGGAGGAGACGAGCGAGTACGTCGATGAGCACGACCTCACCTTCCCGGTGACTTCTGTACTGGACGACGGGGTTCGCGGGACATACCGCTTGGGCATCGTTCCTCTGATCCTGACGGT
>SLNQ01000349.1 GCA_007132965.1 Gemmatimonadota bacterium | reverse complement strand
GTATCATCGTCCGCGGCCCCTGGCACTGCACACATTGAACCGCCCGCGAGCACCCCTGCCGGGGAGGTTCCGGGCCTGGATGGTCGATAGATGAACCAAGACGAACTGAAGCAGCAGGTTCTGGCCGCCCTCACCGAGGTCATGCACCCCCACTCCGGAGAGAACGTCATTTCCGGGGGGCACGTGCGTAACCTGGAGGTCGAAGGAGACGGCACCGTCCGCTTCCACTTCGCCCTCCAGCCCCAGGACCCCGGCGCCCTGGTCAAGGAGGCCAGGGCGGCCGTCGAGGGCCTGGAGGGAGTGGCCCGGGTCAAAGTGAACGTTCAGCTGCCGCAGGCGGGCGGTGCGGCACCGGGGGCCGGTCCCGGCGCTGGGGCACCAGCCGGTGGAGGTCCCCGGGGCGCAGGCGGTCCCCCGAGGGCCGGCGGCCCTCCCGGCGGTCCCCAGGGAGGCGGCGGGCTTCAGCCCGGATCGGTTCCGGCCCCCACCCCAAAGCCGGGGATCCTCTCGGAGGTGGAACACGTCATTGCCGTTTCGTCGGGCAAGGGCGGGGTCGGCAAGTCGATGGTGGCCACGAACCTGGCCGCCGCTCTGGCCCGGGAGGGGCTGAGGGTGGGGCTCCTGGACGCCGACATCTACGGCCCCAACATCCCCCGCATGTTCGGGGAGGACCGCCGTCCCCGGGTGACCGGTGGCAAGGGATCCGAGATGATCGAGCCCCTGGAGGCTCACGGTGTCCGGCTCATGAGCCTTGGCTTTCTGCTCGAAGACGAACAGCCCGCCATCATGCGTGGTCCCCTCATTGCCGGGATCCTCAAACAGTTCCTGGAGCAGGTGGAGTGGGGCCCTCTGGACGTCATGGTGGTGGACATGCCACCGGGGACCGGAGACGCCCAGCTTTCGCTGGTCCAGACCATCGACGTGGACGGGGCGGTCATGGTGACCACGCCTCAGGCCATGGCCACCGGAGACGTCCGGCGGGGCGTCAAGATGTTCGAACGGGTGAACACCCGGGTCCTGGGCATTGCCGAGAACATGAGCGGGCTCTTTTGCCCACACTGCGACGAAGAGATCGACGTGTTCGGTTCCGGTGGTGGGGAGCGCCTCGCCAGGGAGATGGGGATCCCCTTCCTGGGACGCATCCCCCTGGACCCGGCGGTGCGCCGGGCAGGCGACGCCGGCACGCCCACGGTCATCGCCTCTCCGGATTCGCCTGCCGGTGTAGCCCTCATGGAGGTGGCCGGAGCGGTCTTCAAGGCGGTGCGGGAGGAGGCCCAGGAGGAGGTGGCCCTGTGAAGATGCCCTTCCTGCCGCGCCCCAGTAGACGCGATCTGGAATCCCGCCCCCTTCACGTGCTGGTGCGGGACTACCCGGAGACGCTGGCGAACCTCAGGGAATACGGCATTCAGCCGGAGGATTTCGGCCATCGTCGCCTGGAGGAGTTCGAGGACCGGGACTTCATTCTGGATGCCCTGGAAGACGCCACCGCCTGGCGGCCCGGGGTGGGCGTCGCCTGACGAGGGTGGGGCCCGCGGCTTCCGGACCATGACCCCGAGGCTGACCCTTCTCACCGACTTCGGCACCCGGGACGGGTACGTCGGGGCCATGAAGGGGGTCATCACGACGGTGGCTCCCGAGGTCGCGCTGGACGACATCTCCCACGGCGTCGAGGCCGGAGACGTGGAAGGCGCCGCCCTCACCCTGGAGCGCTACTGGGACCGGTACCCCCCCGGCACCGTCCACCTCGTAGTGGTGGATCCGGGAGTGGGAACCGACCGGAGGGGCCTGGCGGTGGAGGCGGACGGACGCCTGCTGGTCCTTCCGGACAACGGCGTCGTGACCCGGGTCATCTCATCGGCCTCCTACTGGCGGGCCGTGGCCCTGGAAAACCAGGAGTTCCTGGGACCCGACCGAAGCTCCACCTTCCACGGCCGCGACGTCTTCGCCCCGGCGGCGGCGCACCTGGCCCGCGGCCTGGAGCTGGTCCGACTTGGCCCGGCGGTGGATGACCCGGTCCACCTGCCGCTTCCTCCGGCGCCCATCCGCCGAGACGACGAGAGCCTCCAGGGGCAGGTCATCGGGATCGACCGGTTCGGCAACCTGTCCACGAACCTCCCGGGCCGCCATCTGCAGGAATCCGTGGAGGTAGAGGTGGACGGACGTCGGATCTCGGCAGCCACCACCTATGGTGAGGTGGAGGAGGGGGCCCTGCTGGCCCTGGTGAACTCCGACGAGCGAGTCGAGGTGGCGGCCAGGGGGGCTTCGGCGGCGCAGTTGCTCGGGGTCGAGGTGGGGGCGCCCGTCCGGCTGATCAGGCCATCGGCAGGTTGAAGGGAAAGAGCCAGGCGAAGCTCAGGCTCAGGGTCCGCTCTCGAGCCACTCTCGATCACTGGCCGTGAGCTCTCCTCGGCTGCGGCGGCGGTCCAGCAGCTTCAGGACCAGCCAGCCCAGCAGGAGGATGGGGGCCACTTTGAAGAGGAGGAAGCCGGCCAGCCCGAAGGCCAGCGAGAAGACGCTTCCCACCACCGAGAGGACAATTCCCACCACCACCAGGGTGATGAGCCCCACGGCGAAGAAGGTCAGAAGTGTACCGAGCATGGGAGCCTCCTTGGCGGTGTCACGGGTCCAGGTCGGGTGGGATCGGTCACCCATCCCTCAACATGTAGTACGAACGGCGCGGGGGGAAGATTCATCTCGCCCCGCCCTCGTCGATCCGGCGCACGTTGATGCTTCCAAGCGCCGCGTCCACGTGGATTGTGACCCGGTGGTCGGCGGTGCCCCAGTTGTCGGATTCGTAGGTGTCTCCCCGGCGGGTCAGCCCGGGCGCGCTCACCGAGGTCAGAAAGGTGCTCCGGGTGAGCCGGACGCCTGCGTCGGATGGGACCTGGATCTCCACGCTTCCCAGGCCCATGGAGACGGCCACCCGGGTGTCGGCCTGCCGCAGCTCCTCGAAGGAGAGCCGGACATCGCCTACACCGGCGTCCACTCGGACCTCCCGGGCGTTGAGTCGTCCCAGGTCCCGTGCCCTGAACGCGGCGGCTCCCACCTGGAAGGTGGCCTTCTCCAGCGTCATGGGATTGGGCTCGGAGACCCGGACCTGTGTATCGGAGGCCCCGGTGGCCAGGCTCAGGCTCTGTAGGGGGATTCCCCCGAGATCCAGCTCGGCCTGTACCGCTCCCAACTCCATCTTCAGCTCCGTGGCCACCTCTCGGCCTAGCCGGATCTCCATCTCGCCCTGTCCTTCACCCCTGCGGAACGGACTGCGCCGGGTGCCCGACTCGCCGGAGACCGAGACCTCGAGGTGCCCGTCCCGGTACTGGTGCACCGGCTCGAAGGACTCCTCGTCGTAACGCACCCGAACCTGGTAGAGGGTGCCGGCTGGACCGGGATTGACCACGAATCGACCGGCGCCGTACTTCACGTCGACGGTGAGGCGATCCTCGGCCTGGAGCTGGCGAGAGGCCTGGAAGTCGCTCCAGGTCTGCGCCGCCAACGGGGCCGGCGAGGCCGGCAGAAGAAGCGCTGCAACCAGGCCTCCCACCAGGGAGAACCGCCACGCGGTGCGTCTACGGCCGAGGAAGTCAGCGATGGGGTTCATCGGACTCCTGCTCCGAGTGGGGGGTGTCTTCCGGCGCCGGGTCGGGCCCCGGATGGTGGCGACGTTCCGGACCATGGGGACCTTCCGGATCCTCGCCCGGCCCACCGCCGGGAGGAGGCGCGGGCCCTGGATCGAAGGGATCCGGGTCGGGTCCCCAGGGGTCCTCTCCGCCGCCCCAGCTCCACCCTGGGCCGGCGTACAGTGGGTCGCGACCGCCCCGGGAGAGGATCACGGCACCCAGGCCGATCATTCCCGTCACCACCACCAGGAGGACCCCGATGAAGGTGAGGAGTCCGTGGAAGAGGGAGAGCCACGCGCCTCCCATCTGGAAGACGGCCGCCAGCGCAAAGGCGGCCAGGAGGACGGCGAGCCCCGCCCCCAACTGGATGGCGGGCCTCGACGCATCCAGCGACTCGAAGCCCTGGATGGACCGATGGGACATCCAGCGACCCAGGATCCGGGCCACGGCCAGGAAACCCACGGTGGCCGCCACAGCCAGGGCCAGCGGGAAGAGGGGTATCCAGAGGAGCATGACCGGGATCCCGATGACGGTGATGGCCAGGAGGACGATTCCCGCGATCCAGACGGGAAAGGAGAGAACCGAAGCGGCCAGCCCCACCAGCGCCGATCGGCCGGCAGCGTGCCGGGCCGTGCGGGCCACGATCTCGAAGTTCCGGGGCACGAAGTACAGGAGCACCAGCCCGATTCCGAAGAGAACCCCGAAGCTCACCAGCGTCTGAAAGAGCTTGGCCATTCCGGTCCCCAGGTTTCGCAGGACGTCACGGCCCGTGGTCCGCGGTAGGGGGGGGCGCGGAGGCGCGCGGGTCTCGGCCTCCACCGCGGCCCGGACCTCCCGGCGGATCTCGTCCCGGAGGTCCGCCTCGGGACGGTCGGGAACGGGCTGGATCTCGGTGATGCTACCGGCTACCGCGTCCCGACGTTCGTCGTCGATCCGGGCGTCGATCCAGCGCAGGTCGCCGCCGATGCGTCCCTGGTCTCCCAGTGTGAGTTGACCCCCCAGCAGCAGCACGTCCCCTTCCACCTCGCCGTTCACCGTCAGGTGTCCGTCCAGGACCAGGAGCGATCCCACCACCGTCTCACCCTCCTCGATGGTTACGTCGTCGCCGACGTAGATGCGGAGGTCCTCGGTGCGGAGCTCCCGGAGCCCCGAGGTCAGGGCTCGCAGACGGTCGGTCCGGAGAATGAGGGACTCGATGGCTTCCTCCAGGTCGCCCTCCGGCCGCACGACCTGCGGATCCGGGGCCTCCGGGGCAGTCAGTGCCGACGCGAGCCGTTCCTGCAGCGCACGTCCCGTCTCCGCCGCCTCGTCCTCCAGGTCGGCCGGGGGAGACCAGTCCCTGAGCAAGTTCACGATCTCACCCGTGTCCATGGCTACAGCCTGGCCCAGCAGAGAGCGCCAGGCGGCCTCCAGCGGCCCTCCGGCTCGGTACTCACCGATCTCGGCGCCGTCTACCATGACGCGCTCGTCACGGAAGCTGACGGCCATCTCCTCGCCGTCGGCGAACTCCACCCCCAGGGTGGCTTCTCCGCCGGCCACCGTCACCTGGCTGGAGACGATCTGCCGTTCCTGGGCCGCCGCCGGATGAGCTGCGGCCACGGCTGCCACCGCGAGGAGGATCAGGAGTGGGGTGAGAACGCCCGCTCTACTCGCGGAGCGTTCAGGTAGCTTGGACTTCAGCATGTTATGCATGGCGACCCGTCGCAGGTGAGGGTGCGATCACGTTTCGATAGAGGACCCAGGCCGAGGCCAGCGTGAGGGCCCAGAGGGCCATCAGGCCCGCTACGGCAATGGATGGGGAAGCGGCCAGCGCACTGACGGCTTCCCATAGAACCGAGGCCACGGCGCTGTCGGCCAGCCAGCCGGAGGCCCAGGCCAGAGCGGCCTGGACTGCATCGGCCGCTCTCCAGCTCAGGAAGGTGGCCAGGCTGCCCAGCGTCAGGAGCGGATGTGCCGTCACCGCCCCCACCACGGCCAGTATGCCCAGGGCAGGCAGCGAGGCCACCGCGCCGA
Organism: Gemmatimonadota bacterium; assembly: GCA_007132965.1. Classification (GTDB taxonomy): domain Bacteria; phylum Gemmatimonadota; class Gemmatimonadetes; order Longimicrobiales; family Gaopeijiaceae; genus PWLA01. The sequence continues at coordinate 1,306 of SLNQ01000349.1, read as the reverse complement.
GTCCCGCCCAGCCCCGAGGGGTGCTGGGGAGCATGCCACCGGCTCGGTTCGTCATGGCTCCGGCCCACTGGAGGGCCCGGTCCAGGACGCCCGGATTCGCGGTCGCAGGCGCGCCGGCCGCTTCGGCCGATGCCTGGTGGGCGGCCATCACCCGCTGGCTGAATCCCTCGGAGGGCTCCAGGTGCGGAAGCGACCCCAGGGAGGCGAAGATCGTCTGCCATTCCTGGAACTCGCTCCGGCAGTGGGAGCAGGCCGACATGTGGGCGTGCGCTCGGCGACGGTCCCCCGTGCCCAGCGCGCCGTCCAGGAGCTCCTGGAGGCGGTCGGGACCCAGGTGCTCCTCGGCGTTGCGGATCCGGCGGCCCAGGGCCGTGCGGAGCCCGTCCACCAGTCGGCGGGCCAGAGAGGGACGACCGGGAACTTCCGCCATTACGCGATCGGCGAAGCTCTCCGAAGGCTCGAGCCCGGGCATCTCCTCCAACTGGGAGAAGACCATGCGCCACGCATCCAGCTCGGAGGCGCACCGGGAGCAGGTCGTCAGGTGGGCTTCCACCTGCTCGATCCGCTCTGCCGCCAGCTCGCCCTCCAGGTAGGCCTGGAGCGCTTCGCTGCTCACATGTGCGCTGGGATTGTTCACCTTGAGTTCCTCCGTGGTCGTCTGTGCCGTGGAGCATCCATCCCTACGAATTCTTCACCGCTGTGGTTTCGGTCTCTCATGCGACGGCTCCCGCCAGCATTTCCTTCAGTTCGGCTCGTCCCCGGTGGATGTACGTCTTCACCGTGCCCAGGGGGACGTCCATGATCTCGGCGACCTCGTCGTAGCTGTGGCCTTCCACGTGTCGGAGCAGGACCGCCATCCGGTACTCGGGGCGAAGGCGGCCCATGGCGTCCTCGATCTGGCCGCCCAGCTCCCGATTCTCAACGTACTCCTCCGGAGACTCTCCGCCGGAGGGAAGGGTGATGCTGGTTCGGTCCTCGTCCTCCTCGGATCGGGCGTCCGGCGCTCCATGAATGGAGACGGTATCCAGCTCCCGCTTGCGGAGTCGGTCGATGGCCAGGTTGTTGGCAATCTTGAAGAGCCAGCTCGAGAACTTGTAACGGGGGTCGTAGGTGTCGATGGCGTTGAAGGCCTTCACGAAGGCTTCCTGGGCCACGTCCTCTGCCCGTTCCCGATCACGGACCATGCGAAACACCAGCGAGAACACCGGCTTCTCGTACCGCGTGAGAAGCTCACGGAAGGCACGCTGCCGGCCTTCGCAGGCCAACGAGACCACTTCACGGTCGTCGAGTTGCGCGTAATCCACCG
>SLNQ01000374.1 GCA_007132965.1 Gemmatimonadota bacterium | reverse complement strand
TTCCCGGCTTCCGGGCGATCCCGGCGGTGACGATGAAGAGTTCGGAGTCCCGGGCCGCTTCGTAGTCGGTGGAGCCGGTGACCCGGGTATCGAAGCCCTCCACCGGGGCGCTCTCCCACTGGTCCAGGGCCTTCCCCTGAGGAATTCCGTCGGCCACGTCGATCATGACCACTTCACGGGCGATCTCGAGCTCGGCCAGACGCTGGGCAGCGGTGGCGCCCACATTTCCGGCTCCTACGACGGTGATTTTCCGCATTCGCTTCAACTGGGTGGGAAGGGGAGATTGGGACGATTCCGAAACCGCCGGAACCTACCCGAGACCCCCCTGGGTGTCAACGGCAAGAAACCGTTGACATGGGCCACTTTTCAGCCTTCGTATGCGTCAAACCCGACCGCTGGACGGTAGGAGGTGCGGGACGGGTCAGAACGGGCCCGGATGGGGGCGGTCTTTCGGAAGGATTGTAAGCAGGGGCGACGTCCCGGAGGCCATGGACATGCGCCGGTCTCTGGAAGACGGCCCGGAGAGGCGAAGGGAATCGCCCCGGTGCATCTGGCGAATCCGCTCGTTCAACTCCTCGCGGAGCACCTGAAACTGGAGAACCTGCCGGGGCGACATGATCTCCAGCAGTCGAGCCTCCTCCTCGGACTCGATGCGGGCTTCCATGGAACGGATTTCCCGGGCCTCGGCCAGGATTCGCCGGGCCTCCCGCTGACTTCCGCCCTCCTGGTGGAACTGCTTCCTGCGGGCGTGGAGGGCTCGCTTGCGCTGAAGGAGGGCCCTACGCTCGGATCGCATGGATTGTAGGACCTCGTAGACCTCGGCCCGGGTCTCGGCGTCGAGGCCGAGCTCCCGGCTCAACTGTTCCTCGAAGTGGGCATGGATCCGGGCCTGCATCTCCTCTCTGGTCAACTCCTGACCTGGACCGGCCTGGCCGGATTGAGCCGCCAGGCCGAGGGGCATGCCCACCATCAGGAGCATCAGCAGGGCCGACGGGAACCATCGCTGGACTGCCTTCATCAATCCATCTCCGTCATGAGACTCAGCAGGACCTCGTCGGGCAACCCGTCGAGGACCGGAGCTCCCGCCACCATCCACTCCTCCACCATCTCGTCCTCAGGAGCCAGGAGGGCCGAAGTGAACTGGGTATCACCGTCGGCCACGGGGTCCTCGGACCAGACGACCCCGATTCCCAGGGCCAGAACAAGGAGGGCGGCAGCCGAGAGTCCCCAGCCGGCCGCACGCCGCTGAGAACCGTCCCACCGGTTGGCCAGCCACTTCCACCGGGCTGGTACCGCTTCGGTCACCCCGGAGTCGTCGATCCGAAGCCGTCCCAGCACCGATGTCTTGAATGCCCGGGGCGGCTCCGGACGGGCCCGGACGACCGCTTCCAGAAACTCCACTTCTGCCGCGCAGCCAGCGCACCGGCTCAGGTGCTCCTCCAGTGCGCGGGCCTCCCGCGCTGCCAGCCTGCCCGCGATCCGCAGGGGAAGCTGGTCCAGAGCGTCACCGCATGGAGTGCCATCGGAGGATGGCTGGTTGGTCTCGTTCATCCCGTTATGTCCGTTGGTCGTCATGGAGCCACTCCCTGAGCCGGCGAATCCCGTGATGGTAGTTGACCCGGGCCGACCCTTCGGTGGAGTCGGTGGCTTCGGCGATCTCCCTGAAGCTGAGGCCGTCGAAGAGTCGGAGCGAAACGCTCATCCGCTGCTTCTCCGGCAGCCGTGCCAGGGTGTCACGCACACGTTGCACTTCCACGTTTCGCAGCGCCCGGGTTTCCGGACTCGGTCCGCCGGCCACCGGGGGCGGCAGATCGTCCAGAGCCGATTCTCTTCGGCGGCTTTTCCGCCGGGCCATCCCCCGGGCTTCGTTTCGGGCAATGGCCAGGATCCAGGTCCGAAACGCCGCGTCTCCCCTGAATCCGTTCAGGTTCGTCAGGGCTCTCACAAAAGTCTCCTGGGCAGCATCGGCTGCAGCGTCCTCGTCTCCGAGGAGTCCCAGGAGAAATCGGTAGACCACGCCCTGGTGGCGATCCAGAAGAAGGTCCAGGGCTGCTGCATCCCCGCCCTTGGCTCGTTGTACGAGCTCCCCGTCGTCCGGAGCCGGGTCCGTGGCCTCCCTGCTCTTCCCCTTCACCGTTCGTCAGATGTGCGTAAGCGGAAGGATGTTAAAAACGATCGCGGCATGGGGCGCGGGCGCAATTGGAAGGTGGGCGGAGGATCGCGCCGAGCCGGCGGTCTGCCGGTTGGGGCTCAGGGGCCCCCCGTCGGCGTCGCACTGGGGCGCCCGAGGGCGTGCCATGGGAAGGGGAGGCAGACTCCTCCGGTGGGGCCAGGAAGGAACAGAGGACCCGAGCCCGATGCCGAGACCCAGGATCCCTGGGAGCTATCCGGCCGGACCCCGAGCCCCACAGGCAGCTCAGGGTACCGCGAGGCCGTTCAGTCCTCCGCCCGCTCCGCCGCGCTCTCGGCCACGTCGGCCCGAAAGTGCTTGGAAGGCTTGAAGACCGGGACGTGGCGCTCCGGCACGTGCACCGACTCGCCGGTCCTGGGGTTCCGCGCCTTGCGGGGCTTTCGCTTCCGGACCTTGAACGTACCGAAGCCCCGAATTTCAATGTGGTTTCCGTCGGCCAGAGCCTGCTTGACCGCGTTCAGGAAGCCGTCTACCACCAACGCGCAGTCCTTTTTCGTAACGCCGGGTCCGATGGCTTCGGCCACCTGGTCCACGAGATCCGCTTTCGTCATCCACCCCTCCCGCCGGGTTTATCCGGCTGGCCGGTCAGGTTCGCAGATCCGCTCAACGAGCGAATCCAGATTGTTCGAATCGTCTTGTATGAGAGGCGCTAGGGTAACGTGCGCCTCGACCCGAGGTCAAGCCCGGGAGGCCATCTCCCCCCGAAGCGACCGGGCTTCCTCCATGAGTTCGACGAACTCGTCGAAGAGATATCGCGAGTCGTGAGGCCCCGGGGCCGACTCCGGGTGATACTGCACGGAGAAGACCGGACGAGACCGATGCTTGAGTCCCTCCACCGTTTGGTCGTAGAGGTTGCGGTGGGTCACCCGTAGATCGGGAGCGCCGGGAACCGACTCGTCGTCCGCTCCCCGGACGGCGAACCCGTGATTCTGGGAGGTGATCTCCACCGTGTTCCGCTCGAGCGCCTTCACCGGATGGTTCACGCCGTGGTGTCCGAACGGAAGTTTGTAGGTCTCCCCGCCAAAGGCTCGGCCAATGAGCTGGTGACCGAGGCAGATTCCAAAGATGGGAATGCCCTTCTCGGAGAGTATCCGGATGGCGTCCAGCGCTCGCTCCACTGCTGCCGGATCCCCTGGCCCGTTGGAAATGAAGAGACCATCGGGGGCTTCGGTCAGGATCTCATCGGCGGTGATGGACGCCGGAACGACGGTCACCCGACATCCGCGCTCGGCGAGCAGCCGGGGTGAGTGGGCCTTCACCCCGAAATCGTACGCCATGACATGAAACCGTTCCTCCCCCACGGCCTCTACCTCGTAACGGGTGGTGGTGGACACGCCGCACGCCAGATCCAGGCCTTCCATGATCGGGAGCGACTGGATCCGGTCCATGAGCTCGTCCTCGGCCACGCGGGCCGGGGCGATGCCACCACGCATGGCTCCCTGGTCCCGTATGTGCCGGGTCAACGCTCGAGTGTCCACCTGGGAGATGGCCACCACCCCGTGCTGAAGCAGGTAGTCCTCAAGTCCGCCGGACGCTCTCCATGAGGAGTGTCGACGCGCAGCCTCCCGGACAATGAACCCGGCCACCTGCGGCTGCGGCGACTCCCGGTCCTCGTCCGTGACCCCGTAGTTCCCGATGAGGGGATAGGTCATGGTGACGAGCTGGCCCGTGTAGGACGGATCAGTGAGGATCTCCTGGTAGCCGGTCATACCGGTGTTGAAGACCACCTCCCCCAGGGCCACGTCCTCTACGCCCAGGATCTGTCCCTCGAAGCGTCGGCCGTCTTCCAGCAGAAGGTAGGCGGGTCTGGATGGGTGATTCAATTCAACTCCCATTGGGACGGGTTCAGGGTGTCCAGAATCTACCGTCAACTGGGAGGCAGTCAAGGCGAATGGGAACGGGCGGTTTCCCTTCCCGGCCAGTCGTCCTAACCTTCTGGTCCGTCTTCCTCTCGCCCGGCCGGCGGCGAACCTGGTCGGTTGCACCGGCGCCGGAAGGAAAGCCCCACGCGCCCCCCCCTGCAATGGAGCTCAGGTGAGCCAAGCCGATTCTCTTCCGCTGGTACAGATCCACGCCGACGAGTCCTGCCTCGGAAACCAGTTCCAGGGCCGAGCGAACCCCGGTGGAGCCGCCGGTCTGGTGGAGTTCTGGGACGGCGAAGGATGGGTCCGGAGGGACTACTGGATCTCGGACAACGACACCACCAACAATCGCATGGCGTTGCGGAGCGCCATCGAAGGTCTTCGGGCCCTGAAGCGTCCCTGCAGGGTCCGATTCGTGTCCGACTCCCAGTACCTGGTGCGGGGAATGAAGGAGTGGATTCACGGATGGAAGCGAAAGGGATGGAAGCGCAAAGGCGGCCCCATCGAGAACCTGTCACTCTGGAAGGAGCTGGACCGGGTGGCAGCTCGGCACGAAGTGGAGTGGGAATGGGTCAGGGGCCACGCCGGCCATCCCAGAAACGAATACGCCAACCACCTGGCCATCCGGGCGGCGAAAGAGCAGACCCACAGTGGAGGGCTGCAGCCCTCCGACTTCGTCGACTGGCTGAACCAGGAACGAGACGAGCGGGAGCGGTACCTGGACTTCTACGAGTTCGCGCCCCCCGGGCAAGAAGAGGGCTGAACGGTAGCCTGGCGGCAGCGGGCTTCAGGGCAGCCCTTCTCGCTCCCTGATCTTCAGGTCGAAGACGCGGCCCATGATCTGGGCCGTGTGGTGCATCACGTCGTGCATGGCCGGGGTCTGCGGGAGCAGCTCCTCCATGGACGTCACGTTCCGGTCGGAGATGCCGCACGGAACGATGGTCTCGAAGTAGCCCAGGTCGGTGGCCACGTTCAGGGCGAAGCCGTGGGACGTGATCCACCCCGACGATACCCGCACCCCGATGGCCGCCACCTTTCCGGCATCGGTCCATACACCGGTATAGCCCTCGGAGCGCGTCCCCTCGATCCCGTACTCGTCCAGGACCCGGATGAGGACCTCCTCCAGGTCCCTGAGATATCGGTGCAGGTCCTTCCGATCCGGCTTCAGGTCCAGGATGGGGTACCCCACGAGCTGACCCGGACCGTGGTAGGTCACATCACCACCCCGGGTGCTTTCGTGCAACTCCACCCCCATCTGCTCCCGCAGCGTCTCGTCGGCCACCAGGTGCCCCGGATCGGATCCCGTCCCCATGGTGATCACGTGGGGATGCTCCAGCAGGAGGAGCTGGTCCGGGATCTCGCCGGACCTCCGCATGGCGACCAGTCGAGACTGCAGCTCCGTCGCCTCCCCGTAGGCCAATTGTCCTGGCCGACGCACTTCCAGCACGCCGTCACCGCCGCTCATGGAGCCTCCGACCCGGAATCAGGCGTCGTCAGGGAAGGTCTCGAGCATCTCCTTGAGGTCAGCCAGGAATCGTGCGGCGTCGGCACCGTCCACGATCCGGTGATCATAGCCCAGGGAGAAGATGGACCGCTTGCGAATGGCCACCGAGTCCTGTCCCGTCTCCGGATCCTCCACGGCCACGACTCGCTTCTCAATGGCACCGGTCCCCAGGATTCCCGAGGTTCCCTTGGGGATGATGGGCAGACCCACCATTGTGCCCAGCACACCGGGGTTGGTGATGGAGAAGGTGCCGCCCTGAATCTCGTCCGGCCCGAGCTGCCGACTCCGGGCACGCTCCGCCAGGTCCACCACCTTCTTGCCGATTCCCACCAGCGAGAGGTGGTCCGCGTCCCGGATCACCGGCACGATGAGGCCCGGATCCAGGTCCACCGCCACACCGATGTTCACGTTGCCGCGGAAGATGATGTTGTTCCCCGAGGCGGTGGCGTTCAGGTGCGGATAGTCCCGCAGCACCCTGGACAGGGCCCAGACCACGAACGCGGTGAAGCTCACCCGGGCCCCCTGCTCCGCCCACTTCTTCTTGTTCTCTCTGCGGATCCGGTCCACCCGGGTGAAGTCGATCTCGATGAAGGAGTGCACGTGGGGCGCCACCCGCTTGGCCAATACCATGTGCTCGGCGGTGAGACGCCGGATCTTGTCCATGGTCTCGACGCGATCGGCGTCGCGCACCGGGAACTCGGGGTGCTGGACCTGGCCGTAGAAGGTCTTCCAGAGATCCGACGGCGCCGCGGCTGCGGGCTCTGCCGCCGCTGCGGGCCGCGGCTCGGCAGGCGCGGCGGGCCGTGCCGGCTCCTTCGGTTCCTCCTCTTCGTCCCGCTCGAGATGGGCCTCCAGATCCTGCTTGGTGACGCGTCCGGCGTGACCCGTCCCCTCGACGTCGGAGAGGTCGATTCCGTGCTCCTCCGCCATCCGCCGCACTACGGGAGTGGATCGCTGCTTCAACCGCTCCTCCGCCGTGGCGGGCTCCCCCTCGTCCCGGGCTGGCTCCTCCTCCTGGGCGGCGGGAGCTTCCTCCTCCGCCTCGGCCTCCTCGGCCGGAGCCTCCTCCTCCTCGTCGGGGGCCGGCCCCTCTTCCGCGTCCTCGGATTCCCCTTCGGCGGCAGGCGCCGCGCCTCCCTCGGTGTCCAGGTAGGCCACGATGGTGCCCACCTCCACCGTCTCTCCTTCCTGGACGGCAATCTCCACCAGGGTCCCCGACTGGGGAGCGGGGATCTCGGCGTCCACCTTGTCGGTGGATATCTCGAGGATCGGTTCGTCTCGTTCGACTTCGTCGCCGATCTCCTTGAGCCACTTGGAAACCGTACCTTCTGCGATGGATTCACCCATCTGGGGCATGGGCACTTCGATCCGAGCCACGA
>SLNQ01000045.1 GCA_007132965.1 Gemmatimonadota bacterium | reverse complement strand
TCCATCATGGAGCTGGACGTGGTTCCCCAGCACCTGCTGGTGCTGGGCGGCGGGTTCATCGGTCTCGAGTTCGCCCAGATGTTTCGGCGCTTCGGCGCCCGGGTCACCGTCATGGACCGGGGTGCCCGCATCGCCGGTCGGGAAGACGAGGACGTCTCGGAGGCGCTGCACCAGGTCCTCACCGATGACGGCATCGAGGTTCTCACCGGTGTGGAGGCGGCGTCGGTGGAGGCGGCCGGCGACGACGGCTCGAGGGTCACCCTTCACCTGAACGGCAACGGAAATGCGGACACCCTCACCGGCTCCCACCTGCTGGTGGCGGCCGGACGGGTTCCCAACACCGACGCCCTGGCGCCGGAGGCGGCGGGGATCGAGCTCGACGGGGCCGGCTACATGAAGGTGGACGAGCGCCTTGAGACCACCGTACCGGGGGTGTACGCCCTGGGCGACGTGGCCGGGTCGCCCCCCTTCACCCACGTGGCGTACGACGACTTCCGGATCGTCAAGGCCAACCTCCTGGATGGGGGGGATCGCACGACCCGCAACCGGCTCCTCACCTACACCGTCTTCACCGACCCGCAACTGGGACGGGTGGGGCTCACCGAAGAGCAGGCCCGGGAGCAGGGCTTCGATGTGGCGGTGGCGAAGCTCCCCATGGCCCGGGTGGCCCGAGCCATGGAGATGGACGAAACCCGAGGTCTCATGAAGGCGGTGGTTGACCGGAGCACCGAGCGAATCCTGGGGGTGGCGATCCTCGGGGTAGAAGGGGGAGAGGTGGCCGCCGCGCTGCAGGTCGCCATGATGGGCGGGTTGCCCTACACGACGCTTCGGGACGGAGTCATCGCGCACCCCACGCTGGCGGAGTCGCTGAACAACCTCTTCCAGGCGGTGGGCACGTAGCCGCCTGAACGACGTCAGTAGCGGGCTGTGCCACGTCCGTAGCGGGCCAGTCGCTCCACCACCGCCTCCAGCCCTTCCACCACCTCCGCGAAGCGCTGGTAGTCCAGCTTGTCGGGGGTGTCGTCCGGCGTGTGGTAGTAGGGATAGCGGTACGGGGCCGTGTCGGTCACCATGATGGCCCGGTAGCCCTCCTTCCAGAAGGCCCACTGGTCGGACCAGGCCACCCCCGGGACGAACCCCGGTAGCGCGGCGGCCTCCACCGGCAGGTCCACCCCTTTGCGGAAGGCCCGCGCCGACTCCCGGAGGAGCCGTCCCGACCGGAGGTTCGAGACGAAGGCGATGAAGTTGCCCCGGCTCGGGTAGAACCAGCCCAGGGGCGGCAGGGGGTAGCGCTGGCTTCCGTCGCTGTTGTCGAAGTACCCTATGGTCTCGAGGCTGAGCATGCCCCGGATGTCCTCCCCCAGCTCGGCGCTCCGGCGGGCGTAGACCAGGCTCCCCATCTCCGAGGTCTGGAAGAAGGGCGGCTCCTCGTTGGCGAAGAAGACGAACCGCAGCGTTCGGCCCGGGGGCGCGGAGCGGCGGGCGAAGGTCCGGGCCAGCGCCAGGGCGGCGGCAACACCGCTCCCGTTGTCGTTGGCTCCGGGGGATCCGGCCACCGAGTCGTAGTGGGCACCGATGACGACGATCCGGTCCGGGCGGTGTGAGCCGGGAAGCTCCACTTCCAGGTTGTGGCACGGCACCTGGCGCGCGTGGAGGCCCCGGGCGTGAAAGGTCTGCCGCTGGACCTCCAGACCGGCGTCCCGAACCTCCTCTCCGATGAAGCGGGCCGCCCGCTCCAGCGCCTCGGGGAGGAAGACGTTTCGCTCGCCGATCTCCTCCCCCAGGATCCGGACGTCGCGGGCCAGTTGATCTGCGAGGGGATGGGTCTTCCGAGGTCCACGGGACGGTGGCGATGGCTCTGGGCTCATACGTGTCCGCTGAGTGCGGGTCGGGTGTGGGAGGAGCGCCGGACCTGGTGCGGAGGGACTTCGGGCTTCAGGTGGGCCAGGCGGAGGGCGTTGAGGGTTACCGCCAGGGAGACGCCCAGGTCGCCCACCACCACGGCGGCAATGAGCGATACCATGCCCAGGGGCACGCCCATGGCCAGGAGGGCCTTCACGCCGATGGCGGCGGCGATGTTCTGGCGGATCACGCCTCCGCCCCGGTTCGAGAGGGTGTAGAGGTACGCCAGGCGAGACAGGTCGTCTCCCATGAGCGCAATGTCCGCCGTCTCCAGCGCGGTATCGCTTCCCGCCGCGCCCATGGCGATCCCCACCGAGGCGGCGGCCAGCGCCGGGGCGTCGTTCACCCCGTCGCCCACCATGGCCACGGCCCCGTAGCGGGCCTCCAGCTCCTCCACTGCCTTCACCTTGTCTTCGGGGAGGAGGCCGGCCCGCACCTCGTCGACCCCGATGCGCCGGGCCACATCCCGCCCCGTGGCGGGCCGGTCGCCGGTGAGGAGGACCACGCGCTCGACGCCGGCGTCCCGGAGCGCCTGCACCGCCTCCGCCGCGCCGGACCTGGGCGGATCGCTCACCGAAATCCAGGCCAGAACCCGTCCCTCCCGGGCCACCCCGACGAAGCTGCCGGCGCCGTGCTGGAGCTTCTCGGGGATCGTCAGGTGACGGAGGTCCGGCTCCATCCCTTCGGCCACCCCCTCCCGAGCCAGGAACTCGGGACTTCCCACAACGTACTCCACGTCGTCGAGCCGGGCCCTGGCGCCCCGGCCCGGAACCGCTTCGAAGTCGGAGACGGTCCACGGCGGCGTGGCGGCGTCGGCCGCCTCCACGATGGCGCGGGCGATGGGGTGCTCGGACCGGGCCTCCACCGCGGCGGCTCGGGCGAGCACCTCCTCCTCCGACATCCCGTCCACCAGGTGGATCCCGTCCACCTTCGGGTGGCCAGCCGTCACGGTCCCGGTCTTGTCCAGTGCCACCACCTTCACCTTCCCCATGGCCTCCAGGAAGGTGCCCCCCTTGATGAGGACCCCGTTGCGGGCCGCCGCCGTGATCCCACTCACTACCGCCACCGGCGTCGAGATGACCAGGGCGCAGGGACAGGCGATGACCAGGAGGGTCAGTCCCCGGACGAACCAGGTGGCGAAGGGTGCCCCGAAGAGGAGGGGCGGGATCACCATGAGGGCCACGGCCGCCGCCGTGACGGTGGGGGTGTAGTAGCGGGCGAACCGCTCCACGAACCGCTCGCTTCGGGTCTTGCGGCTCTCCGCCTGCTCCACGAGACGGATGATCCTGGAGAGGGCGCTCTCGGCGGCGGGCCGCTCTACCCGCATTCGCAGAAAGCCGTCCTGGCTGATGGTGCCGGCGAAGAGCTCGTCTCCGGGGGTCCGGGTCACCGGCATGGACTCTCCGGTGATGGGCGCCTGGTTCACCGCCGAGGTGCCTTCCTCCACCACCCCGTCCGCGGGGATCCGGTCGCCTGGGCGCAGGACCACCAGGTCCCCGATGACCAGGTCCCCGGCTGCCACGCGAATCTCCTGGCCGTCCCGGATGACCCGGGCCGCGTCGGGGGCCAGGTCCATGAGCGCCCGTACCGATGCCCGGGCCCGGTCCACCGAGTAGCGCTCCAGCAGGTCCGCGAAGGCAAAGAGGAAGGCGATGGCTGCTCCCTCCATGTACTCCCCGATGCCCACAGCTCCCAGGATGGCCACCGTCATGAGGAAGTTCATGTCCAGGGAGAGGGCCCGCGCCGCCTTCACGCCCCGGGGGAAGAAGTTCCAGCCTCCCACCGCCGCCGCTGCCACGAAGACCAGGTCCGGCAGCAGGATCGTTCGGAACGGAAGATCGAAGAGGGCCGGCTGGACCCCCAGGACTCGCAGCAGGAGGGCCACGATGAAGAGGCCCATGGAGACGAAGGCGATGCGGGCCTCCCGCCCGGTCCACGTCACCTGGCGGAAGCGGTCCTCGTCGGTTTCGTCTGTGGGGCGGGCCAGGTAGCCGAGCCGTCCCACCTCGTCCCGGATCCGCCCCGGCCCCACCCGTCCGGGGTCCACCTCCACCGTCAGCGTCCGGGCCACCGGGCTGCCCGTCACGTCGGTGACCCCGTCTACCTTTCGGAGTCGGCCCTCGATGCGCCCCAGGCAACTGGCGCAGTCCATGTCTGCTACCCGGAACCGGAGGGACGTGGTGCCGGCCGCTTCCTGCTCACGTCCGTTATTCGCGGACATGCTCGAGTCCCGTTCGGAAAAGCTGCGAGATGTTTTCGTCGTCCAGACGGTAGTAGGCCATACGGCCCGCCTTGCGGAAGCGGACGATTCTCATCTGACGAAGCTGTCGGAGGTGGTGGCTCACCGCGGAAGGGCTCACCCCGACCACGGCCGCCAGATCGCAGACGCAGAGCTCACCCCCCGCCAGCGCTTCCACCATGCGGAGGCGGGTGGGGCTGGCCAGCATCTGGAAGGTGGCGGACAGGTGGTCCAGCTCCTCCTCGGTGGCCTGGTTGGCCCGGACCCGTTCCACCGTCTCGCGGTCCACGAGCTCCAGGTCGCAGAGTTGAATCTTTGTCATTACCTATGAACATATGAATACTTGTTCATATGTCAACGTCGCCGGTGAGTGCCCGAGGCGATTGACTGGGGGGCAACCCTGCTGGTCCGCGGAGGAGGAGGGGCGATCCGGAGGCGTCCGTTGGCAAGGACTTCGGGAAGGTTCTTCCTCCGACTTGCGAAAGGTTGTATGGTCGGACGAGTGGTCCTGCCTGTGTGGACATGTCACTGGATTTCCCATGGACGCTGACCATTCACGGTTCACTCCGGGTCCCGGCTTTCGGATCGTCTCCCGGTCGGGAAGACTCTCCTGGCCCGGAGCTTGCTGGAACAAAACTCCCAGGTCCCGGCGCTGACTAGATCGGCTGGGAACCGACGAACGACCCTGTCAATACGATTTGATGGAGCTCGCCTGATGAAGATTGGTGTGATCGGAACGGGGTACGTAGGACTGGTCGTAGGAGCCGGCATGGCGCAGACGGGAAACGATGTCGTGTGCGCTGACATCGACGAAGACAAGATTCGCCGGTTGAACCAGGGGGAGATTCCCATCTATGAACCGGGCCTCGAGCCCCTGGTTCACGACAACCTCGAGGCCGGCCGCCTCACCTTCACCACCGATGTGAGCGAAGCGGTGCGGCGATCGCGGATCATCTTCATTGCGGTGGGAACCCCACCCGGCGCCGATGGCGCTGCGGACCTGAAGCACGTGTTGGCCGTGGCTCGATCCATCGGGCGTGCCATGGACGGCGAACGCATCGTGATTACCAAGAGCACGGTCCCCGTGGGAACCGCCGCGAAGGTCCGTGACGCCATCGAGGCTGAGACCAACCACCCGGTCCACATTTGCTCCAACCCCGAGTTCCTGAAGGAGGGCGCGGCGGTGGACGACTTCATGAAACCGGACCGAGTGGTCCTGGGGGTGGACAACGGGGCTGTGGGCGAAGAGCTGGCGAGCCTCTACGAGCCCTTCGTGCGCACAGGAAATCAGATCCTTCTCATGGACATCGCCTCGGCTGAGATCACGAAGTACGCCGCCAATGCCATGCTGGCCACCCGCATCAGCTTCATGAACATGATCGCCGGTCTCTGCGAGATCACCGGGGCCGATGCGGACCTGGTTCGCCTGGGAGTCGGAAGCGACGATCGGATCGGGCCCTCCTTCCTCTTCCCCGGGATCGGGTACGGGGGTTCGTGCTTCCCCAAAGACGTGAAGGCGCTGGTACAGACGCTGAACGAACTGGGCGTGGATGCCGGAATCCTGGAAGCGGTGGAAGCCGTGAACGAGCGGCAGAAGGCGTTTCCGCTGAGGGTCCTGGACCGGGAGCTGGGCTCCGATCTGTCGGGGCGCCGGATCGCCGTCTGGGGCCTCTCTTTCAAGCCCAACACCGACGACATGCGCGAGGCGCCGAGCCTGGTAACCATCGAGGGGGTCCTGGAGCGGGGAGGAGAGGTGGTGGCCCATGACCCGGTGGCCATGGACGAGGCCCGACGCCAGTACTTTGGTGACCGGATCCACTACGCCGAGAGCAACTATGAGGCTCTGGAGGATTCGGACGCCCTGATCCTGCACACGGAGTGGCACCCCTACCGGCGTCCTGACTTCGCGCGTATGTACGAGACGATGCGGGGTGACCTGGTGGTGGACGGCCGCAACATCTTCCCCGTGTTCCGGATGCGGGAGGTGGGCTTCCGCTATCATTCCATCGGGCGTCCGCCGGTTGTGCCGACGGGGCTCTCGACCCTCGACGTCGAGGCCGGTTGACCATGCTTCCGGAAGGTCTTGGGACCTTCGCCCTCCTGAGCTTCACGTCACTTTTCGCCATCACCAACCCCCTGGTGGCGACGCCCCTCTACCTGGCCCTCACCGAGGGACACACGGAGCAGGAGAAGCGCAGGACGCTCCGCCTGGCGGTGACGACCGGAGCGGTGGTCCTGGTGGTCTTTGCCCTGCTGGGGGGAGCCATCTTCCAGTTCTTCGGCATCACGATCCACGCGTTCCGGATCGCGGGCGGAATCATCATCTTCGGGATCGCCATCGAGATGCTCCAGGTGAAACGGTCCCGCATGAAGGCCACGTCCGAGGAAGAGGCCGAAGCTATGGAGAAGGCGGAGGTGGGAATCACGCCCCTGGGCGTTCCCATGATCGTGGGACCCGGGGCCATTACGACCGTGATGGTGCTTGCCGGCGATGCGCCGGGATTTCTCCACGTGGTGGTCCTCTTCGGAGCCATGGCCGTGGTGCTGGGGAGCATCTACGGGGTGCTGCGGGCAGGCCCGATGGTGACGGATGTGCTGGGCCAGAGCGGCGTGAACGTTCTCACTCGGATCATGGGGCTCCTGTTGGCTGTCATCGCCGTGCAGTTCGTCCTGGACGGCGTGCACGGCTTCCTGGTGCCCATACTGGCGGGAGGCGGGGGCTGATCGCCCTCCCCCCGCGCCGACTCAACCCACCGGCACGAGGCTTCGCCCCAACTCCAGTACCGCCCGTACCAGGGCCGTCAGGTCGGCGTCACGAGTCCGATGATTGCAGAGGCAGACCCTGAT
>SLNQ01000371.1 GCA_007132965.1 Gemmatimonadota bacterium | reverse complement strand
CCAACTCGCCCGCACGTCAATGCCCAGAGCCTCGAATCCGCACCCGACCCGACCCCCCGCCACCGTCCTGGCCGTCGCCCTCCTCCTGCTGGTTCCCGGCACCCTGCTGGCCAACGGGGGCACCCTCCGCCTCGCCAACATCCCCATGGGCGACTACCTGGTCTCGGTCTTCACCGACCCCACACCGGTGCGCCCCGACTCGCTGGACGTGAGCGTGCTCATCTTCCAGGATGACGTGGAAGGCGTGCCGGAGGGGGTGGGGGTCACCATCCGCACCGAACTCCTAGAGCTCCACGACCACGACGGGGAGTGGGCCGATATCCGCCCGGGGACGGGCGAGACGCTGCAGGCCACCCGGGAGCAGGCCGACGACCCCCGCTACTACGCCGCCAAGTTCGTCCTGGGGGCGCCGGGGCGCTGGCTCATCTCGGTGGAGGTGGACGGAGAAGGAGGGCAGGGCGAAGCCTCCTTCGAGGTTACCGCCCGGGAGCGGGGGCTGTTGGGCCATCCGCTGGTCATCAGCTTTCTGGCGCTCCTCCCCCTGGGCCTGGCGGCGTGGTGGATCATGAGGGGGGAGACTGAGGAACTCACCCCAACCGACGATCCAGGAGCTCCCTGAGGCGACGAAGCTCCTCCTCCGAGAGATCCCGGTCGGAAACCAGTTGGGTCAGCAGCAGCTCGGGCGAGCCGGAGAAGAGATTGCGGAGCAACCGGCGGAGATGGCTCTCCCGGGCCTCGTCCCTCTCCACCAGGGGATGGTAGCGATGGGCCTTCCCCTCGGTCTCGTGCCCCACGTAGCCCTTCTTCTCCAGCGTCCGGAGGATGGTCAGGACCGTGGTATAGGCCAACTCGTCCTGAATCGCCTCACGAACCTCGCCCACCGTGCCCGAACCCCGGTCCCACAGGACATCCATGATGTCCAGCTCCCGCTCGGTGAAGATCGCATCGTCCCGCTGGCTCATCTATAGCTCCTGTATCGGGGTCTCCCGGTTGTATTATAGATATAGTACACCACCCGGGCATCGCCGTCAATTCGGGCCTCTCGAGCCTCGCCGTGAGTCGGACGAGGAAGACACCTCGGACAGAGGACAGTGCTCGCCGCACCCCAGATGCCGCCGATTCGTGGCCACCCAACGGTAGATCCAGCCAGCTACCCGGCGAACCCCCGGGATCCGGAAGAGGGGCGCCGCCACCCGCCATCCGGGGAGGATGGCGAGGATCTCCTCCAACGCCCGGGCGCCCTCCCATCGGGCCCCGTCCCGGGCCACCAGTTGCATGGCCCGCTCCATGTCGTCCCGGGGAATCTCCGGAAAACGCTCCGGAACCGTCGGATCCTGGTAGGGAACGAGCTCAATGCGCTCCTCCCGATCTCGCTCCTGCACCCACCTTACGGAGCGCCGGCAGATACCGCACTCGCCGTCGTAGATGAGGGTGTAGGGTCGCAGAGCGTCGGACATGGACGAGAGCGGGCGAGAGGAGCAGGTGCGCCCGCGGTACACCGGGGTGTGGGGTGCGGATCCGCTCTCGCCCTCAGTCCACCCGGACCTCGATGCGCGCCGCCGCCTCCAGCGCCCGGGCCCGGGCTTCCTCCACCGAGTCGCCGGTGGCCAGGGTGATGCCCATTCGCCGGAAGGGATAGGCGGTGGGCTTACCGAAGAGCCTCACCTGGACCGATTCGACCCTCTCGGCCCGCTCCACGCCTTCGTAGCCCTGCACCGACCCCTCGTCCCGTGCCAGGATCACCGCCGACGCCGACGGGCGGTTGCACCGCTGCTCCGGGAGGGGGAGACCCAGGAGGGCCCGTACATGAAGCTCGAACTGGGACACCTCGTGGGCCACCAGGGTCACGAAGCCCGTATCATGGGGGCGGGCCGACACCTCCGAGAAGACCAGCTCCCCGTCGGTGACGAAGAACTCCACCCCGAAAACACCCACCCCACCCAGGCGCCGGGTCACCGTCTCTGCGATCTCCCGGGCCTCCCGCAGTTGGTCTGCGGAAAGGGGCTGGGGGATCCACGACTCCCGGTAGGCACCCCGTTCCTGCCGGTGCCCGATGGGTTCCAGGAAGTGCACGTCTGCCCCGGGATCCCGGATGGTCAGCAGGGTGATCTCGGTGTGGAAGTCGATGAACTCCTCCACCAGCACTGCTTCGTCGTCCCCGCCTCCCTCCTGCTGGGCGTAGGCCCAGGCCTGCTCCACCCGGGCCAGTCCCTGCACCACCGACTGCCCGGCCCCCGACCACGACCGGAGGGACTTCACCACGCACGGGAAGCCCAGGCGGTCGCAGGCGTCCCGGAGCTCCTCCGGCGAGCTCGCCAGGGCATAGCCGGGAGTCCGGATCCCCAGCTCCCCGGCCGCCAGGTTCCGGATGGCCGCCCGGTTCGAGGTCAGGCGGACGGCTTCGGCGGTGGGCGCCACCGTGAACCCTTCGGCCTCCAACCTCGCCAGCAGCTCGGTATCGACGGCCTCGATCTCGGGTATGATGACGTCGGGAGCGTGAGACCGGATCACCTCCTCGAGCTCCGGGCCTTCGAGGGAGGCCAGAACCTCGGCGCTCCCGGCCACCTGCATGGCCGGCGCCCCTTCGTATCGGTCCACCGCCACCACCGACGCACCCAGCGCCTGGGCGGCCAGCGCCATCTCCCGGCCCAGCTCGCCGGCACCCAGCAGGAGGAGGGTCTGATCCCGGGGTGAGTTGGAGCTCATGGCAGACGGCATCCTTGAGGCGAGCGGGGTACGAGGAACGCAGGGGAGGACGGCGGCTGGGACCCACCACCTTCCTCCCACAACACTACGCCCCCGAACCGCGAAACGCCACGGCCGGTTTTCCCGTCGCCCCGGACCGCCTAACTTCTGCCAGACGCGAGCCGGGCACCTGCCAGGGTGGCGCTCCCGGGCCCATACCATGCCATGAACGCCGAGACCACCGCCATTCTTCCCATCGACGAGCTCCGGCGCGAGTTGGCGCCCATGTCCCTGGAGCTGGACGTGCCCCTGGCGCCCCTCACCACCTTCCGCATCGGGGGGCCGGCCGACGCCCTGGTCCGGGCCCGGACTCCGGAGCAGCTCAGCCTGGCCATCCGGACGGCCAGGGCCATGGGCCTCCCCCACGTTCTCCTGGGACGGGGAGCCAACGTCCTGGTGGGAGATGGAGGGTACCGGGGGCTGGTGATCCGCAACGAGGTGCAGGGGGTGGAGTTCCTGGACGACGGGGTGAGCGTGCGAACCGGCGCCGGGGTGGAGATCTTTCCCGATCTCATCGTGGAGACGGTGGCCCGGGGGCTGGGTGGGCTGCATCACTTCGTGGGCATCCCCTCCACCGTGGGCGGCGCCCTCTGGCAAAACCTCCACTTCCTGGCACCCGCTCCGGGCCGGGACCGGACGGTCTTCATCGAGGAGGTCTTCACCGAGGCGCGTCTCCTGACACAGGAGGGGGAGCACCGCACGGTTGGTGTGGAGTACTTCCGGTTCGGCTACGACGACTCCATCCTCCACCACCGGGACGACGTGGTCCTCACCGCCACCTTTCGCCTCGTGCCTACCCCGCAGGAGGAGCTGCGCCGGATCATGCGCGAGAACCTGGCGTGGCGCGAGGAGCGCCATCCGGACCTGTGGCTCTACCCCTCCGCCGGCTCCATCTTCCAGAAGATCGAAGGGGTGGGCGCGGGGCGCCTCATCGACGAGTGCGGCCTCAAGGGCATGGTGTACGGCAACGCCGGGATCTTCCATCGGCACGCCAACATCGTGGTGAACCTGGGCGGCGCCCGCGCCCGGGAGGTTCGCTACCTCATCGACCTGGCCCGGGAGACGGTGCTTCGGGAGACAGGCTACGAGCTCGAGACGGAGATCAGCTTCATCGGAGAATTCTGAGCCGTCCCGCCCACCTCACTCTTCGGTGGCCAGCTCCTGCAGGATCTCGCCGTCGATTCGGTGTGCCCCCGGGTGGTGCACCACGCGCCACGGGATCTCCCACTCCCGCAGCATCGCCTCCTCCCGGGCCTCCTCCGGCCCCTGGCGCAGGTCGTCGGCCTCGCCCCTGACCAGGATCAGCTCCAGCGCCGCCAGCCGATCCCGGGCACCCTCGGGCAGATCCGGGGGAAGGCCGGCGCCCCAGAGCACCAGCCGGTGGCACGGCACACTGCCCTTCACCGCCCACCGGGCCGCCGTATGGGCCCCCTGGGAGAAGCCCAGCACCGTCCGATGGCCTGGCGGCGGCCCCCCGCGGCTCCCGGGGAGACTGCGGGCCAACCGGTCCAGGTAGCGGACGTAGTCGGCGATCTCCGCCTCCCGGTCTTCCCGGGTCATCCAGCTCGCTCCCACCGGGTCGGACTCGCCGTGGGGCCGGTCCCCGGGCGCCAGGTAGAAGCGGGAGAGAGCCTCCGGAGCCACCACCCGGCGCTCCTCAGCCGCCACGCCCACGAAGCGACGGGCGAAGCGCCGGGCCAGTTGCCGGTACCCGTGGAGGACGAACCAGGTGGAGGCGACTCTGCCCTCGCCTCCCCCCAGCACCGCCACCCGGGCGGTTCGCAGAACCTCCAGTGCCACCTCTCGGATCTCCCCGTCCCGACTCACGACCACCCGCCTGGGAGGGTTGCTCCGGTAAGGCCGAGCCAGGTGGCCACCGTCCATCCCAGCGCCAGGAGGTGGAGGGCCAGGAAGGCCAGCAGCCCCGCCCGCGGCAGCCGCGCCTCCTCTAGGCGGAGGTTCCACACCACGAGCCCGATGGGGATCACCAGGAGCCATCCCATGCGGGGCAGGAGGTACTCGGCCAGGAGGGGGAAGGTGTCAACGATCACCGCTTCCTCCTGCAGCCCGCCTCGGGCCCGCACCAGGATCCGGGTGAGCAGCGGCACCACCACCATGACGTGGGGAAAGATGAGCAGGGCGTTCACGAAGAAGAGGCCGCCCCGCTTGGTCTCGATCCAGAGCTCCTCCGGGGATGGGTCGGGGGACGACGTCATGACCGCCCGGGGCCTCAGGGGGAGCCCGACCCCACGGCCTGCTCCGCGGCCTGGCCCCGAAGCCCCAGGAGGGCGCCCCGGTCCTGGGCGCCGGCCCCGTGGATGGCGTTGAAGAAGAGGCGGTACGTGCCGGTGGGCTGGGCCCGGAACTGGGGCCGGAAGCCGATGAGCACCGTCTCACCCTCTCCCACGCGCACCCGAACCACCGCCGGCACTCCGGCCAGGTGTTCCTGGGCCCCCAGCTCCCACCCGCTCATGAGGAGATCGGCGTCGGCGTAACGGCCCACCACATCGACCCGCTCGGGGTCCAGCACCTCCCACCCCCGGGAGTTCTGAAAGAACGCCGCCGTCTCCGGGGGCATCCCGAACCCGATGGGATGGGTGTTGTCGAAGACGGTCCGGATCAGCGAGCCCGGCACGAAGAAGTCGGCCCGATCCAGCGCCGAGGTGGCGTTGGCCACCGGAAGCTCCAGCGCCTGGATGGCGAAGTCGCCGGCGGCGTCGAAGGTCACCAGGGTGCCCCCGGCCTCCACCCACCGCCGGAGATTCTCGGCGCCCTCCTCCCCTACCCCGCCCACGTAGGGATCGGGCATGGTTCCCGGCCTCCGCCCCTCCAGGATCGACCCGGCCCCCTGGTCGGCAAAGACGATGACGTCGTAGTGGGCCAGGTCGCCCTCCCGGATGTCGGCGTTGCGGAGGGTGTCAGGCTGGAAGTCGTGCTCGTGGAAGAGGTAACGGGTCCACCCCTCATCCATGTTCCCGGTCCAGGGCATGTACATCCCCAGCCGGGGAGCCTCCAGGGCCACCAGCTCACCAGGAGGCGCCGTCTCGAGGCCCACGGCCTGGAGGCCCAACTCCCGGGCCACCTCCTCCACCCGGCTCCGGGTATCGCTCCCCGCCTCCACCACGAAGGCCCCCGGAAGGAAGTGGTGCTCGCCCACGTCGAAGGCCTCGCTGGCCAGGTGGACCCGCTCCCCTGCGGCCTGGAGCCGGTTTACCGCCGTCCGCGACTGGTTCGGCTGGGCCGAGAGGGCAAAGCCGAAGGCTCCGTCGCCGGCGATCCGGCTCTCCGGAACCGGCACCTCGTCCACCTCCCGGACCTCGGCCTGAAAGGGCTCCTCTGCCCGGACCACGTTCACCGCCATCTGCATGGGGAGCGTCCAGCCGGCCAGCCCCCCATAGGGAGGCTCGGGCGGACCGCCGGGGTAGAGCTCTCGCTGCGGGTGCTCCTGGGGCTCCATGAGGTCCATGAGGTGCGCCCGGAAGGCCTGTCCAGCGTAGGCCACGTACGTTCCCGCCGGGTAGCTCTCGCCGTCGGCCAGAAAGGGCTCGGTGGCCTGGTGGATCTCCACCCCGCCCCGCCGGAGCACGTTCAGCATCTCCACCGCCTCACCCCGGTCCCACTGGTCTTCCGGCGGAACGATGTAGGCGAAGGGCCCACCCGCCGAGCCGTCGCGGATCTGGTGCGATCCCATCCGGTAGATGTTGAAGAGCCAGTCCTCCCGAAGTCGGGACCCGATGTCCAGGGTACCCATGGAGGCCACGAAGTGGTACTCCACGGCGTCGGCCAGCCGGGCCCAGCCCCCCTCCCACGGGTTGGCGTAGAAGATGGAGGGCTCGGTCATGGACACCACCCGGCTTCCGGCCCGGATGGACTCGGGCAGGTCGTCGGGTTCGTGGTATTGGGGTGAGGCGTATCGGTGGGCCACCTCCGAGAGGATCCCCACCTGGTTGTGAAAGTAGGGGGCCGTTCGCATGCCTCCGTTCCACCACATAGTAAAAGTGACACCTGAGATGACACCGGGCATCTCCTTCTCCTCAAACCGTTTGGCCATGTGCTCCCCCACCATGTTCACGCCCCGCACCACCAGGGGTGGAATGTGCGGGTTCAGCGGGTCGGCAAAGGGCGGAATGAAGATCCGCGTGGGGAAGGGAGAGTGCTGGTGGTGGTTGAAGACGATCTGGGGATACCACTCGTGCCAGAGCTGTCGGGCCACCGCCTGGGACTCGGCCTGCCGCAGCATGAACCAGT
>SLNQ01000331.1 GCA_007132965.1 Gemmatimonadota bacterium | reverse complement strand
TGGCTCCCCTCGACGTAGCTTTCGCTATGCCTGCGGGTCGCCGCCCGACCCGCCTTCGGCGGGTGCCCGCCGGCTCCCTGGCGCTCCCAACGGTGGCGCCCTGTACTTCTTCAACAGCCTTCTAGCGGTAACGCTCGCTCTCAGCGGTAACGCTCGAACCAGGCCAGGATGTGGTCCACCTTGGTAATGAGCTGACTGGGCCGCTCCGAGATGAAGTGGTAGGTGTCAGGCACCTCCACGTACATGGTCTCCACTCCCTGGAGCTTGAGGGCGTGGTAGAGCTGCTTGGCTTCCCAGGTCGGCGTCCGCAGGTCCAACTCGCCCAGGATCACCAGGGTGGGGGTCTCCACGTTCCCCACCAGCGAGATGGGAGAGACCTCCCAGTAATCCATGGGGTTTTCCCACGGCTGGCCCGGATAGCGGTAGTCGCTGTAGGCGTAATAGTTGTCGGCGGCCAGCGTCTTGCTGATCCAGTTCATGACGGGTTTCTGGACCGCCGCGGCCCGGAAGCGGTTGGTCTGACCGATGATCCAGGCCGTGGAGGTACCGCCGGCGCTTCCCCCTGTCACGTAGAGGCTGTCTCCCGAGACCACGCCTTCGGCGATGAGGTGGTCCACCCCGTCCATGATGTCCGGGTACTCGCCGCCGGAGAAGTCGTGGTAGAGGAGGTCGCCGAACTCCTCTCCGTAGCTGGTGCTGCCCCGGGCGTTGGGATAGAAGACCACGTAGCCCGCCGAGGCGAAGAGCTGGACCTCCGGAGAGAAGTGTGGGCCGTAGTGGCTGATGGGTCCGCCGTGGATCTCCACCAGCAGCGGGTATACACGGTCCGGATCGTGATCCGGAGGCAGGACGATCCAGCCGTGGAGATCCCGGCCGTCCACCGAAGAGGTATACCAGACGTCCCTTACCTCACCCATCGCACGTCGGTCGGCCCATGCGCCGTTCAGGTCCGTGACCTGCCGGGGCTCGGCCTGTCCCCGCCGGGTGACGGCCAGTTCACCGGGCCGGTGGGTGGAGCTGAGGTTCATGGCGATGGTCCCGTCTGTGGAGAGGGAGAAGGCGGGGCTTCCGGCGTAGGGGCGCCCGATGGACGTCCCTCCCAGGTCCCGGGCTACCTGGGTGGCCGTACCGTCCATGGCGGTGTGCCCGATCTTGCTCACGCCCTCGTCGGCGTACTGGAAGTAGAGCCCTTCCCCGTTTTCGTCCCATTCGATACCTCCGATGGAGCGGTCCAGGCCCGTCGCCACCTCCTGCACGTTCGAGCCGTCCACGTCCATGGTGTAGATCCGGGTGAGCTGGTAGGTCCGGATCCGGTCTTCGTAGCCGAGGTAGGCGATGGTCCGGCCATCCGGCGATACCCGGGGAGTGTGGTTCGGTCCGAACCGATCGGTGAGTTGCCGGATCTCCCCGTCGGCGACCCGCACGCTGTAGAGCTCGGTGTTGCGGAACTCGTGCTCCCACTCCTCGTTTCGGTTCGCCGAGAAGATGAGCTGCTCGCCGTCAGGGGTCCATTCCGGTGCCCCGGAGTGATGGTAGTCTCCCGAGGTGACCTGCCGGACTGCGCCTCCCTCCGCTCCCACGACGAAGAGGTGGTCGTAGCCGTAGTTCAGGAGCCCCACCCCGTCCTGCTCGTGGTTCAGCCGGGTCTCGATGCGGGGCGGGTCGGCCCACTGGGCCCCCTCCGGCGCCGAGGGTGGTGACACCAGGCGGGGTTCCGGCGCCGAGACGTGCTTCACGAAGGCGAGCTTCCGCCCGTCAGGCGACCAGGTGATCCCCCGTGGAGAGTTGTCGAGCCGGGTCACGCGAGCGGTGGTGCCCTCGGCCACCCAGTGGACGTGGATCTCGGACCCGCTGCCCTCGGCGGAGCTGGTGAAGGCGATGCGGGTGCCGTCGGGGGACCACCGGGGGTTGGACTCGGCTACTTCTCGGGAGGTGAGCTTGCGGTGGTCCGAGCCGTCGGCCCGGATGATCCACAGCTCGGAGGTCCGCCGGTCGTTCATGATGTCCATGCCCCGTCGCACGTAGACCACGAGCTCTCCGTCAGGGGAGATCCGGGGGTCCTGGACCCACTCCAGGTCGAAGACATCCATCGAAGAGAAGGCGTTCTGCTGCGCCTCGGCCGGAGCCTGTCCCACGAGCACCAAAGCCGTCAGCGCCGGGGCAATCAGGGCGACTCGGATCATGCCGAGCAGGAAGCTGGAGACCGTGCTCGGTCCG
Organism: Gemmatimonadota bacterium; assembly: GCA_007132965.1. Taxonomy (GTDB): domain Bacteria; phylum Gemmatimonadota; class Gemmatimonadetes; order Longimicrobiales; family Gaopeijiaceae; genus PWLA01. The sequence goes on along the minus strand of SLNQ01000331.1, from coordinate 4,778 downwards.
AGCGATGGGGCGGCGGCTGGAGTCGGACGCATCATGGGAGTCGGGGGTCGGGTGGAACGGGTCGTCGAAGAGAGCCTGGTTGAGGATCGTCCGGCGGTTCGCGGTACGGGCAAGTGCAACCGAACGGGCAAGATAGGAGAGGCCTCCGTCGGCGACAAGCGGACCCCTGTGGACCCACTGTCCTCCTCACGTCATGCGCCGAATCTCTCGGCGTACCCGTCAAAGAAGATCCGGGCCAGGAGCTCCCGACGGGTGCGCACACCCACCTTCGCGCAGGCGTTTCCCACATGCTCCTGCACCGTGTAGGACGAGATCTCCAGGTGCTGGGACATCCGCTTCGTCGACCAGCCTCGGGCGGCCAGGACGAGGATCTCTCGTTCCCGGGGTGTCAGACCATAGAGGCGAGCCAGAATCGGAGCGATCTCCCGGGAGGTGGCCCGGCCGATGAGGACGATGGTCGAGGACCGGCCCGCCGGATCTGGCTCGGTGAGGGAGGCACGGATCGAGTACCACTGGCCTGAGTGGCCCCGGGCCCGCAAGTGCGCTTCCAGCGGTAGGTTCGGGTCACGGCCCCCACTTCGGTGCATGTGGAGGAGACTTCCCACCACGCTGGCCACGCACGAAGGCACTCCGTCGGGTCCATCCCCCGAATCGCTGAGATCCAGCAGGAATCGCCGGGCCGCCGCGTTCCTGGTCTGCACCACTCCTGCATCGTCCAGGAGAATCACCCCGGGGCCGGACGGGGCGTCGCCGTTCGGGGCGGGGGGCGTTCCGTTCTGGGGCGTCCGGCCGTTGGTCGTCGGCTGGGATGTCGGCGTTGTGGCCTGGTCCAGCAGGGTAGCGCTGACGAGTCCTCGGGTCAGGTGGGGAAGAATCTCTTCCAGGACCCGGACTTCCTCGCGGTGAAACTCCCCGGACCCGGTCTCCCGGAGGAGACAGACGAAGCCCACCGGTCTCTCCTGCTCGCAGAGAACCCCCCGCAGATCGTAGCGAAGGCCTCCCGGAGCCAGGACGTCGCGCACCATGTCGGAGCACTCGGCGGTGACTCTGGGCCCGACCCGGACCATGTCCAGAACCTCGGTGGCCACCCGGTACGGATACAGGTGATCGATCCAGGAGCGGTAGACCGACCGGGGAACCCCTTCGCTGACCGCGTGGGTCAACAGCCCCGTGTCCGGGTCGGTGGTGGCGAAGGTGAATGCCTCGGAGGGGATGAGGACCTCGAGTCGACGATGCACCTCTCGCCGAAGCTCCACCGAGTCCAACCCGGCGTAGCAGATGCGTCGGAGCCCGAGGATAGCTGTCTTCTTGGCAGTATGGCTGGGTGCCACGGCAACCCCCAGAAATGTGGGGTGACGATCCGACCTTCCACGCCGTAGAACTCAAGAGGCCGTCGAAGCAGCAGAGAGCACGCTGTCGAACCCGGTGGAGTGCCGCCGTCTCTGGGCGCCTGCTGAGTTCGAACCGGACGTTGGCAGGCACCGGCTGTTTCGGGGAAGGTTCACCCGCGACCCGCACGGCGCAAGTGTCGGTCCGGTGTCGTGCTCTTCGACAAACCCACCATCAACGAGGAGGAAGGTATGCAGAGCGTTGTCCATTCTTCACGAACGGTCATCGGAATCGGGGCGGTCGTTCTAGCGCTGCTGATGGCCGGCTGCACCGGCCCGGCGGAGGGCGAGGCCGCCTCGGGTCCGGGACCGGAGGCGGGCGACGACGCGGCGGCCGTGATCGCGTCGGTCGAGTCCACCGATCCTGAGCTGGCGGCGGATCTACGCGAGATCCTGGAACAGACGCAGCGGTTTCGAGATGTGGAGGTGGCCCTGGCAGAAGGGTACATCCCCGACCCCATGGACATGTGCGTCACCTCCTCCATGGAGGGATACCCGGTGCAGCTCGGAGGGATGGGGATCCACTACTTTCGTCCGGACCTGCTGGGGATCACGGAAGTGGAGCCGCGAGTTGCCGGCATGGGGACCCACGATGACTTTCGGGAGCCCGGTGTGTTGGTCTACGAGCCGCAGGCCGACGGGTCACTGCGGTTGGTGGCGGTGGAGAACCTGATCTTTGAAGCGCCGTGGAGGGCGGCCGGTCACGAGGGCCCTCCGGTGTTCCGGGGCAACGAGTACTTTCACCTGGTGGAAAACCCCCGCACCGACGTCGACGAGGCCCACGGATTCGAGCCCCACTTCGAACTCCACCTCTGGCTGTACAGGGAGAACCCCACGGGCCTCTTCACGCCCTTCAACCCCAGGGTGAGCTGCGAGCACCACGTGGGGTCGCACGCCGTGCACTGACCGCTGGCGGTTCCTGCCCTTGCTGGAGTTGGCGGCCGGCTTCCGCCTCAGTCCCGGATGTGCCGCTCCAGGAACTCGTAGATGCGGAGCAGGCGATCCAGGCGCTGGTGGGGGTCGCCGGTGCGGGACAGGTCGTGGGCGCCGCCGGGGTAGCGCACATACTCCACCGGACGATCCAGGATCTTGAGCGCCCGCACGAGCATCTCGCTCTGGCTCACGCCCGTGCGCAGGTCCACGTCCCCGTGGATCACCATGAGCGGGGTCTCGATCTGGTCCACGTACGTGAAGGGCGACTCGCTGGTGAGGAGCTCCCTGCCCCCCTCCTCCCAGGGATAGAGCTCAAAGCGGTCCGGGATGAGGCGCCAGGCATTGCCTTCGCCCAGGAAGGTGACGAGGTCGTACACCCCGCGCTGGGCCACCGCCGCCTGGAAGCGGTGGTCGTGAGCCACGATCCAGGCGGTGAGGTACCCGGCGTAGGAGCCCCCGGTGACCACGAGCCGGTCTTCGTCCACCCAGTCCAGTTCGGTGGCCGCCGAGGTGGCGGCCAGGACGTCACCGGCGGGGCCGTGGCCCCAGTCCTGGTGATTGCCGTGCTGGAAGTCGCGGCCGTAGCCCGCCGAACCCCGGGGGTTGGAGTAGACCACCCCGTACCCCCGCGAGGCCATGAGCTGAAACTCGTGCCACATGCTGGCTTCTCCGGGTCCCCACATGACCGATGGGCCGCCGTGGATGTTGGTGAGGAGCGGGTAACGTTCCCCCTCTTCCCTGAAGGTGGGCTCCATCACCCAGTACTGGACGTCGGTGCCGTCGGGGCGTGTCAGGGTGCCCTCCTCCGGAACGCTCACCCGTCGTTCGGTGAGCCACTCGGCATTGTGCCGGCTGAGGCGGGTGGGGTCGGCTCCGTCCAGCTCGGCGGCGTAGAGCTCGAAGGGGTTCGCCACCTCGGTGAGGACGTACGCAATCCCCCGCGGGCCCACGTCCAGGGCCTGCACACCCCGGATTCGGTCCACGAACTCCAGGTGCTCACCCGTCTCCACATCGAAGCGGACGATGGGGATCCCGCCCTCGGTGCCCATGGTGGTGTAGGCGAAGCGCCCGTCGGCAGACCAGGCCGGCGCGCCTATGGAGCGGTCCAGCCCCTCGGAGAGGAAGGAGATCTCACCGACGGTCCCGTCCGACGCCACGTCCACCAGTCCCAGTTGGGTCTGGGCGTAGCCTCGGTCCGTGATGTCCGACGCCAGGAAGAGGAGTCGATCCCCGTCGGGCGCCGGGGTGGGGACGAAGAGACTGTGGTTCTCCAGGTCCAGGAGGCGCTCGGGCCTGCTCCCCTCCGGACCCACCCCCTCCAGGTCCACGGTGTAGAGGTGGCTCTGCTGGATCCGGTCCGGGTGCACCCCGGCCTCCAGATTTCCGGCCGTGACCACCCGCTCTCCCCCGCCAAGCCACTCGCCGGGTGCAAAGGAGTGGAAGCCTGACGTAAGGGCCACCGGTTCGGCGTCGGGAGCGTCGTCGATGATGAAAAGGTGGGCGTAGGACGGCTCGGGGTTCAGGTCGGTCTCTCCCAGAAAGTCCAGCCGATGCAGGATCCGGGGATTGTCGTCCCGCTGGTTCCGGAGCAGCCAGGCCTGTACCTCCTCGAAGCTGCCGTCGGGGTCCGGCTCGACCTCGTCCAGCTCGTGGATGCGGGCGTCGGGAACGAGGGGGCGTTCCGTGTCCCACGATGGGGCGGGAGCGGGCGCCAGGGTCGTGTCGGCCAGGAGCTGCCGGTGCCTGAAGGTGGACGAGAAGAGGAGTCTCGATCCGTCAGGGGACCACCGGGGCGACGACGCTCCCGTCTCCATCCGGGTCAGCTGCTGCGCCTCGCCCCCGTCGAGACGGAGCACGAAGACCTGGGGTTGCCCGTCCACTGGTCGAACGAAGGCCAGTCGGTCCCCCTCCGGGTGCCAGGTGGGTTGGGTGGCGCTCCGATCTCCCCGGGTGAGCTGACGAGGCGGCTCGCTTCCGTCCAGGGGTGCCAGGTAGATGTGGGTCAGGTACCGGTAGGTGGCGTCTGCCTCGTCGTTGTCCCTCGCGATGCGCTGCACCGTGTACGCCACCTGGGAGCCGTCAGGGGAGACGGCCGGCGAACCCACCTGCTCGATCTTGAGAAGATCGGTGGTTGTGATGGGGTGATCGCCGTCCTGGGCGATGAGCGGGGTCACCGAGATCAGTGTTCCCAGGATCAGCGTCGCAAGGAATCGGCCTGCTCGAGCTCGCGTCATTTCGTCGCACCCCCGGTTGTTCCACAGCCTTCTGGGTTCCCTTCTCGGCAAGGCTTGCCCGGACCAGAAACCCCTGAGGCGCCTCGTGAGTTTCGTCGGGTAGAGAGGAGTCAGCTTCTTCTCCAGGCACTCGCGGATCTTTCTCGTTCGTTGCCACTGAAGGTGCCCGACATGACACACTTCAAGTCTGCCAGCATCACACTCCTCGTCCTCCTGGCCCTAG
>SLNQ01000333.1 GCA_007132965.1 Gemmatimonadota bacterium | reverse complement strand
GGGTGCGGGACATCTACGGCCTCATCAGCCTCTCCGGAGGTCGCACCGCCGACGCCTGGACCGACCAGGAGTACCTGGAGCTCATCGCCGCCCAGCGGGACCTCAACTTCCCGGCCGGGAGTCGCTACCTCTACTCCAACGGCGGCTACTACCTCCTCACCACCGTCATCGAGCGGGTCACCGAGAAGCGGCTGGACGAGGCCGCCCGGGAGCTCATCTTCCGGCCCCTGGGGATGGACAACACCCACTTCCACCAGGAGAGCACCCGCATCGTCCCCCGGCGGGCCATGAGCTACGGCGGCAGTGCCGACAACGGCTTCCGCCAGACGTACATGTCCAATTTCGACAAGTCGGGGGCCGGCGGCCTCTACACCACCATCGAGGACATGGCGGCGTGGGACCGGAACTTCGAGACCGGCGAGGTGGGGGGAGAGGCCTTCCTGGAGCTGATGCACACCCGCGGCGTCCTCAACTCCGGCGACACCCTGAGCTACGCCTTCGGCCTGCAACACGGCGAGGCCGACGGGCGGCCCACGGTGGGCCACGGGGGCAGCTTCATGGGCTTCCGGGCCGACTACGTGCGCTACCCGGAGGAGGGACTCTCGGTGGCCGCCCTCTGCAACCTGGGCGGGATCAATCCGGGGCCCCTCACCCGGGAGTTGGCGCTGGAGACCCTGGGTGAGGTGGAGGTGGCCGACGGTGAGGAACCGGCTCGGGCCGACGACCGGGACGAGCCGGAGCCCCTGACGCCGCCTTCCACCGGGGTAAGGGACTACGCCGGGCGTTACCGTAGCGACGAGGTGGGAGCCGAGCTGGAGGTCCGCTGGGCCGGTGGCGAGCTGAGGCTCTTCCGGCCCGGAAGCACCTCGGCCCAGCCCCTGGAGTGGATCGAAGGCGACCGGTTCCGCAGTGGCGGGTGGACCCTGGAGTTCGAGGTGGACGAGCAGGGGCCCACCGGTCTCCGCTTGGACGCCGGCCGGGTCACGAACCTCCTCTACAGCCGGGTGGAGGCGGGCTGAGGCCGGGCTTCGAGAATGGTCTCCGCTTCGCGGTCCACCACCAGGAGAAAGTCCAGGACGGTCTCCACCGCGTTCACGTAGAACTCCGGCGTGATGTTTTCGAAGGTGTCGCTGGGGTGATGGTACCCCGGGTGGTCTTCCACGCCGAAGTAGATGAAGGGGACCCCGGCTTCGTGGAAGGGCCCGTGATCCGAGGCCATGGTCCAGTCGTCGCCGGGGGGCAGGTCCGGTGAGTCGTGTCCCATGAGAAGGTTCACCGGCGCACCGTCGGCCACCTCCTCCACCAGGGGGGTGAGGAAGGGGGAGTGGTAGGTGCCCGCCGCGTACAGCTCGTCCACGTCGCTCCGGCTGATCATGTCCAGGTTGACGTTCATCACCACCTGCTCCAGGGGCACCGGTGGATCGGTGACGAAGGCCCGGGCGCCCTGCAGCCCCATCTCTTCGGCATCCATGGCGACAAAAATCAAGGTGCTGGCGGGCGGATGCTCCAGAAAGTAGTCGGCCAGAACCAGGAGGGCGGCGGTCCCGGAGGCGTTGTCGTCGGCCCCGTTGAAGATCTGGTCGTCCCGTACGCCCAGGTGGTCGTAGTGGGCGGTGATGACCACGTACCGGTCCGGGTGAGTGGTGCCTTCCACCTTCCCCATGATGTTCAGCCCCTCATGCTCCTGCTGGTCGCGTCGGCCCACGAAGCCGAAGGCCTGGGTCCGTTGGCCGGCCACCGGAGCCAGCCCCAGACCATCGAACCGCTCCAGGAGATACCGTTGCGCCCTCTCGTTGCCCTCGGTGCCGGTCCGCCTGCCCTCCATGGAGTCGTGGGCCAGGACCGAGAGGCTTACCAGGAGTTCGTCCGCTGCGATCCGTTCGGCGGCGGGAGCGGTCACCGTGTCCAGGGCCGGGACCTTGTGAGCGGCCTCGGCTGCGGAAGGCGCCGGAGGGACCCAGGCGAGCCAGACCAGGAGGAGGATCACCCCGCTCGCCATGGCCGCGGGCCGCAGCAGCTGGTTGCCGATGGAGTGGGAAGGTGCCGGGGATCGCTTCATGGGTGTCGGGGTCTGTCAGGAACGTTGGAGGCCGGCCGCCCTCCATCGTCGGGCCAATGGACGGGCACCGAAGAGGCGGCGTCGGGGGTAGGAGTTTTCGGTACACCGCCCTGCAGATCGGGTTCTCCGGTTGGGCGGCCCCGACAGCCGTATCACCCTCAACCTTCCAGTCCGTGAATTCCCCATGAGACCACCTTTGCTCTCTGTATGCCTTCGCGGCGGCCTCTCCGTTCGAGGCGGCATCGCCGTGCGGATTCTGACGATTCCCCTCCTCGTGGTGGTGTGGCTCCTGGCGGCCGCCCCGGTGGCGGCCCAGATCGCCAACGAGGAGTACGCGGAGCGACGAGGCGCCCTGGCTGCGGCCACCGGCGAGGGCCTCATCCTCGCCGTGGGAAGCGCGGCCCCACCCCAGGATTACATTCCCTTCCACCAGAACTCGCCGTTCCGGTACCTCACCGGATTCACAGAGCCGGATGCGGCCCTCCTCCTGGAGGTCCGCGACGGTGCCATCGCGTGGGAGAGGCTCTTCGTGAATCCACGGGATCCGGCCACCGAGACCTGGGAGGGCTATCGGGTGGGACCGGAGGGTGCCCGGGAGGCCACCGGAGTCCCGGGTCGGAGCGTGGAGGAGCTGCAGCAGGTCCTGGACTCGGTGGTGGCGGCCACCGGGACGGATGAGCTCCAGGTGGTGGGCGCATACGACCCCGACGCCGCCGTCCTCAACGATGTGACCCAGCGAGTGCAGCGCCTTACTGCGGCACACCAGGACCTCCAGCTCTCCACGGCGCCCAATGGAGAGGTGAGCACCCTGCGGGGGGTGAAATCCGAGGCCGAGCTGGAGCTCCTGCGCAAGACCACGGCCCTCACCGTGGAGGCCCACCATGAGATGATGCGGGCCGTGCGGCCCGGGATGAACGAGTTTGAGGTCCAGGCGCTGGTGGAATACACCTTCCGACGCTACGGCTCCGAGCGTCCCGCCTTCGCCAGCATTGTGGGTTCAGGCCCCAACTCCACAATCCTCCACTACAACCAGAATGATCGCTTCATGGAGGACGGCGACATTCTCCTGGTGGACATCGGGGCCGGCTACGGCGGATACGCCGCCGACATCACCCGGACCGTTCCGGTGAACGGTACCTTCAGCGAGCCGCAGAGGGAGATCTACCAGCTCGTCCGGGATGCCCAGGCCGCCGCCGAGGAGCTGGCCGAGCCCGGGGTCCACTTCGGACAGATGGCCCAGGTGGCTGCCGAAGTGCTGGCCCGGGGGCTGACCGAGCTGGGACTCATCGAGGCTCCTGACGCCACCTTCGAGGGCGAGGGCGGGCAGGAGATCCCCCAGCTCTACCTCTTCTACATGCACGGGCTGGGGCACGGGATCGGGCTGGACGTGCACGACCCCTGGCCCCCGGTGCTGGAGCCAGGGGTGGCCTTCACCATCGAACCCGGGGTCTACGTGCGTCCGAACCTCTTCGACGAGGTCATCCCCGACACCCCGCGCAACCGCGAGCTCATGGAGGCCATCCGTCCGGCGTACGAGCGCTACCTGAACATCGGTGTGCGCATCGAGGACGACTACATCGTCACCGAGGAGGGGCTCGAGTGGATCTCGCCGGCGCCTCGGGAGGTGGATGAGATCGAGGCCCTCATGGCCGAGCCGTGGGACGGTCCGGCGCCGCGCAATCAGGAGTGGGTGGAGTGGTACCGGCTGATGAAGTAGCGCCCCGGCCTCGTCCACCCCTGCGCGTCAGGCGGCGCCTGGCGGGCGTGGGTGCCGGAGCGGCTGCGGTACTCCTCTTCGGGCTTCTCCACAGTCGCCCCGATCTGGCTGAGGCGGTTCTCGCGCAGGGGATCCTGCCCGCCTTTGTCCGGTCGCTTTCGCTGCTGACGGGACTCGTCCCGTTTGCGGTGGCCGAGCTGATGGTGGCCGGGGTAGTGCTCCTTCTGGGAGTGGGATTGGTGCGGGAGATGCGCCGGGGCGACGACCGCCTGCCCCGAGCGGCCCTTCGGGGCGGCCTGCGGCTGGGCCACGACCTGGGAATCGTGGTGGCCCTCTTCGTGGTGCTCTGGGGCCTTCAGCACGCCCGCCCAGGGTTGGAAGATCGGCTGGAAATCGAGGCCGTGGGGGAAGTAGACGTGGAGGAGCTGGCTCCCCTGGCCACCGCCGCCGTCCGGAGCGCCAACGAGCTGTACCTGGAGATCCACGGGACGCGGGACGCCGGAGTGCCCACCGCCGCACCTCCTCGGGCGGAAATCCACGGGAAGCTGGATCGGGCCTGGGAGGAGGTGGTGGCCCGCTACCGACTCCCGCCCCGGACCACCCTCTCGCACGGTTCCCCGAAAGCCTTCCTCCTGACACCGGTGGTGCGCCGCTTCGGCGTCGCTGGAATGTACTTTCCCTTTACCGGTGAGGCTCTCCTCCTGTCGGATCTGCCGGGGGTCCTCATGCCCAAGGAGATGGCCCACGAGATGGCCCACCAGCGGGGGTTCGCCTCGGAGTCCGACGCCAATGTCCTGGCCTTCCTGGTGGCTCGGGAGGCCCATGACCCCCGGATCCGCTACGCCGGCTACATCTTCCTCCAGCGGCAGCTTTTGGGGGCGGTGGCCCACCTCGACCTCGAGCGGGCCCAAACGATTGCCGCCGGGCGCCATCCCGGGGTGACCCGGGACCTGGAGGACCGGAATCGTTACTGGGAGGCGGCCCGGGGGTGGACCCGGCAGGTAGGGGTGGGGCTGAACCACGCCATGCTCCGGGCCCACGGCGTGCCCGACGGGATCGCCAGCTACCAGGGCAGCACCTGGATCTTCGTGGCCCTGGCCCGAAAGGAGGGGCTCCAGGTGCTCCTGCCGCCCGGAGCCACCCCCGACTCAGCCGTCGCTGATCCGGGGGCTGGCGGGTCCCCCTGAGGTGTCCCGGACCTGCGGACGGGGCGCCGCTTCGTCCCGGGGAAGGGAGTTGAGGCACACCGTCCCCTGCCTCGGGCGGCACCGACAGGGGCCGTATCGGAGGCCGACCTCGCTCTCCCCTCCGGTGATCAGAGGCTCCACCAGGTCGGCCAGCACACCGGTGAAGCGGGGGTCGTCGTAGGGGACGGGCACCCGGTGGAAGGCCAGCCCCCGCTCCTCGGCCTCTTCCCGGAGCTCATGGTCCAGTTCGGCGAGCGTCTCGGACTGCTCGTGCATGAAGGACACCGGATCCACCACCACCGTGTCGGCCTCGATCTCCTCGATGACCGCCTCCACGTCGGGCTGGGTCCACTCTACGCCCCGGTTGGCGTGGTTCTGGTAGCCGATGACGTAGTCGTCCACCCCCACGAGGTCCCCCAGCTCCCGGCAGAACTCCTCCACGTACTCACCGTACCCACTCCCTTCCTCCAGGTACTTGACGGGGGTGCCGTGGGCCGAGAAGACCAGGCGGGTTCCCGGATCGTCAAGCGAGAGGCCGGCGTCCCGCACCACCTGCCGGACCCCGTCGGCCCGAAGCGCCAGGTAGGCGGGGTGCCGGTGCCAGCCGGTGATGCCGGCGAACTCCACCTCGTCCCAGCCCAGCTCATCGATGGCCGCCTGCACCTCGTCCAGGGCGGCCACGTTGGTGGAATGGCCGCAGAGCGGATAGATGGGAAGTCCCACGAGGCGCTCGACCCCGTCGGCTCGGGCTCGTTTCACCGTCTCGTCAATGAAGGGGGGGGTGAACTGGAAAGCCGAGTAGACGTGGACCTCGTGGTCCCTGCGCAGGAGCTCCAGTCCCAGCTCCCGGGCCTGGGTGTCGGCCTGCTCGTTCAGGGGTGAGCCCCCGATTTCCTCGTATTCGGCCATGAGCCCCGGCGCCCGGCGCTGGGCCAGCTGCCGGCTCCTGGCCCGCCGCTCCTCATCGGTCTCCTGGGGGTCCAGGCGGGCGTTGGCGTAGAAGATCCGTTCCAGGAACGGGACCACCGTGTCGGAGCTCGGGGTTGCGGGCTCACCAAAGTTGAGAACCAGGATGCCGACCTTCATGCGTGCGCTCCGGCGTCGGAGAAGAAGATGCCTTGTATGGAAATCACGGCTGGGTTGAGGCGGGGCCCATCAGCCGGCGCTCTCGGCCCGGAGCTCCTCCAGGTCCACCGAGTGGACGAAGTCCACCACGGCCCTGACCACCTCGTGGTCGGTCTGGGGAAGGAGCCCGTGACCCACGTTGAAGATGTGTCCGGGCCTCCCGCCCACCGCCCGCAGAATCTCGGCGCTCCGGGCCAGGGCAACCTCCCTACCCGCCAGCAGCGACACGGGATCCAGGTTGCCCTGAACGCCCCGGTCCCGGCCCACCGTCTTCCATCCTTCGTCGATGTCCACTCGCCAGTCCAGCCCGATGACGTCGCCGCCGGCCTCGGCCAGAAGCGGGAGGAGTGAGGGGTTGCCGGTGGCGAAGTTGATGGTGGGGACCTCGTGTTCCCGAAGCCCCTGGAGGATCCGCCGCGTGTAGGGCAGCACCGAACGGCGGTAGTCCGCCGGGCTCAGGCTGCCGGCCCACGAATCGAAGATCTGGATCACCGAGGCGCCGGCATCGAACTGGGCCCTGCCGAAGCGGATGAGCTGCTCGGACCAGTACGACATGAGCTCGTCCCAGAGCTCCGGTTCGCGCCACATGAAGGCCTTCGTCCCGGCCCGTTCCCGGCTCCGGGGCGACTCCACCATGTAGGTCATGAGGGTGAAGGGCGCGCCGATGAATCCCAGGATGGGCACGTCCAGGCGTCGGCGGAGGATCTTCAGCGTCTCCATGACGAAGTCCAGCGTCTCGGCGGGCTCAAAGGGCTCCAGGGAGCGGATGGCCTTCCTCGTGTCGTAGGGGTGCGGGAGCACCGGCCCCAGACCCTTCTCGATCTTTACGTCGATGCCCGCTCCCACGAAGGCCGTGGAGATATCGGCGTAGAGGACGGCGCCGTCCACTGGAAAGTACTCCAGCGGCAGCATGGTGATTTCGGCCGCCAGCTCCGGGTCTCGGGTCACCTCCAGG
>SLNQ01000067.1 GCA_007132965.1 Gemmatimonadota bacterium | reverse complement strand
TCCACCTCGTCCGCCACCGGCGCTTTGGCCAGGGGGGCCGACTCGGCCTCGTCGGTCTCGGCTACGGCGACCTCCACGCGGGGCTCCCCCTCCTCGTCGGTGGGCTCAGAGTCCTCCTCCGCCGCATCCACATCCGCAGTCTGGTCCTCTGCGGCGACATCCTCTGCCTCTTCCTCGTCCTCTTCCGTTTCGTCGGCCGTGGTGTCGGGCTCGGGCGCACGACGACGACGACGGCGACGGCGACGGGTGGATTGGGACTCCTCGATGGCGGCTTCCACCGCCTCGGAGGCATCCTTCTTCCCGGCACGCCGCTCCCGTTCGACCCGGGCCAGAACCCGGGCGACGTCGGCATCCTTGACCTGAGCCTCCTCGTCGGTCACGGGAATCCCCATGGCCCGGAGAAGGGAAAGCATGGCCTCCGTGGAGACCTTTAGGTCCTTGGCTAGTTCAGCGACCTGCATCAGTACTGGATCCCTCCTTGGGCCCCCGATCGCCGTCCGCTGGTTCCATTCCGTCCGGAATCCGCGCTGACAGGCAGCTCAGGAGCTGTTCTGCAAACGATTCACTTGTGATGGCTACGGCCGACAGGGCGTCTCGTCCCACAGTCGAGCCCAGCGCCTCTCGGCGGTCCACCCACCGCAGGGGCACGTCCCGGTGCTCCAGGAGCCCCATCACCTTCTGCAACTGGCCAGGTGCGGCGTCCCCGGCCAGGATCACCAGGCGGGCCTCGCCATCGCGTACAGCCTGGCGAACCGCCTCGATTCCGGAGTTCACGGTCCCGGCCCGGTGGGCCAGTCCCAGATATCCCCGGACCCGCTCATCAAGAGCGGGACGGCTCCTCTCCATCCTCCTCCTCGTCCTCTCCAGGCGACGACCCGGCGGTCACCGGGGTCGTGGCCTCGTCGCCCTGCTCTTCAGCTTCTTCGGCGTCGGCTTCTTCGGCGTCGCCCTCAGCTTCGTCCGAAACAGCCTCCTCCACTTCATCAGCGTCAGTAGGACCGTCGTCCTTGGCGTCGGCCGGGCCTTCGTCAACCCCCTCCGTATCTTCGACGGCGGTCTCCGTATCGTCATCGGCCACGGCCTCAGCCTCGTCAGGCTCCACTTCGACGGTGAGCTCATCGATGATCCGAACGAGCTCGTTGACCGCCTCCTCACTCAAGCCTTCGACCTTCTCGAAATCGCTTCGTTCCAGATCGATAATGTCCAGAAACGTACTATATCCAGCGTTCTTCAGCGCCGCCAGAGCGCCCAGAGACAGGTCCAGCTCCGAGAGTGAGAAGTTGGCCGTCTCAAGGCTCTCGTCCTCCGGCTCGCCAAAGAGCTCGGCGGAGGCACCCTTCTCGAGCCACTCCCTGGACCCGTACAGGTCGATCTGCCAGCCGATGAGTTGCGACGCAAGCCGCACGTTCTGTCCGTTCCGGCCAATGGCCAGGGACAACTGGTCCTCGTCCACAATCGCGGTGACCACCTGTCGCTCCGGATCCGACATCACCTTGGAGACCCGGGCCGGCGCGAGTGCGCGTCGGGCAAAGATCTCCGGGTCGGGGTGCCACGGAACGATATCGATCCGCTCACCACCCAGTTCGGAGACGACGGCCTGAACCCTGGATCCCTTGAGTCCCACGCAGGCCCCCACCGGATCGATGGATTCGTCCTTGGACGACACGGCGATCTTGGTGCGGCCACCCACCTCTCGCGCCCGCTCCCTGATCTCCACAATCCCCTGGTAGACCTCCGGCACCTCCAGCTTGAACAGGGCCTCTACGAAGAGCGGGTCGGCCCGGGACAGAATGAGCCTGGGCCCCTTGGGTGTCTCATCCACCTTCTTCAGGACCGCTCGAATCGGATCCCCCTGCCGGAAGCGTTCCCGGGGGTTCTGGTCCTTCCACGGGATGATGGCCTCGGCATCCTTCGCGCGGTTGATCATGACCACGATCTTGCCGCGCTCCACCTGCTGAACCTCACCGGACAACAGTTCGCCCACCCGGTGGGAAAACTCCTCGCGGATCTTGTCCCGCTCCCCTTCCCGCACCCGCTGCACGATTCTCTGCTTGGTGGCCATCACCGCGTTTCGGCCAAACTCGGAGAAGTCCACCGGGATCTCCATGACATCCCCCACTTCGAAGGTGGGATCATCCCAGCGGGCCTTCTCCAGCGAGATCTCGGAGGAGGGGTCCTCCACCTCCTCAACCACGCGCTTGAGAACGATGATCTCGATTTCGCCGCTGTCGTCAATGTGGATCTCGGCTCGAACATTGGGCCCGAAAATCCGAGCCAATCCGGCAGTGATCCCGTCACGGATCAGCTCGTTCATCTCCTCGTGGGAGAGGCTTTTCGTGGCCGCCATGTCTCGAATCGCGGCGACAATCTGTCCGGCGTTGGCCATGTTCACCTCGTTACAGGTCTCTAGCTCCGGTAGAGGTGCTCCCGACACGCGGGAACTCCAGAATGCCCATGGGTCGCATCGACCCAGGGGCAACTACCGGCAATCGGGGCCGCCCTCGATGGTCGCGGTCCGACCCCACTCCGACACTCTTACCCGTTCTTGCATTACTCTATACCCCGATGGATCCGAGATGAGCGACCTTGCGGCGCCCCCATCTCCATCGATGGTCCTCGACCCTGACGACCCTTGATACCGCTCCGGGGCGTCCGGTCCGGTCAATCCTTCCATCGGAAGACCAGTTGAGCCCGCACGATCTCGGTCCGGGGAATGGAGACGACCTCGCCTCCCTTCCTGCGCACCTTCACCGCGTATTCCTCCTCCTCCGGACCGTCCTCTACTCCCGCCAGCTCGCCCTCCAACCGGCTCGACTTGCCACCCGCCAGCGGTGCGTGTCCCTTGATAGCCACCTCCTCGCCAGCGAACCGCACGAAGTCCCGACGTCGGACCAGCGGCCGCTCCACCCCCGGCGACGACACCTCAATGGTGTACTTCTCCGGGAGCAGCGGGTGCTCGTCCAGCCACGGCTCCAACTCCCTGCTGGCCCGGGCGCAGTCGTTCACCGTCACGCCAGCTCCCGGTTCGGAGTCAGGAAAGTCCACCCGAATCCGAAGGATGGGGCGGCGGTCACTGCCCGCCCACTCCACCTCGACCAACTCCATTCCAAGCGCCTCGATCCGGGCCTCCAGCTCCCGGTCGATCTCGGGAATCGGTCTTGCCATCGCTGTGCTGCCTCCACCTGGTCCAGGCCCACCGGGCCCCCGTACCCCAGGTACCGGAGTAAAAAAAAGCGGGGGCCACCCGCTCCCCCACTCCAAAAAAAGCCGCCCTCCGGCAGCTTCGTCCGAACTATATGATAGAGGAATTCTCCTCCCCATTCAACCCTTTGGGCCCACATCGGGGCCCCTCTCCACACACCTGCCGCACCAGACCCACACCAGGCCGGTGTTTGACCTTGGTCCCGGAGGCCGTAGGTCGCTCCTCTACATTTCGCCGTCGCCCTCTACCCGCTGGATTCTGGCGCCCAACGCCTGCAGTCGTTCATCGATGCGTTCGTATCCCCGCTCGATCTGCCTGATGTTGTAGATCTTCGAGGTTCCCCGAGCGGCCAGCGCCGCAAGGAGGAGCGCCATACCGGCCCGGATGTCCGGACTTTCCAGTGATGCCCCCCGGAGCTCCGAGGGCCCCACCACCACGGCCCGGTGCGGATCGCACAGAATGATTCGCCCTCCCATTCCCACCAGCTTGTCGGTGAAGAACATCCGCGATTCGAACATCTTTTCGTGAATCAGGACGGTCCCGTGACAGCAGGTGGCCGTCACCAGCGCGATGGAGGTCAGGTCGGCAGGGAAGGCCGGCCAGGGACCATCATCGATCTTGGGGACGTGGCCGAAGGCATCATGACGGACCACCCGGTCTCGATCCCCCAGGACGACGAGGTCTTCGCCCTCGGTTCGGCACTGGACGCCCAGGCGCCGGAAGGCCAGGAGGGTTGAATCCAGGTGCGCAAGCGGAGCCTCCCGGATCCGCAGTTCGCTCCCGGTTACGGCCGCCAGTCCAATGAACGAGCCCGTCTCGATGTGATCGGCCCCGATTCGAAAGGTGGCCCCGCCCAGTTCGTCCACTCCCTCGATCTCCAGGGTGTGGGTGCCGATCCCTTGAATCCGGGCCCCCATGGCCACCAGGAGATGGCAAAGATCCTGCACGTGGGGCTCGGCGGCGGCATTGCGCAGTCGGGTGCGCCCCCGGGCCCGGACCGCCGCCATCACGGCGTTCTCGGTGGCGGTCACCGAAGGTTCGTCGAGAAAGACGTCGGTCCCTTCCAGAGCCCCAGCCTGGATTCTGAAATCGCCCGGTTCAAAGGTCACCCGCGCGCCCAGTGCCTCGAATGCGAGAAAGTGGGTATCGAGCCGCCTTCGCCCGATGACGTCTCCACCCGGCGGGGGGAGCGTGACCTGTCCGAACCGGGCCAACAAAGGGCCGGCCAGGAGAATGGAGGCCCGAATCCGCTCGGCCAGGTCAGGGTCGGGGCGAGCCACCTCTACCCCCTGGGCCTTCACCGTGACGGTGGAGTCGTCGGACCATTCCACCTCCGCCCCCAGCGCGGCGATGATCTCCAGGAGGGTGTCCACGTCGCGGATTCGCGGCACGTTCTCCAGCGTAACCGGTTCCGCCGTGAGGAGGGCGGCCGCCAGACAGGGGAGCGCCGCATTCTTGTTGCCGATGGGACGGATGCTGCCCGAGAGGGTGTGTCCCCCCTGGACCTCAAAATGAGCCATGGATGTCAGAACCGAACGAGATAACAGGAACCTGATGGACAGGGAGTCGCACGACCGGGCCGAGTCTGGGAGCGGAACGCCGCAACCCCGTTCCACCAGCAGCGGCGGTCGTTGCACTGACCGAAGTTACCCCGGCAACTCCACGTCTACAACCAGGGCACTAAATCCTCAAGGGTGGAACGTTCCCCGCCCTCCACGTTATTGTGTGCACATGAGCCTCTCCACCCTATTCATGCCGCCCACCGTGATGGCGAGCCTGGCAAACGTTCAGGCCGCAACCGCCGACACGGTCGTGGCGATCCCGCTCCGGGACGGGTTCGACGTGATCTTCGCCGTCACCGGCGGGCTCATCGGCGCCACCTTCCTGGCGGTCCTGTTGGCGTTCCTGTTTCTCTTCGTCCAGACCCGACGGGTGTCCAGGGCGGTGACGGAAACCCGCAAGCGAATCGCCACCGATCCCGCCTTGGAGCACCTCCGGAAGACAGCATCCAACGTCGAGGAGATCTCCGGGACCCTTCGGGACGAGGTGGGGCGCCTGAGCAAGTCAGTGGGAGACCTCTCGGACCGACTCCACCAGGCCTCGGAACGTATGGAGGAGCGCATCGAGGAGTTCAACGCGCTCATGGAGGTGGTGCAGTCGGAGGCGGAAGGCGTCTTCGTGGACACGGCCAGCACCGCCAGGGGGGTCCGGAAGGGATTCGGAAAATTGAGCCAGCCCCGCCCTCCCCGGAGGCAGGACCGCCACGCCGCCGGCGACGGCCAGGGTGCGCTGCAGACCGATCCCGTCCTGGATGATCCACCCGGTGCTGCCGAAGACCGACGGGAACGGGGAAGCACCCCTCCCGCCGGCGATCCGCTTCGACGCCGGAGTGAAGCCGATCCCATCCCACCCGACAGCGAGGAGACGCAGACGTGAGCATGACGCCACAGCGCGATTCGGTCGAGTTCTCGTCGGGTCTGCTCCTGGGAGCCGTCGTGGGGGCCGGGCTCGCACTCCTGGTGGCTCCGGATCGAAGCCCCCGGGCTCGGCTCCTTCGCCGCCTCCGCAAGCCCCGGCGGCGCGTGGCCAGACAGGCCCGGGGGGTCCGGACCTCGGCCGGCACCACCGCCCATCGCTCGGCTCGCCTGGGTGGTGAGCTCCGTTCGTTCATGTCGGAGTTTCTGAGGGCCACCAGGGAGGAGTTGGTGCGAAAGGGGGTGCAGCATCTCTCGTGGCTTCCGTCCGGGCAGACGGGTCCGGGTCATGGACTTCGGAAGGCATCGGAACGGCTGCGAGACCTCAGAAACAGAATGGGTTCCACCGGAGCGCGCTGAGCTCCGGAGAACGGATTTCGGCTGTGGCCGCCTACCTTCTGACATCAGCCCTCTGGGCCGTTCTCTGGCTCCTCCTCACGCCGGCAGAGCTGTGGGCGTGGGGCCCTGCCACCCACGTGGCCATCGGCCAAGGAGTCCTCCAGGCCGCACATCTGCTCCCGCCCGCGGTCCGATCGGTACTGGAGCGCCACCGGATTCCCTTCCTCTACGGGTCGGTAGCGGCTGACATCTCCTTCGCCAAGAAATACGCCGACGTGGGTCGACACTCACACCACTGGCACGTGGGTGAGGAGATTTTGGCCCGCGCCGACAGCGAGGAGCTGCACGCGGTGGGCCTGGGCTACCTGGCGCACCTGGCTGCCGACACGATTGCACACAATTTCTACGTTCCCCGACGCCTCCTGCTCACGCGGACAACCCAGGCCGTTGGCCATACGTACTGGGAACACCGGATGGACGTACAGCTTGGGCATCAATTCGTCCGAGATGCACGGCGAGTGGTCCTCCACCACGACCACGACCAGGCCGACGAGCTCTTCGACCGGGTTCTCTCAAGCACCCTCTTCTCGTTCCGGACCAACCGGCGGATCTTCCGCGGAATGATTGCCTTCCAGGACGCGGACCGCTGGAAGAAGGTCTTTGACGAGATCCTCCGCCGCTCCCGATTCGATCTCCCTCTCGAGCTGCGGGACCGCTACGTCCGCCTGGCCTTCGACTACGTTATGGAGCGGCTGGCCGAAGGACACTCGGCCAGAGCGCGGGCACTGGATCCCATCGGCGATGCGAATCTGAAGATGGCCAAACAGATTCGCCGGGAGACACTGGCAGCGAGCCGCGGTCAAGAAGATCCGGAACAACTCCTGGAGGTGGCCGGCGACTACTTCCCCCTTCCCGGCGAGCCCCTCCTCTACGTGCCCAGGGCCAGGGGGATCGAGATCCCTGGATTCGGGACCCACCCGGTATCAGACTCGGCTGGTGATCAGGACGCACCCGAGGACCCCACTGAGCCTCCGGTCCGGCTGTGGACGCCCCGGCGCCTGCGCCAGGAATGACCGGCTCCGCCGCACTGGGTTCGCGCCGGCTGCGTCGAACCATCAACTCCGGGGCCAGTCTCCTCGTCCTTCTGCTCCTCGTGGGGTGCACTCGGTCCCTTCCACCCACGCTCCATGACCCGCCCCGGACAGCTACCAGCACCACCGCCGGACCCAACCAGAGCATGATCCACCTGGCCAGGGTCGAATCGGGCGTGGTGGTGGTGGACCTGGGGTGGTGGGGAGCCGCCGACGCCCTGCAGCAGGGCCTTGAGGAACTGGGTGCCGCACCGGACGACGTGGTGGCCGTCTTCCTGACCCACGCCCATCGGGATCATGTGGGGGCGTGGAGGGAGCTTCGGCACGCCCCCTTCGTCATGGCCCTGGCCGAGGTGGACCTCTTTTTGGGGCAGGAACGCCCCGAGGGGATCCTCCCACGGGTCGCCCGGCGGATCGTGCCGACGGATCTCCCCCGACCCGGAGAGGTGGAGGTGGTGCCCTTCGCGTCGGACACCGGCTTCGTCTTCGGGGCCGATACGGTCTACGCCTTCAACGTGCCTGGCCACACACCGGGGAGCGCAGCATACCTCCTCAGGGGCACCCTCTTCGTCGGTGACGCGGTCGCCCATTCGCCCACTGGTGGGTTCCAGCCCGCCTTTGCCGCCTACTCGGACGACACCAGCCAGGCTCGGGTCAGCCTCCACACCCTCCGGGCCCGGCTGGATCGTCACGACGTCGAGTACGTCTGCACGGCCCACGCTCGTTGCAACCCTCCGGACCCGGAGTTCTGGAGCGAAGTACTGAGTAACCGCTAGAAGGCTGATCGGCCCACTCTCCGATCAGACTTCACGGGGTCAGCGGGTGGTGACGAGGATCGCCCCCCTCACATTGCTGGACGGCGCTTGGGGAAGCCGTCGGGCCTCCGTTTCCTCGGCCCACTCGATGAGCTGGATGCTGGACACCGGAATGCCTTCCAACACCTGGCGGATCCCCACGCCCTGTCCCTGCCTGGTCCCGTTCACGTAAAGGAGCACCTGGCCGCTACCTGTCCGGAGCCACTGCGCCCTGTGCCGCTCGATGAGCTCGTACGCGGTGGAAACATTGGCCTGTTGGGCCTCCTCGCTGGTGATCTCCTGGTACATGGAGCCACCGGAGCGCTCGCCTCCACTGGCGCACGCCGTGAGGAAGGCCACCGACAGGACCATCAGGGATACTGCAAGCACTCGGAGTCTGTTCTTCATCAAATTCTTCCATCGGAAACGGGGAATCGGGGATGCTCACCGGAAGGGTGCATCCGCATGAGAAAGAATGCCGGCCTCACGCCTCTGGGGCAAGTCCGCCTCCCGTCAAGGCGACGCCCAGCGGCGACCCTGTACGCCTGGCCTCTTCAGGAACCACCTGGTCGAATGACCGGTCCCAGCCGGACCGATCAGAGCGCCGCGTCCTCCTCGCTGGGAGAAGTGGTGGCGCCCAGCCCTTCCCTGAACCGCTTGATCCGGTCGGCTACCCCCACCGACCAGTGGGCCGGAAGGTAGCGATGGGCCATGAGCACGGAGCAGGGAGCCCGATCAGCCATCAGGTCCGGGATCGACCCAAAGAGAACCTGACGAATCCGGGATTCCCGCGACGCGCCGATCACCACCAGGTCCACATCGTCCTTCCGCTCCCGTATGAACCCCATCATGCCCGAGCTGATGTCGTTGGAAGCACGCACCTCGAACTCCACCCCCTCGTACCCTGCGAGAATGGGCTCCACCGTGCGCTTCAGACCAGCCTCCTCGCGCTCTACGTCCACCCCGCTACGAACCAGCCGCAGCAGCGTCAGCGTTGCCCCGGAGACACGGCCGATGCGCACCGCCAGCTCCAGTCCCAGGCGAGCATGCACCCCCCCTCCCCAGGGCACCACGATGGAGCGGACCTGCCCCAGACCCCGGTCCTTCAGGATGGCCAGGTCAGCGGGCGCCTGGCCCATGATCTTTTGCACCGGGCTCTGGTAGATCCTCCCGATTGAGAAGTCCCGCTCCCATCCCAGCAGCAGTAGATCGGCCTGCCTTCGGGCCGTCTCGTTCAGCAGGGCTCCGGCGATGTCGTGGGCCGGCTCCACCGACGCATGCACCTCCGTAGCAGCCAGGGCACGCCGTGGGTCACCGTGGGCCAGCTGCTTCGCTTCCGTCCCCACCGCTTCATCCGGCTCCACCAGTCCGGTAAGGATCTCGTGCTCCCCGTCGTCTCGCTCGGCCAACTGTCGACGAGCGGTACTGAGCGGCGTCTGCAGGGGTGTCCGGACGAAATGGATCCCGCGGACCTCCCCTCCCTCTTCGGCTCCGGCCGCAATATAGCGCCCCAGATTCAGGAGATGCGCGCTGTGAGCCGGATTGGCCAACGCCACCAACACGCGCCGGGGCGGGCTCGAACCCACGGGGTGAATCATCGTGGGCGTCGCCTCTTTTTGCGCATCGGGTCGCGGGTGCCGGGCAGGGGCCTGGAAAAAGGCGAGCATGCCCATCTGGGCCGTCCGAACCCGAAGGTTCGTGAGCCCGTGTCGGATGCCTACCCGACGCCGACCCCACACCAGGTACCAGAGGAGGCTGAGCACGATGAGGACTACCACCGCCACCTGGGCGAAGGGCCCGGATACGGCGATAATGGCCACACAGGCCACGGCCGCGGCCACCTGCAGAAACGGGTTTCCGGGCGTTCTGAAGGTGGGACGGTACCACTCCGGAGCCGAGGCCCTGAGCATGACGCACCCGATGTTCAAGGCCGCGTAGCTGTACAGCTGGAGCGAGCTGGCGATCTTCGCCAGGTCCTCGAGGCTGTCGATGAGGAGAAACACCAGGGCGAGCCCCCCGGTGAGCAAGATCGCCCGGTGCGGTGTCATGAGCCGCGAATGGATGGCTGCCAGCCAGTTGGGAACCATCCGATCCCGGGCCATGGCCAGGTTGATCCTGGACGAGGCCAGGATGCTGGCGTTCGCCGACGAAAGGGTGGCCAGCAGTCCCGCAAAGACGATGAGCCCCGCCCCGGCTCCGCCGAACAGCACACGCGCCGCCTCCACCAGCGGATCGGCCACCTCCCCGATGGTTCCCTGGGTAAACAGCCCTCCGATGACCAGAAGGATGAGCACGTAGAGCAGGGTCACCAGTGCCACCGACCCGATGAGCGCCCGGGGAAGGTTCTTCTCCGGCTCTTTGACCTCCTCCGCCACTGCGGCGATCTTGACGAATCCCAGAAAAGAGACGAAGACCAGGGCGGTAGTGGAGAGGATCGGGGAGCCCCCGAACGGGAAGAACGGAATCAGGTTTCCGGGCTCGAGCCGAAACGCACCGTAGATCGCGAAGATCCCCAGAATGCCCAGGAGGGCAAAGACCACCACTCGCTGCGTTCCCCCCGACTCCCGGGCTCCGATGACGTTGAGCGCCGTGAGGAGCACGCCTCCCGCGAAGGCTCCCCAGAAGGGAGTCACCGGAAGGAAGCGGGACATGTACTCGCCCATTCCGAAGAGGTAGAAGGCGATGGCGAAGGTGAGGCTGAACCAGATCCCCACCCCCGAGATGGCCCCCAGAGCCGGGCCCAGAGAGCGCGACACGAAGTAATAATCGCCCCCGGAGGTGGGCATCCCCGTGGCCATCTCCGCCGCGCTCGCCGCCGTGATCATGCAGACGACGCCGGCCCCCAGGTAGGAGAAGATGGCGGCCGGCCCGGTAAGCTCCAGCGCCACCCCCGCCAGCAGGAAGATTCCGGCCCCGATCATGGTGCCGGCACCAATGGTCAAGGCGTCCCAGAACCCCAGTTCTCGCCGGAGGTCTTCCGTCACCTCGGAGTTAGCCACCCGACACCTCCCAGCCGCGCATCAGGCTACGCCTTCCCGAGTCGTTCAGTCAGGAGCCTGGCCACTTCCCCCGGATCCGCCTTCCCCCGGGAGCGCTTCATCACCTCGCCCATGAAGAAGCCCTTCAGGCGGGCCTCGCCCTCCCGGAACCGCGCCACCTCCTCGGGGTGTGCCGACAGCGCATCGTCAATCCACGCTTCAAGCTGTCCGGCGTCCGACACCGTGGCCAGCCCCTCTTCGCGCACGATGTCGGCCGGTGTCTTCACGGCAGGCGACTCGGCCCCCTCGCCTGTCGCGGCCTCCAGCATCCGCCCCAGCACGTCCTTCGCCACATTTCGGTTGATGGTGCCCTTCTCCACCAGATCGATGAGCTCAGCCAAGTGTGCAGGACGGACCGGAAAGTCGTCGGCCTCGAGGTTTCGGGCATTCATGGCCGCCAGTACCGGTCCCATGATCCAGTTGGATGCCTCCTTGGGTTCTCCCGACGTGCGAGCCGTATCCTCGTAGTAGTCCGCCAGCGGACGGCGGGCGGTGAGTACGCCGGCGTCGTAGGACGGCAACCCGTATTCCTCCCGAAACCTGGCCCGCCGGGCGGACGGGAGCTCGGGGAGCCGGGCCCTCACCGCCTCGATGAGGTCTTCGGACACCTTGAGGGGGGGCAGATCCGGATCCGGGAAGTAGCGGTAGTCGTGGCTCTCTTCCTTGCTGCGCATGGGACGCACGTCGCCCCGTCGCTCGTCCCAGAGAAGCGTCTGATGCGCCACCTGGCCTCCCGTCGCAATGACGTCCTGTTGGCGAGCGATCTCCACGGTCAGGGCCCGTTCCACCCCTGAAAAGGAGTTCATGTTCTTCAGCTCCGTCTTGGTCCCCAGTGGCTCAGAGCCCACAGGCCGGAGCGACACGTTGGCGTCTACCCGCAGTGAGCCTTCCTCCATGTTGCAGTCCGACACCTCCAGGTACTCCAGGACCTGTTTCACAGCCGTGAGCCACGCCCGCACCTGGCCCGGAGAGCGGAAGTCGGGTTCAGTGACCATCTCGATGAGGGGGGTTCCGGTGCGATTCAGGTCCACCGCCGTCGCGCTCTCGAATCGGTCATGAATGGACTTTCCGGCGTCTTCCTCCATGTGGATCCGACGGATCCGGATATCCACGCTCTCGTCCAGGCCCGAGACATCATCCGCCTCCACTCGGAAGGTGCCTCCAGTGGCCAGCGGCTCCTCGAACTGGGAGATCTGGTATCCCTTCGGGAGATCCGGGTAGAAGTAGTTCTTACGGGCCCAGACGCTGTGCTGGTGGACGGTGCAGTCGAAGGCCAGGGAGGCGCGGACCGCCAACTCCACCGCATCGCGGTTCAGGATGGGGAGGGCGCCGGGAAGCCCCAGGCAGACCGGGCACACGTTCGTGTTCGGCGCATCACCGAATCCCGTGTGGTCGGGACAGAAGAGCTTCTCCTTGGTCCGGAGCTGCACGTGGATTTCCAGCCCGATGACCGGTTCGTAGCTCCCATCTCCCCCCTCGTCGGTCATGCGTCCCCTCCGTCGGACCCGAGGCTCCTCTCCAGCGCGCGGGCCGCTTGGAGCATCCGGGCCTCGTGCCAGGGCGGGACCAGAAACTGTCCTCCCAGCGGGAGCGGACCGCCGCTGCCGTCGGCCACCTCGCCCATGGGGACCGACACTCCCGGGATGCCCGCCAGGTTGGCCGTGACTGTGAAGACGTCGGAAAGATACATGGCCACCGGATCCGTGGTACGCTCGCCCAGTCGGAAGGCGGGACCGGGGGTGGTGGGCGTAAAGAGGAGATCCACCCCATCGGCCCAGACCCTCTCGAAGTCCCGGGCTATGAGTGCGCGCACCTTTTGGGCCCGGCCATAGTACTGCTCGTGGTAGCCGGCAGAAAGTCCGAAGGTCCCCAGCATGATCCGGCGAACCACCTCGGGTCCGAACCCCCGGGTCCGGCTGGCCCGATAGAGCTCCAGGGTGGACCGGGCCTCCGGCGCTCGCCCTCCGTAGCGCACCCCGTCGTATCGGGCCAGGTTCGACGACGCCTCGGCGGGAGCCAGGATGTAGTAGGCGGACACCGCGAATCGGGTATGGGGAAGGGACACCTCCCGGATTCGTGCCCCGGCCGCCCGCAGCCGCTCCACCGCTTCCTCGTACCGGGCCCGGACCTCCGGGGCGAGCGTATTGGGCAGGTACTCCCGCGGCAGCCCCACCACCCGACCCCGAATCCCTTCGTCCAGCCCTCCGGTCAGGTCCGGAACCGGCCGATCTACCGACGTGGGATCCCGGGGGTCATGCCCGGCCACCGCTTCCAGGAGGAGCGCGGCGTCCATCACCGAACGACCGAAGGTCCCCACCTGGTCCAGCGACGACGCGAAGGCCACCAGCCCGTAGCGGCTCACCCGACCGTAGGTGGGCTTCACGCCCACCACTCCGCAGAGGGCCGCCGGCTGACGCACCGATCCGCCCGTGTCGGAGCCCAGCGCACACGGGACTACGCCGGCGGCCACGGCGGCGGCCGAGCCCCCTGAGCTCCCACCGGGCACCCGGTCCCGGTCCCGGGGATTTCGGGTGGGACCGAAGGCCGAGTTCTCGGTGGACGATCCCATGGCGAATTCGTCCATGTTCGTCTTCCCCACCACACGCGCGCCGGCAGCCCGGAGTCGGCGTACCACCGTGGCCTCGTAGGGCGACCGGTACCCTTGCAGGATCCGGGAGGCGCAGGTGGTGGGAAGGTCGAGGGTGCAGAGGTTGTCCTTGACGGCCACGGGCACCCCGGCCAGGCCGCCGTCGAGGGTGCCGGAGGCCTCGACGGCGGCGGAACCCGGGGCAGGAGCATCCCCATCCATCCTGAGGGCCAGAAAGGCATGGAGCCCCTTCTCACCCTCATCCACCTCCCTGGCCCGCTGAAGGGCCGTGTTCAGGAAGTGGTCCGCCGGGACGGATCCATCCCGGACGGCGGCGGCCATCTGTGCCGCTCCGATGACGGCTCCTGAATCTCCTCCCCTCACAACCCACCCGCTTCGTCGTCCACCAGGGCCGGAAGGCGCGGCACCACGAAGAAGCCCTCCCGCCACTGCGGTGCCTGGTCCGCCGGCGCACCTTCCTGCAGGTTGTCGGGCTGCAGGCCGGGATCCCGGAACGGGACGGCTTCCAAGGGGAGGCGGATGGGCTCTTCGATCTCCGAGATGTCCGCCTCCTCGAGGGTGGCGACATGCTCCAGGATCCGGTTCAGTTCCTCGGTGAGACGGATCGCCGAGAGCCGGCCCTCCTCCGCCGGCTCGTCCTCGTCGAGCACGTCCAGGCGGGCAAGAGCGGCAATACGCTCCACCTCTTTCTTGCTTACCGACATCGTCAAGCTCCCTCGGTCTGGTCTCGTCGCCGTCAGAAATCCCGTTCCAGGTCGGCATAGCGGGCTAGAAGCTTCTTCGGGCCCACCGAGTCGAAGTGCACCACCACTCTGACGTCACGACCGAACCCGCTCACCTCTTGCACGGTCCCCGACCCGAAGGTCCCGTGTTGAACCCGCTCCCCCTTCACCAGCCGGGGAAGGTCCTGGTTCAGGCCCTCCTCGAAGGCCCGTTCCTCGGCAGCCCGACCGGCGGCCTCTCTGGCCGAAGCCCCGAAGTCGTCTCCGCGGCGACTCCGGCTGCCGCCCTGGACCGCCCGCGCCCTCCGCTCTCGCTGGAGCCGGGGAGTGAGCCGCTCCTCCACGAGGCTCTCGGGAACGGCTTCCACGAACGATGAGAGGGTGCCGAAGGTGAAATCCCCGGCCCGCCGCCGCTCCCGGGCCCATGACATGAAGAGCTTCTCCTCGGCCCGGGTGATTCCCACGTAGAAGAGCCGCCGCTCCTCTTCCAGCTGAGCCGGCTCGTCGTAGGCGCGAGCCAGGGGAAAGAGCCCCTCCTCCAACCCCGCGATGAAGACCACCGGAAACTCCAGGCCCTTGGCATTGTGGAGCGTCATCAGGGTGACCGCGTCGGACTCCGGATCGTGGCGGTCGATATCGGTGATGAGAGCCACG
Source organism: Gemmatimonadota bacterium (assembly GCA_007132965.1). Classification (GTDB taxonomy): domain Bacteria; phylum Gemmatimonadota; class Gemmatimonadetes; order Longimicrobiales; family Gaopeijiaceae; genus PWLA01. The sequence goes on along the minus strand of SLNQ01000067.1, from coordinate 7,873 downwards.
TGCTGGAGGAAGAGGTCCAGATCGGTGAAGTGATCGGGCGGTTCGCCTTCCCACTGCTCCACCCGCTGCGCGTCGAAGTCCAGCGCTCCGGCAATGAGCTCCTTCACGTTCTCGGCCCGGTCCTCTCCCTCCGGCCCTTCGTCCCGCAGGTGCGCCAGGAAGTCCAGCTCCTCCACCAGCTCCTCCACCAGGGGCCCTACGCTGACACTGGCGGCTCGGGTGCTGAATCGCTGGATGAGCTCGGCGAAGCGCCGGATGCCCTTTACCCCCCCGGCATGGAGATCGGGCACCTCTTCCGCCCGCATCGCGGCCTCCAGCAGCCCAAGGCCCTGGGCCGCCGCCCAGTTGCCCAGTCGCTCCTGGCTCGTGCGCCCCACACCCCGCTTGGGCACGTTCACCACCCGAATGAAGGCGGCCGAATCCAGTGGATTCGAGATGAGGCGCAGGTAGGCCAACACATCCTGGATCTCCCGCCGCTCATAGAAACGCACCCCACCCACGATCTGGTAGGGAAGGCCCTTGCGCCGGAAGGCATCTTCCAGGGCCCGGGACTGGGCGTTGGTCCGGTACAGGATGGCAAACTCCCGGTAGCGTCCGGCATCGCCCTCACGCATCCGGGTCTCGATCTCCTCGGCGATCCATCCCGCCTCGTCCCGCTCATCGGCGGCCTGCACGACGGTGATTCCCTCTCCGGCCTCCCGATGGGTCCGAAGCGTCTTTTCCTTGCGGTGGATGTTCCGGCGGATCACCTCGTTGGCGGCCTGCAGGATGGTGGACGTGGAGCGGTAGTTCTGCTCGAGCCGGACCACCTCGGCGCCGGGGAAGGTGCGCTCGAAGTCCAGGATGTTGCTCAGGTCGGCCCCTCGCCACCCGTAGATGGATTGGTCGTCGTCACCCACCACCATGAGGTTGCGGTGTTTGCGGGCCAGCATCTCGAGGAAGCGGAACTGGGCGTGGTTCGTGTCCTGGTACTCGTCCACCAGGATGAAGGCGAACCGCTCCTGGTATCGGGCCAGGACCTCCTCGTGCTCCTGGAAGAGCTGCACCGGCTTCACCAGGAGATCGTCGAAGTCGAAGGCGTTCTGCCTTCGGAGGGACTCCTGGTAGGCAGGATAGACCCGGGCCACGTTGCGGAGGAAGAAGTCGAATCCGTCGGCGTGTTGCTCCGCGAACTCCTTGGGGGTGACGAGCTGGTTCTTGGCATCGGACAGCGCACTTCGAACCGCCTTCGGCTTCCACCGCTTCGGATCCAGCTCCTCCTTCTCCAGCGCCCGCTTGATCTCTCGCAGGCTCTCCTCGGCGTCGAAGATGGTGAAGGTGGAGTCCCAGCCGATCCGTTGGGCGTGCCTGCGGAGGAGGCGGGCACCCAGGGAGTGGAAGGTACCGATCCAGGCCCCCACCGGATCCCGTCCCAGCTGGTTCCGGATCCGGTCCCGCATCTCACCTGCGGCCTTGTTGGTAAAGGTGACTGCCAGGATCCGTTCCGGGGGAACCCCGTGGTTCTGGATGAGCCGGGTGAGCCGTGTGGTCAGGACCCGGGTCTTGCCCGACCCGGCTCCGGCCAGCACCAGGAGAGGTCCCTCGACGTGGTCCACGGCTCGGGCCTGCTCCGGATTCAGATCGGCGTGGCCGTCGTCGGATTCGGGCCCGGCCGATGTCGAGTCGGGTACGGTCCAGGGGTCTGAAGAAGAGCTCACGGTAGACGTACGGATGTTGGCATGGCTGAGTGTTTGAAATGGATCGGACGAGGTCCCGGTGGGCGGCCGGGGCCGACAGCGGAGGGGGCCCCGGCCTTCAACGCTCGAGCCCCGACGCCAGCGACACGGTCTCCTGGGCCTCTTCGGCTTCGGCCAGGGGAAGGCGAAGCTGGAAGAGGGCGCCGTCAGGCCCGCTTCGGACCAGCTCGATATGCCCCTCGTGGATCCGCTCCACAATCCGCTGACTCAACGAGAGCCCAACGCCCCAGCCTCCCGACTTGGTGGTCACCCCCGGCTCGAAGAGCTTGTCCCGTATCTCGGGGTCCACCCCCGGTCCCGTGTCCTCTACCTGAAGGGTGACCCATTCGGGCTCGCGATGGAAGGCCCTGAGCGTGATGCTGCCTCCCCGGCCCGCCAGCGCGTCCAGGGCGTTCTTCACCACGTTCTCCAGCGCCCACGCCAGGAGAACCTCGTTGCCGAGAATGGGCGGGAGGGAACGATCCAGCTCCACTTCCAGTCGGATTCCCGGTCCGAGACGGGGGATCCTCGTGCGCAGGTAGGTTTCCACCGACTCCACAACCTTCCCCACCTCGAGGGGCTGGAGCTTGGTTTCCCGCCCGATGAGCTCGAAACGGCGGCTCACCCGCTCGAGTCGCTCCACGTCCTCCCCGATCTCCCGGGCGATCTCCCCCTCTTCCACCGCACCGGGACGCTCGTCGGGCGTCAACCGCAGAACTTCCAGCCAACCCTTGAGGGAGGAGATGGGTGTCCCGAGCTGATGGGCCAGCTCCCGGGCCATGGCGGTCCAGGCCCGATCCTCGTCGGCTCGTCGCTGGAAGCGAATCACCAGGATGCCGGTCACGAAAATGATGAAGAGACCCGTGACCTGCAGCCAGGGAATCCAGCGCAGGCGGCGGAGTTCGGGCGGGTCGCCGTAGTAGATGAGGAACTCGGCGGGATTGCCCACCGGCGGGTTCCGTGTAGCCAGTTCCCGGGCGTAGCTCCGAACTCGCTCCTGATCATCCGGGTCGTCCAGGTCTGCGGTAAAAGGCAGGTTCACGGCCGACTGGATGGTGTCGCCGGGTCCGGCCCAGATCAACGGCACCCCCGACTCCAGGATGATCCGCTGGAGGTTCACCAGCGCCTCGTCGGCGCCCCGGGGCTCGGGCTCCTGTAGCCCGGTCTGGACTTCGGCGAACATCCGGGTCATGGTGGCCGTGTCGGCCCTGAACGCGCTGACGATCTGCTCGGTATAGAGAAGGTACCACCCAAGGAGGGCCAGAAAGAGAATGACTAGGACCAGGGTCCAGTTGGCCCGGGTCATGGGTCAGGCCGTGAGGCGGCGGGTTCCGAGAATCTCCGCGACCACCGGTGGGAGATCCACGCTGCCCTCCTCCGTCTGGTAGGTCTCCAGGAGCGCCACCATGAGCCTCGGAAGAGCCAGCGCCGAGCCGTTGAGGGTATGCACGAACTCAGGCTTCTCCCGAGGGGCCGGCCGAAACCTGAGGTTGGCACGGCGGGCCTGATAGTCGGTAAAGGTGCTGCAACTGGACACCTCGAGCCACCGTTCCACACCCGGCGCCCAGACCTCCAGATCGTACGTCATGGCGGCGCTGAAGCCCAGGTCTCCTCCGGCCAGCCGAACGACCCGGTAGGCCAGCCCCAGGCGCTGGAGAATCGACTCGGCCTCGGTGGTCAGCTCTTCCAGCGCCTCCCGGCTCCGCTCCGGCCGTTCGTACCGGACCAGCTCCACTTTGTCGAACTGGTGCACTCGCAGGAGGCCCCGGGTGTCCTTTCCCGCCGCACCCGCCTCGCGCCGAAAGCAGGGAGAGTAGGCCGTGTAGCGAATGGGTAGGTCGTCCGGGCCCAGGAGCTCGTCGCGATGGAGATTCGTCACCGGCACCTCGGCTGTGGGAATGAGCCACAGACCGTCCTGGCTGGTGACGTACGAATCGTCTGCGAATTTCGGGAGCTGCCCGGTTCCGGTGAGGCTCTCGGCGGTGACGAGGTAGGGGACCCGCAACTCCTGGTATCCGTGCTCCCGGGTGTGGATCTCCAGCATCCAGTCGATGAGCACCCGTTGCAGGCGTGCTCCGATCCCCCGGAGGACCGGAAAACCGGAACCCGAGATCCGGGCGCCCCGGGCCAGGTCCAGCATCTGCAACTCCTCGGCGAGCTCCCAGTGGGGTCGGGCGGTGAAGGGGTGGTGCACCGGATCGCCCCATTCGCGCAGGAGCTGGTTGTCCTCCTCGCCTCCGGCGACCACCTCGTCCAGGGGAAGATTGGGCGTATTCAGGAGGATCTCCTGAATACGCTCCTCGTTCTCGGAGACCGCCGCTTCCAGGTCCCGGATCCGCTCGGCCACCTGGCGCATCTCGCCGATGAGCCCATCGGCGTCCTCGCCCGCCCGCTTCAGCTCGCCGATGGTCCGAGAAACCTCGTTTCTCCGCGCTCGAAGCTCGTCGCCTTCGGTGATGGACTCCCGACGGGCTTCGTCCAGGCTCAGGATCTCATCTACCGCCTGGCTCCCGCCACTCTCTCCCCGTCGCGCCAGTGCGGCACGAACGTGATCCGGCTCGCTTCGAATACGTTTGATGTCGAGCATTCGGTCAGCTTCCCCGGGGGACCAGCCGCCGGCTTCCGCACTCCGGGCTGGTGTCGTTGCGGAAGATGACGATCCCTTCCTCAACGTTCAGTGACACTGCCTCCAGCTTTCCGTAGAAGCTGCACTGTCGACCGAACTGTCCGGGCTGCCGGTGGGTTCGGACCGCGTAGGAGACTCCGTACTCCAGTGGGACCGGCTCGCCGGTCACGTAGGCGGCGGTGTCGCTGGGCGCCTCCCGGAGGTCTTCGAAGGCCACGTCGGGAACCGGAGCTATGGCCGCCTCGGACGTCACTCCCAGGGCCCGGGGAGGCAAGAGGTGGAGCTGCCCGTCGATCCGCTCCACCGCGAAGTCCCACCGGCCCTGGCTCTGGACCGACTCCAGGACCACCCGGCGCCTCTGGAACATGTCGTAGGCCGAGGGCCGATTCAGCTCCTGTCGGTCCAGTGCATAGAGGGTGGTTTCGATGGGATTCTCCTCCCATTCCACGGCGAACGGGTCGTCGCCGCAACCGGCCAGCAAAGCCGCCAGGAGAAGAAGGGCCGCAAGGCCGGAGAGGGTGGATCGCTTCACGCTTACGAACTCCCGGGGCGCTGTGGCGCCCCTCGGGGCCGAGGCAGGGCGACAGGCCCTTCCACGACCGAAGTGGGGTCTGGGATGCTCCGGCCATGGGCCGGCGTCAGGCTCAAACTGTACCCGCTAACGGGCACCGATGTCAACCCTGGAAACACCCCGTCGTTACTTGACTTTACACCGGGCCCGGGGTAGGTTCCGCGCCGCGTGGCGAGCACTCGGAGAACCGCACCGGGACGGCAACATGATCGGGGCCCGCTTGTCGCCGGATCACCTCAACGAGCCGGGCTCCCAACCAGGAGGACGAGGCATGTCGGAGGCCCCCTTGCGACCGGCGGGATCGTTGCGGCTCCTGGTGGCCGAGGACGAGCCGCATATCCGTCGGATCCTCACCACCCTCCTGGAGGACTCCGGCTTTCAACTCACTGTGGTGGTGACCGGCGACGAGGCTCTGGAAGCGCTTCAGGGCGACGAAAACTTCGACCTGGCCCTCCTGGACCTCCTGATGCCCGGTCGAACGGGCCTCCAGGTACTGCAGGAGGCACGAAGCCTCCCCCATCGGGCCGACCTGCCCGTCATCATCCTCACCGCCAAAGGGCAGGATGTGGACCGCCGACAGGCGTTCAGGCTGGGAGCCTCCGACTTCATGACCAAGCCGTTCAGTCCCAAGAAACTCCTGAAGCGGGTGGATCAAATCCTGGCCCGCACCTCCTGACACCCTACCTTCAACTCTCGTTTCCCCGGACCACCGACCCGTGTCCACAGCCGACCCCAACCTTCGAATCGTGATCCTGGCCGGGGGCATCGGGTCGCGATTCTGGCCCGCCAGCACCCCAGCCCGCCCCAAGCAGCTCCTCCCCCTGGCCTCGAAGCGTCCACTCATTGTTGAGACGGTGGACCGCGCCCTGAAGCTGGTGGAGCCCGATCACCTCCGCATTCTGGCCGGAGCACACCTGGTCCCGCCCTTTCGGGACGCACTGGGTCCGCCGAGCGACGGGCTGTTCTGGATCGAGCCCAGGGCTCGGGGTACCGGCCCCGTGTTGGCCTGGGCCGCCCACCGCATGCAGAAGGAGAACCCCGACGCGGTCATGGTCTCCCTCCACTCGGACCACTACATCGAGCCCAGGGACGCCTTTCTGGAGCTGCTGGGTCGGACGGCGGCGCTGGCGGCCCGAACCGACCTCCTGTTCACCATCGCGGTACCTCCGGATCGGCCTGAAACGGGGTACGGCTACGTCCGGCCCGGTGAGCCGCTGAGCTGGGACGACGAAGGCCCCGCCGACGCCGACGCTCCTCGCGCCTGGCGACTCGGCGCGTTCGTGGAGAAGCCCGATCACGAGACCGCTCAGCGATATCTCGCCGAGGGCTATCTCTGGAACAGTGGGATCTTCGTCTGGACAGCGGCTCGCTTCCTGGAGGAGGTGCGACTTCATGCGCCGGAGATCGGGGACCACCTGCCTCTGCTGGACCAGGGCGCCGATGATGCCTTCTTTCAGCGTGTCCCCCCCATTTCCGTCGACGAAGCCGTCCTGGAGCGAAGCGGGCGGGTGGGGACGGTGGAGGCCACCTTCCGCTGGGACGACGTGGGGAACTGGAACGCCCTCCCCCGAACCCGCCCCTGCGACGACCGGGGAAACGTGCTGGAAGGGGACGCTCAGGCGATCGAGGGGGACGACAACGTGATCTGGGCCGAAGACGGGCCCGTGGTGGTCTTCGGCGTAGAGGGGCTCGTGGTCGCGCGTTCCGGGGGGGTCACCCTGGTCACCTCCAGGGAGCGAGCAGCGGACCTGAAGGAGCTGGTGGCACGCCTCCCCGAACGCCTGCGGGCACCCCGCCCCGGTGTGTCTTCCACGACGTCCCGCCAGGAGGAGGACACGTGATCCGCCGTCTCTACCTCTTCGAGGACGACGTGGCCCGGGGCTGGCGTCCTTTTTCCCTGACCCGTCCCGTGGGCGAACTCCTCTTCGGGGCGCTTCTTCTTCGCTCCCGGATTGAGCGGGCCACCGGCCTCGCGGTGGAGGGCTACCTGGGCCGTCCCGAGCTCTACGGATTCGAAGAGCCAGGAGCGCCGCCGGTGCTGGGAGAAGCTGCCGAGACGGCGGCCACAGGACGGATCATCCTGCTTTCTCGGTATGTCCCCCCCCTATCGGAGGGCGGAGGGACAGCCCCGTCGCTGGACCTGCCGAAGGACCTTCCTCCGGAGGGCCTCCAGTTTGTGGCCAACGGAGCGGTGGTGGGGTGGATGCTTCCGGCGTCGGCGTCCCTCCCGTCACTCGAAGCCCTGAGGGATCCCGAAGCCGTGGACCTGGGTCCACCGGGCCCGCCGCGGCAGGTGGAACTCCCCGGCCGCGTTCTCCCTGATCCGTGGAGCCTGATGGCCGGGAACGCACGCCGCACGAGCGTGGACCTGGAGCTCCTCTTCCCCGGAGGCGCCGGGCCCGGGGTGGATCCGCTCCCGGAGCTGGACGGCGTCAGGCGCCTGGGCCCCCATCCGGTGAGCGCAGCCGAGGACGTGGAGGTGGAGCCCGACGTCGTCCTGGATACACGGGAGGGGCCCATCCACCTGGATCGGGGCGTTCGCGTGCACGCCTTCACCCGACTCCGCGGTCCCGCCTTCATCGGATCGGACTCGGTGCTCCTGGGCGGGACCCTGGAACGAGTCTCATGCGGACCGGTGACCAAGCTCCACGGCGAGATATCCGACTCGGTGGTGAACGGATATTCCAACAAGGCCCATCACGGATACCTGGGACACGCCGTTCTGGGTCGGTGGGTCAACCTGGGGGCCATGACCACCAACTCGGACCTGAAAAACACCTACGGGACCGTTCGGGTACCCGCACCGTCCGGTGAGGGTGAGGTGGACTCCGGGCTCCTGAAAGCGGGGGTACTCCTGGGAGATCACGTCAAGACCGGGATCGGAATGCTCCTGAACACCGGCTCGGTTGTGGGGGCCGGCTCCAACCTCTTCGGAAACGAGATGCCCCCTCGCGACGTTCC
>SLNQ01000386.1 GCA_007132965.1 Gemmatimonadota bacterium | reverse complement strand
CCGGAAGACCACTTCAGGCGAAGCGTTCACGTGGCGGGAACGAATCTCCTGTACAATGCCTTCCCGATCTTCGTACTCGAAGGTGCTTCCGTCCCGAAGCGCGCCGCTCCAGCGGGTGGGCACCTCTCCGGTTCGGATCCGCTCCAGGGCCAGCCCCACGGCATGGCCATAAGCAATGGGCTGTATGTCAGGGAAGAGCTCCCGGCCCCGGTGAACGTCGCCCACCACCGGCTGAATTACCCCCTTGACCAGCGGCAGAGCAATGCTGTTCGGGATGGGTGTGACCAGCCCGACCCAGAGTCCGGCCAGGTACGGGGTGAGCACGGGCACCGGCACGATGACCCGCTTCAGCCCCCGTACCTCCGCGTACCCCTGCATCATCTCTCGAAAGGTAAGGGGCTCAGCTCCAATATCCACGACTCCCAGCGCTTCCCCGTGCTCCACAGCGGCCACCAGGTAGGCCAGGACATCTCGAATGGCGATGGGTCGGACCTGATTCAGGATCCACCGGGGCGCCACCATGGCCGGAAGGCGTTCCGTGAGGTACCGTACCATCTCGAACGAGGCGGACCCCGAGCCGATGATGGGTCCGGCCCGGAGCTCGGTGGCAGGGAGCCGCTCCCGCAAAATGCGACCCACCTCGGCACGGCTCCGAAGATGCTGCGAGGCCGGCTCCTCGCCTTCTCCCGTATCCGGCAGGATGCCTCCCAGGTACACGAGGCGCGGAAGTCCCTCGACGGCGGCGCAGAAGTTCAGGGCCGCCTCCCGGTCGCGACGAGCGAAGTCGCCGCCGGCTTCCATGGCGTGAACCAGGTAGTAGGCGGCATCCATCCCCCGGGCGCATCCTTCCAGCGAGGTCGGATCCATGAGGTCGGCCTGCACCACCTCAACCCGGTCAGCCCATTCCCGCCCCCTGATCCGCCGCGGGTCCCGAGCCAGAATCCGCACGTCGTGTCCCTGGTCCAGCAGCCGGGGCACGAGCCGTCCACCGATGTAGCCTGTCGCGCCAGTGACCAGAATACGCATGGACAGCACCCCTTTACGAAATGACGTGGATCACCCCACTCGAGGTCAGAATGTCGGTGGCGGTCATGCCCGCGCCGTTCGGGCTCGGTGCAACGCAGAAAAAACAGTGTGTGTACAGCTACTGCACCATTACCGTAGCATCTTCCCGGGAGGTGCACAAGTCATGTATATATTTTCTGTACACCTTCGCGACGGGGCCTTGCGGTACTGGTCAAGGCAGAGCTTTGACAGCGATTCCACAACGCACGAACGGGGAGGGGCGTCCTGCCCCTCCCCGCTCGGTCTGTTCGGCGCTGGGTGCGACGAAAATCCTACGGGTCGATGTTGGGGTTCGAGTTGCGTTCGTCCTGGCTGATGGGAAGGCAGAGCTCGCCCATGGGGTTGTCCAGCACGTTCCGCACCTCGTCGTTCTCGATGGGCTGGTCACCCGGAGCCTCCAACCTGACCACGTCGAAGTCGGCGAATCCCGGGGTGTCGGCCCAACGGCGCATGTCGGGCAACCTCCGGCCCTCTACCCAGAGCTCGATGCCCCGTTCACGCTGGAGCAGATACCACGCCTCGTTCTGCGAGTCGGCGGACACGTCATCCAGACCGTGATGGCTCCGCACCGCGTTGACCCCGCTCATGGCCCCACCGATGTCACCGGCCACCAGGGCCGCCTCGGCCTCGATGAGTCGCATCTCGGTGCCCTTCACGATGGGATGGTTGCTGTCCCGGGAGGGGTACTTCTGAGGCCGCCAGTTCTCCCTGCGGCCGTCTCCCCCGATCTCTACCGAACCATCCTCCAATCGCGACGCGAAGGTGACGCGAGGATCGCCATCGGTCTCCACCGCGCTCGATACGTCGGTGCCGTACTGGGCGAAGGGGGTGCCCCACACCGTGGACTGTGCGTGTTCGAGGAAGGCCACGCTCAACCCGTTGTACTCGGTGGTGGAGTTGCTCGACATCCGGATGTCGTGGACGAAGTCGATGGGCACCTGGCCGGCATCGGCCACCGCACCGTCCCAGTTGCCCAGCATCATCCGCACCTGAGCCCGGCCTGCGTAGGCCGCCGTGACCAGCTGACTCTCTCCGGCGGCGCCGGCAATGGCGATCACATCGGTGAAGTGCCCTTCGGCGTGCTGGTACATGGCTGACACCGGCAACTCCTCACCTCCGTCGATGACAGCGGTGCAGAAGGCATCGGCCAGGACCCGACTGGAAAACCCGGCCCAGAGGAATGAAGTCGCCACCGGCACGCTGGCGTCTGGGTTCTGGCCCTGACGCTCCAGCACATTCCGAATGATCTCCGCCGCATCCTCAGCGGCCACGCGGGCGTTCTGCGCATGGGCCCAGCGGGTCACGGTCTCGGCTACGTCGTTGGGAACCACGACTGCGTTGCTCCAGTCACGGATTCCCACCCACTGTCCGGAGTGGACCAGCTCATCCGTAAGGTGCGCGCCAGCCCCGAAGATCCCACCGTGGGGGCTGGTTCCACCGCTGACGGCGCGGCCCAGGTTCCGCTCCGCCCCGATCACCAGAGGCTGGATGGCCTGGGGTTCAAAGAGGTCGTCATACTCAATGGTACCGGGGTCCAGAACACCCAGGTCACACCCGGCCAGGAGGATCGCTCCCACACCGGCGGCCACCATGAGGACGAAGTGTCGTCTGAGTCGATCGATTGACATGATTCTCGTATCGGTTCGCATCGTCATCTCCTCAGAGCTCAATGGTGAAGCCCAGAATGAACTGCTGGGGCACCGGGGTGGGGAAGAAGGCGTGGCGCTGGAGCGTCGATTGCGAGTTCAGGTTCGCCTCCGGCTCGAGCTGCGGGGTCTTCATGGACCGCCACAGATTCCGACCGGCAAGGGTGACCGTGGCCGACGAAAGGCCGATACGCTGCGGCACCGTCTCCGGGAGCCGGTAGGAGAAGCTGACCTCCCTGAGCCGCCAGAAGTCGGCCGGCACCGCGAACTCGCCCTGGGAGAGCAGCGAGTTCCGATTGCAGATCACGTCATCCACCGAACCCTCTGCCGCATTGCGACAGATGTTGGATACCGGTCCCGGTGTGATCCCGTGTCGCTGGGCCCGGTCCTCGCTCACATTCCGGCGAGGATCCATGGTCCACCGCAGGGTGTGGTCATGTCGGTAGTGGCCGCCCTGGTGATCCACGAAGAACCCCAGGTTCATCCGCTCCCCGATGGCGAAGTCGCTGCCGAACTGGAGGGTGAGCGTGGGCTGGGCGGGCCCGATGTACTCCTCCTCGTCGGTGCAGTTGCCCGGGTCGGCGCACAGGTCCTGCTTGTTCACCGCCTGGCCCTCGTGCTCGATGATGTGGTTGCTGGCGAAGAAGCCGCCGATGGGGAAGCCTTCGCGGATGAACTGACGCCACCGTACGGTGAGGGGGGCCTCACCTGAGAGGCTCACAACCTCGTTCTCGTTGGTGGAGACCTGTGCCCGGGCGTCCCAGCGGAAGCCGGGCATATCCACCAGGGCGGCATTCAGCGCCAGCTCGATCCCCTGGTTGTGGACCTCACCCACATTCCTTAGCTGGGTGCCCAGGACTCCCTGCGAAGGGATGTTGCGGGCCTGGTAGAGGGCATCCCTCGTCGTCTGGTCGTAGAAAGTGAACTCGATGCCCAGTCGCTCGTTCAGAATGTCGGCATCGAAGCCCACCTCGAGCTCATGGCTCACCTCGGGGCTCAGGTCCGGATTCCCCACATTGCTGGGAACCACGGCGGGCAATCCGCCGGCGCCGGAGACCGCACCGTAGGTCCGGACCGCCGTGAAGGCACCGGGCTGCATGCCGGCGGTTCCGTACGCCCCACGGAGCCGGAGCGAACCCCAGTCCGGGTTCCAGAAGTCCTGCTGGGAAATCACGTACGAGACGTCCACCTTGGGGTAGACCTCGAAGTCTACGTCGGCGCCGAAGGCGCTATGGCCGTCGGCCCGGAGGCCCACGGTCACGAAGAGCAGGTCGTTGTAACCGAACTGCTGCTCCATGAAGGCCCCGAACATCTTCTCTTCAGAGCGTGACTCACCCGCGGCAAAGCTGGAAGAGGTGGCACTCACCACCCGCAGCCCGCGGAAGGGGAAGTCCTCGCCGTACGCGGTCTGGATTCCGGACTCGGACTTGAACCACTGTAGCCCGGCCGTGGAGGTGGAACGCAGTGTCGCCGAAACATCCGTGGCGAACGTAGTGCTGTAGTCCAGGTTCAGATTCTCGGCCCGCCGCCGGTAGTTCCCGGCGTACCCCTGCTGCCACCGCTGGTCCAGGACCTCGGGAGGCAGGAGCTCGGTGTTGTCCGAGTTGAAGAAGTCCCCCCCCACGGAGAGGCGATGGCTCCACCGCGGGGTGGCCTGGTACTCGGCGTTGACCCCTGCGGTGTACCGATAGCCCCGCTGGAACATCTCCATCTCCACCAGCGGCTCGGTGGAGGTGAACCATCCGTCACTCCCGCCCAGGAGACCGTTGATCAGAAAGCCTTCCTGGTTGTTTCCCTGTGGAGGGACCATGACTTCACGGGAGGTATATGAACCGGAAATCTGGATCGTCAGGTCGTCGGTGGCCTGGATCCCCAGATTCGTTCGGAAGGCCCCGTAGTCCTCCTGGCTACTGGGTTCGATGCCGCCGGTCCCGCGAAGGGTGCCCGAGGCGTAGTAGTTGATGGATTCCGTGCCGCCTCGCACTGAGAGCTGGTTGTTCAGGAAGTCCCCGGTAGTCGCCATGTTCTGGGCGTACCAGTCTGCGAATACCGAGCCCGAATCCTGCCAGTAGGAATCGGGCACACGACTCAGACCCGCTTCGGAGCGGAGCCGCCACGTGGGCGTGCCCTCCATGCCCCGGCGAGTGGTGATGTTGATCACGCCTGCAGCGGCCTCCGTCCCATAGAGGGTGGCAGCCGATGCCCCACGGACGATCTCGATGTTCTCGATGTCCGCCGGGTTGATGTCATCGAATCCGGCCCACGAGGGACCCGTCGTCCGGATTCCCCGGTAGGGGCTGTTGTCCATCCGGACTCCGTCCACGTAGATGACCGGGGTGTTGGACTGGGAGAGGCTGGCGATCCCCCGAAGGAGGATCCGGCTTCCCTGCCCCGGCTGGCCTCCGGAAGGCAGAATGTGCACCCCCGGTGACCGGGACTGGAGCAAGTTGGACATGCTGGTGATGGGAGCCGATTCCAGTTCGGCCGTATTGATCCGCGCGACCGAGCTCCCGATCTCGCGGCGAGCAGTCCCCAGGCCCCGGCCCGTCACGATGATCTCGTCCAGGGCCACCGCACTTGCCCGGAGCATGAAGTTCACCGAGACGGAGCCGTCCGCGGGTACGTTCACAGTCTGGGTGGAGGCGCGATACCCGATCAGTTGCGCCCGCACCTGTTGTTCGCCGACGGGCACATTGGCGATGGTGAACGCCCCGTCACTTCCGGAAAAAGTCCCCAGGTTGGTCCCCACGACGGAAACCTGGACGCTGGCCATGGGCTGGCCGTCGGCGCTCTGGATCATGCCGGTGACCGTTCCGGTCTGCGCCAGGGCGGAAGTTGGGATGAGAAAGAACGCCAGCGCGAGGGCCAACGATGTTGTCCGCCAACACCATCGCATGGAGCCGCCGGCTGGTCTGCCGACCTTCAGTAGCGGGTGGTGCATGGGAGAGATGCCTCCAGTGGCGAGGAGGGAGCGCACCGCAGACGGTCTCGCCGGGGGCCGGCCTGCGGGAGGAGCACGAAGCCGTCACCCCTCCGTCCTGTTGGACGAACGGGGCGCGTAAAGCAACCAGCCATCGACTCCGACCTGGTGGCGGTCCCACGACCGGCCCCGAGAATCAACGGGGCGAGAACCATGGAGCTCGCTGGTACGGAATGATGACATCTGAACCCAGATCTGGATACAAAGCTGCAAAACGCCCCGTATACATACGGGTCCGGTCCTGCAACCGCAAGTAAGTCTCTGCCGCGCCGTCAACTGTCGTCTGTCCGGAGGGCCTGCCACCCTGCCCCGCACACTTCCACTCCGCACAGAACGTCCCTGACTTCCGGTGGTCTTCAGGAAGCAGTAGCTTTCCGGATGATCAACTCGCCCTTGGCCGGAAGTTTCCGGCACGCACCCCCGAAGCTCCAGTGGGCCCTCGTCCCCATCCTCGCCCTTCTGGCACTGGGGTGCCTCCCTGACGATGGGCCGTCAGGCGTTCCCCACCTCGACCTGCCCTACGAACACTACCACCTCGACAACGGCCTCCAGGTGGTGCTCCACATTGATCACTCCGACCCGGTGGTGGCAGTAGCCCTCACCTATCACGTGGGATCGGCCCGGGAGGTGGAGGGCCGCACCGGCTTCGCCCACCTCTTCGAGCACCTCTTCTTTCTGGACTCGGAGAATCTAGGACCAGGAGGTCTGGACCGGCTCATGACTCGCGTCGGGAGCTCCACCAACGGCTCCACGAACCGGGACCGGACCAACTACTTCGAGGTGGTGCCCCGGGACGCCCTGGAGAAGACGCTGTGGGCCGAATCGGACAAGGTGGGCTTCTTCATCAATACCGTCACCGAGGACGTTCTGGCCAAGGAGAAGCAGGTCGTCAAGAACGAGAAGCGTCAGGGCGTGGACAACCAGCCGTACGGCCACCTCAACTACGTGGTGGACCGGGCCCTCTATCCGGAGGGACATCCGTATCGCTGGCAGGTCATAGGGTCTCTGGAAGACCTGGACGCTGCCACCCTCGACGATGTCCATGCCTTTCACGAGCAGTGGTACGGACCCAACAACGCGCTCCTGGTGGTGGCGGGCGACATCGACGTGGACCAAACCCGGGAGTGGATCGAGCACTACTTCGGCGAAATCCCCGCTCGCGAACTTCCCGACGTCGCCTCTCCCCCGGAGGTCCGACTCGAGGCCTCCCGGCGGCTCATGCACGAGGACAACTTCGCCCGCCTTCCTCAACTGGCCCTGGCCTGGCCCGGCGTGCCCAGCTATCACCCGGACGCCTATGCCCTGGGCCTTCTGGCCCGCGTCCTCACTGATGGCAAATCCACCCCCTTCCACCAGGTGATCGTAGAAGAGCGGGAACTGGCTCCGGCGGT
>SLNQ01000282.1 GCA_007132965.1 Gemmatimonadota bacterium | reverse complement strand
GTCGTCGTCTTCCGGCAGGTCCGCCGCCGAGCTCGCTCCATTGGGGGCTCCTGCCGAAGGGGTGTCTCGTGCCGCCGAGAGGATGGCCTGGGCTTCGGCTCCCGTGAAGTGCCGTTCCACCAACCCCGCCAGCTCCGGCAGGGGACGGATGCACTCCACGTCCACGCCCACACGCCCCACGGGGGCCAGGGCGATGAGGAGGTGTGGTCCCGAGTGGGAGAGGTTGAAGGCCAGCTCTCCCCCTTCCAGGTAGGGCTTTCCCCGCTCGGTGGTCTGGAGGCGCACCTTCCCGGGCGCGCGGTCCAACTCGGCACCAAGGAGATGGCGAAGGGCCCGCCGGGCGGCCATCCACCGCGATCGGAGTCGGGCCTCCCGTAGCCGGCTGGCCCGTCGCAGTTCGTCCGGAGCCAGACTGTTTTCCAGGTCATCGACCGTTTTTGCCGTCTCGTCCAGGTTGACCCAGAAGAGCCGGATTGAGGCCGTTGCCCCGTGATCCGTGCTGCCGGACTGTCCACTCATGGGTTCTTGACCCCGCTCTCGATCGTTGGGTGTGCTGCGGATCGGAGTCTGCTTTCAGGCGGTCTCCGGACACCGGTAAACCTTAGCAATTTCCGGACCGGCCAGGTGAGATGCGTCCGGCAGGTGGAGTGAAAACGGACCTCGCGGGTACGCGCATCCCCGTTCATTACCGGCACCCCGTCGGGTAAGGAGAAGATCCCGTGATTCGGCAGCACGCGAAGGCGACTCTGGACCTCCTGCGGGCCACCGTCTCACTCTGGACGTCGAAGAACGCCTTTCAGCTGGCCGGCGCCCTGGCCTTCTACACGCTCTTTTCCATGGCGCCGCTGTTGATCATCGTCATTGCCATGACCGGTGTGATCTTTGGCGAGGCGGCCGTGCGGGGCGAGATCGCAGGTCAGGTGGCCCGGGTCGTGGGCCCCGATGCGGGCCAGATCGTGGAAGAGACGGTCCGGAGAGTCCGGATCGAAGAGGCGGGGTTGGTACCCACCTTGGTGGGGGTGGCCGTCCTGCTCTTCGGCGCCACCACCGTCTTCGCCCAGATGCAGGCGGCTCTGAACTCCATCTGGGACGTGCGCCCGAAGCCTTCCCGGAGCGGGGTACTCTCCTTCGCCCTGACCCGCCTGATCTCGTTCGGCATGGTCCTGGTCATCGGCTTTCTTCTCCTGGTCTCCTTTCTGGCCTCCATGGTGCTGAGCGCCCTGGTTCGGTTTGCCGACGAGTGGCTCCCCGTTCCGGAACTTCTGGCGGCGGGGCTGGATCTATCCGTCTCCCTGGTGGTGGCCATCCTCCTCTTCGGTATGATCTTCAAGGTCCTGCCGGACGTTCGACTCTCTTGGGGGCACGTCTTCCGGGGTGCCGTGCTCACCGGGGTGCTTTTCGTGGTAGGACAGTACCTCATCTCGTTCTACCTGACCCGGGCCGGGCCCGCCTCCGCCTACGGGGCGGCCGGCTCGCTGGTGGCGATCCTCATGTGGGTCTACTACTCCACCCTCATCGTCTTCTTCGGCGCGGCCTTCACCCGGGAGTACGTCCGCCGGACCGGAGGCGTCATCGCTCCCTCTCCAGGTGCGGTGAAGACCCGGACCGAGATCGTGGAGGACTGGCGGCGACCGGCCGGGGGGCCGACGGACGGTGCGGAAGAGATTGAAGGCGCGGAGGAGTGACGGCCCGGGCGTCGGAGGTCAGCGGAGCGTACCCGCCGCCCGCTCCTCGGCCTTCTCCCGATCCACCACGGCCTGGTGTCGGGCTCGGGAGGCCTCGCGAGCGGCGTCGCCTTCCAGTCCTCAGAAAGGTGAAGAAGGTGCCAGTAGTCCCTCACGTCCAGCTCGGTGAACCGGTTCAGGGCCAGCTCGATGAGGTGGCTCAGCCACCTGTCGACCCAGCGGCTGGAGCTGACGGCCCAGAGGACCGCTACGCCTCCGGCCAGGATCGCCGGCAGGAGGAGTCCCTCGGCGGCGCCGATCCGGGAGAAGGAGAGGACCAGGGTGGCGATGGTGGTGACCAGGCCGGCGCTCCCCAGGAGCATGAGGAGGAGCACCACGCGGCGCCGGACCGGATGGTTGACCACCGCCTCGGCTTCGTTCGTGGTGAACCCCGCGCCGGAGAAGGCCGACCGGGCCTGGAAGCGGGCCGACTCCCGGGAGAGCCCGGTGAGGGTGAGCGCCGAGGTGCCGGTTCGGGTCACGAGGATCGACACCGCAATGACGACCAGAAAGAAGAAGATGGCGTCCATGGGGATCTTCCGGTTGTGGGTCCTTCGGTTCTGGCAATGGTGCTTGGGGGCACTGGAAACGGACAAGCCCAGGGTAGACGATACCCGGAACTCCCCTGAAATTCGCTTCGGGCTCAGGTGCCGGAGAGAGACGGGAGGGGAGGAGACAAGACGATGCTCTCAAAGCTCTTGCATATGTCTTGGCTGCCCGGATATCATAGTTCAGAGGTGGATCCGGCAGGATCCGCCGGACTGGTTCTGACTGGACCGGACGCACCGTTTCTCCAGCGGAGGAATTTGGCCATGAGACTGCTGATCGCTGCTGTTCTGCTGCTGGCGGCCTGCGGGACCCCTGACGAGGCGCCGCCCGCCGCCGGGTATGACACGGATGAGGACGCGGTCCGTCACCACGTCGCCGGCGATGATCTGGGGGTCGTGGACTTCCGGGTCGCCTGCGCCGAGGAGGCCCGGGAAGACTTCGATCAGGCTCTGGCCCTCCTCCACCACATGATGTACGAGGAGTCCCGGGGCCTCTTCCAGGGGATCACGGCCGCCCATCCCGACTGCGCCATGGCTCACTGGGGGATCGCCAAGACCCTCTTTCAGCCCCTCTGGCCCGGTCGACCCGACCTGGAGACCCGGGAGCGGGGCTGGAACGCGATTCAGCAGGCTCGGGCGCTGGAACCCGAGACCGCCCGGGAGGAGGCTCTCGTGGAAGCGGTGGAGGCGTTCTGGGAGAACCCGGAATCAGACGAGTGGTGGCCCCGCATTGAGCGGTGGGCCGAGGCCATGGAGGAGGCCTACCAGGAGCACCCCGATGACCTGGACGTGGCCGCGTTCTACGGTCTAGCGCTCCTGGCCGCCGGCCAGGTGGCCGACGACCAGCTGGCCTACAACGCACGGGCGGCGGACGTTCTGACCCAGGTGCACGACGAGGAGCCCCTTCACCCGGGAGCCATCCACTACACGATCCACGCCGATGACGCCACCGGCCGGGCCCAGGAGAACCTGGAGGTGGTGGCCACCTACGGTGAGGTGGCGCCCGCGGTGCCCCACGCCCTTCACATGCCCAGCCACATCTACGTGCGCCTGGGCGACTGGCCCGAGGTCATCGAGTGGAACCGGCGTTCGGCCGAAGCGGCGCTTCAGCACCCGGCCAACGGCTACGTGTCGATCCACCATGTGCACGGCCTGGACTACAAGCTCTACGGCTACCTGCAGCGAGGGGAGGACGACCGGGCTCGGGAGGTGCTGGACGAGGCCCTCTCAACCGAGCCCTACCAGGAGGACTTCGTGTCGGCCTTCCACCTGGCCATCATGCCGGCGCGTTATGCCATTGAGCGCAGGGACTGGGAGGAGGCCGCCCAGCTCGAGCCCGGCCAGCCCGACTACCTGGACTGGGATCGCTACGAGTGGCCCCTGGCGCTGAGCTGGTTTGCCCGGGGTATGGGAGCGGTCATGACGGGGGGGCTGGACGAGGCCCGGCACGCGGAGGCCCGGATGGCCGAGCTCCAGAACCAGGCCCAGGAGGCCGGTGAGCAGGCGTTCGCCACCTACATCGAGGTGGATCGTCTGATCCTGGACGGACGGATCGCCTGGGCGGACGGGAACGCCGAAGAGGCGGTGGCTCTCACTGAAGAGGCCGCCGCTTTGGAGCAGACCGTGCAGAAGCACCCGGTGACGCCGGGCTCACTCCTGCCGCCCTACGAGGCGCTGGGCGACCTCCTCATGGACCTGGAGAGGCCCGCCGAGGCGCAGGCGGCGTACGAGGACGGGCTCGCGGTGTGGCCCAAGCGCTACCGGAGCCTCCTGGGAGCGGCGCGGGCCGCCAGCGCTGCAGGGGCCGAGCAGGTTGCCCGGGAGCACTACGCCACGCTGGCCGAGGTAGTAGCTGAGGACAGCGGCCGGACCGGAGTGCAGGAGGCGCGGGAGGCCCAGGCCGGCGGATAACGCTCCCGGCCTGAAGACCAGTAGACAGTTGGGGACGTACGGGGCTCGCCGCCGGCTGGCCAGCCATTTTTTGCCTGTCTCGCGATGGGGGGAACGCGGTATCCCGGGTCCGGGGTTTACGCGCTTCGGCGTTTGCTTTATCGTCCATCGACGATAAACGTTCCTGGCTGACCCTGCCCGGCTTCGCACTCTCTTCTTCCTCCCCATCACGCGGCCACGCGCCCCCCCATGACCACAGAAGCACCTGCGCCACCTCGGGCGAAGGCGGCGGCGGAGACCGAAGCGAAGGACCTGGGACTCTTCGGTCGCTACCTGACGGTCTGGGTCGCGCTGTGCATCGTGGCAGGCGTGGTCCTGGGCCAGTTCCTCCCGGCCGTCCCCGAAACCCTCTCCCGCTTCACCGTAGCTCAGGTGAACCTTCCGGTAGCGGTCCTGATCTGGGCCATGATCTTTCCCATGATGGTCCAGATCGACTTCGGGAGCATTCTGGATGTCCGCAGGCAGCCCCGGGGGATCACCATCACCCTGGTGACCAACTGGCTCATCAAGCCGTTCACCATGTTCTTCTTTGCCTGGCTCTTTCTCCAGGTCGTCTTCGCGCCCTTCATCGAGGCGGGCCTGGCGCGGGAATACGTGGCTGGAGCGATCTTGCTGGGGGCGGCACCCTGCACCGCCATGGTCTTCGTCTGGAGCTACCTGACCCGGGGAGATGCGGCCTACACGTTGGTGCAGGTGGCGCTGAATGACCTGATCATGCTCTTCGCTTTCGCTCCGATCGTCCTCCTTCTCCTGGGGTTGGGCGACATCACCGTGCCCTACGACACGGTGTTTCTTTCGGTGGTGCTCTACATCGTGATCCCCCTGGTGGCGGGGGTACTCGTCCGACGAGAGCTCATCCGGAGGAAGGGCGTTGAGTGGTTTGACGGTGTGTTTCTGAAGAGCCTGGGGCCGGTGACGATGATCGGACTGTTGCTCACCCTGGTTCTCCTCTTCTCCTTCCAGGGCGAGGTGATCCTGAACAACCCCCTCCACATCGGGCTCATCGCCGTTCCTCTCACCATTCAGACCTTCTTCATCTTTGCCGTCGCCTACGGCTGGGCGCGGCTCTGGAAGGTGAAGCACTCGGTAGCGGCTCCGGCGGCCCTCATTGGCGCGAGCAACTTCTTCGAGCTCGCCGTGGCGGCGGCCATCGTTCTCTTCGGCCTGAACTCCGGGGCGGCGCTGGCCACCGTGGTGGGGGTGCTGGTGGAAGTGCCCGTGATGCTCCTGCTGGTGAAGATCGCCAACGTGACCCGGGACAGTTTCCCCGGTGACGTCGAGCCTGTGTCCCTGGAACCGGAGGCGGGCTGATGTTCGAGCATGCCCTGGTGGCGGTGGCCCTCGGACCGGCTGGTGACGTGCTCACCGGGTGCGCCCATCGCCTCAAGAGCCTGGGAACCCGACGCCTCACCCTCCTTCGTGTGGCGCCGGTGGATTATCCGATGGCCGGCGCGGTAGCCCACCTGGACGAGTACCGTGACCGGCTCGAGGAGATGGCACGGAATCTTCGCGAGCAGGGCCCCGAGGTGGAGACCGCGGTCCGGCCGGGAAACCCTCGGCGGGAGATTTTGCTTGCAGCGAACGAGGTGGGCGCCTCTCTCATACTGATGGGATCCCGGAGCCGGAGTCGGGCTCGTGAGGCCTTCGTGGGAAGTGTGACCCTCCAGGTCCTGGAGGAGACGGAGATCCCCGTGCTTTACCTCCCCATCGAGCCCGATGGATCGGGCGATGATGCCCCCCTCGCCGCTCCCTGCTGTGCCATGGATGGGCCCGTCATTCTGGCCACGGACTTCTCAGAAGCGGCAGAGCGTGCGGCGTCGGTGACCGCCGCCCTGGCCGGCGAGGCTGGCGGACGCGCGGTCATTCTTCTCCATGCCCTGCCAGGTGGCGAAGGGGGGACGGCCAACGGCGACACCGCTCCCATGGAGACCCTCGCGGCCCAGCTTCGAGAGGCGGGATGGCCGACGGTGGAGACCCGATACGCCGAAGAGGGTCCCGCCGACGCCATCGTCGCGGCCGCCGCGGGGGAGGACGAGCCCCTCGTGGTCATGGGCACGCGGGGTATGGGGTCCCTCCGGCGTGCTGTCCTGGGGAGTGTGACCCGGGACGTGCTTGGCAGGATCCGATCTCCCGTGCTCCTGGTTCCGGAAGTCTGAGATCTCGGACGCTCGCTATCGTCCTCCCAGCATCCGCTGGAAGAAATCGGCGGTGGCGCCGTACGCCTCCAGCCAGTTGCGATGCAGCAGAAAGGAATGCACCTCGTCGGGGAAGACCACCGTTTCGGTGTGCACGTCCCGCTTCCGGAGCTCCTCCACCAGATTCACCGTCTCCAGGAACCGGACGTTGCGGTCGTCGTCTCCGTGGATCAGCAGGACGGGGGAGCGCCAGTCGTCAAGGGTGGCCATGGGCGAGGACTCGAAGGCGATGCGTCCGGCTTCCGGATCGTCCAGGGGCGAGTAGTCGGGGCGGAAGGTGGCGATGCCCACGTTCCAGTCGTGGACCCCGTGAATGTCCACCCCGGCGGCGAAGAGATCGGAGGCCCGGGCGAGGCCCATGGCGGTGAGATACCCCCCGTACGATCCTCCCCACAGCCCGATCCGCTCCGGGTCCACGTCGTCGCGCCCCTTCAGGTAGAGGCCGGTGCCCACCACGTCCCGGAACTCGCTGGCGCCCCCGGCGCCGTAGTCCAGCGCCTCTCGAAACTCCATCCCGTAGCCGGTGCCGCTGCGGAAATTCACCGACAGCACCACGTAGCCCTCCAGCGCCAGGTACTGGTTCAGGGCGTAGGCGTGGTGATAGTACATCCGGTCGTGGAAGCCCAGGAGCATCTGGCGACGTGAGCCCCCGTGGAAGAAGGCGATGGCGGGCCTGCGCTGGCCTGGGGCCAGGTCGGGGGGAAGGAAGAGCTGGGCCGGGACCTCCATGCCGTCGGCGGCCGTCACCGTCACCGCCCGGGGGGTCACGAGTCGGTCGGTGGGGAAGCCCTCGGGGATGCCGCCGCGAGCTCCGTCCTGCACCAGGGTCCGGGCCCGGTCCACCCCGCCCGCCGAGACCTGGTCAGGACCCAGGATGGCGGCGTGGGCCGGGGTCCGGGCGCCCGAGCGCAGGAAGGCCAGGCCGCCGTCACTGAGCGGGGTGGGCTCCCACTCGATCCCCTCCCCGGCGGTGAGGAGCTCGGGAGGGCCGCCGTCCACCGGCACCCGCCAGAGGTGCCGACGGTCGATGTCGCCCTGGTTCGAGCTGAGGATGACGTGGCTCCGGTCAGGAGAGAGGACGGCGTCGGCCACCTCGAACTCGCCCGGGGTGAGGAGACGGGCCTCGCCCCCGTCGGCGGGAATGGAGTACAGGAGGACCCAACCGGTGCCTTCCCAGGGGAAGACCAGGTGGTCGCCCTGGCCCCAGAGGATCTGGTTCGGGGCGTTCACCCCGTAGAAGCGGCTGCCCACCCCTTCACGGGCCCGCCAGATTTCGGTGGAGCGGCCCGTTTCCACGTCGGCCACCCGGATGGACCAGGGATGGGCCTCCCGGGCGGCCCGGAAGAGGGTGAACTCGGACGAGGCGGCGATCCGGATGAAGGCGACGCGGTCTCCCTCCGGCGACCAGACGGGATTTCGGTCCGTGTCCACGTCGGGGTCCATCCATCGGATGCTTTGTTCGGCCAGGTCCAGGACGCCGACGAAGGCGTGACTGCCCCGGCTGCTGGTGAAGGCCAGTCGCTCTCCGTCAGGAGACCAGGTGAGGGAGCCGGGGCCGCCCCGGACGGTGGCCAGACGTCGGGCGTCGTCGCCGTCCAGTGGCTGGAACCAGATGTCTCCCCCCCGGGTGAAGGCGAAGCCCGAACCGTCGGGGGCCACGCTGGCGTTCGTCATCTCTCCCACACGCACCGGGTCTCCCTCGTCCAGGGAAATCTTCCACATGGCCCGCTCCACGCCCTCCGGATCGCTCTCGGGGTTGGGGTGCTCGCCCTGCCGGTTGGGGGCGCCGCCCCGTACGTAGAGGAGGGTGCCCCCGTCCGGAGTCCAGGCAGCGAGGCTCAGCTCCTGGCCGTCGTCGCGCTGGTAGGAGGTGAGCGGCCGGCCCTCGTACTCCGGCGCCTCGGCGACCCAGATGTTGCGCACGCCCCGGTCGTTCTGGATCCAGGCCACGGTCCCTCCCTGCGGCGCCGCCCTCATCCCGTAGGGGAAGGGCGGAGCCAGGAGTGTCTGGAGGAGCTCGGAAGGGGCCGCCTCCGGGCCTGCCGCGGTCCCGGGTGCCTGGGCGAGTCCCTGGAACGGGAGGGCCAGGAGCACCACGGGCAGGGTGGCCCAAAGAAGGAGCGTCAGGGAGCAGTGGCGAGTTGGGCTCATCGAGGTCCTCGTGGTGCTGCGGTGGGTGGATGCGGTACTGTGCGCTCCGGCGAGGGCCGAGCGTGGGTGAAGGTGGGGCTGGACCCCCGGGCGGGCAAGCGGAGCGCTCCGTTGGCTCAGGAAACGGGCGTCGGATCCGGGGAGGCGGAGACCGGGTGCTCCGGCGGCGCTGCGGGGCCGCCCTGGCCGAAGATGATCCTCTGAAGCTCCAGGGTGGTGGCCCATGCCATCCCCAGTGCCATTCCCAGGGCAATGCCGGAGGGTGCCGCCCACCCCGCCACCACCGCCCCCAGCGCGACGGTGAAGAGCACGAAGGTCATCATGGCGGCGACGGTGACCCCCGGGACCCAGCCGGCCCGCTGGCCGGCGGCCACCGTGAGGTGAACCAGGAGAGCGGCGGCCACCGAGACCGGCACCGAGGGGAACTCGGCCCGGGGCACCACGCCCTCAAGGACGAATCGATCCAGGCCGTAGGCCCCCAGGCCGGCGCCCACCATGCCTACCGCGGCCCGGAGAGCTGCCCAGCCTCCCACCCGCCAGGCCAGGACGGCCACCACGGGAAGGGCCAGGAGGAGAAATCCAGGCCAGTGGAAGGCCTGCAGGCCCCCTCGTGCGATCCGGACGGCCTCGTCGGTTCGGGTAGCCCCCATCCACTCCAGGACGGGGAAGTCGATGAGGGCCAGACCCCACACCGCCCGGGTCTGGCTCAGGACGAGCCCGATGCTGCCTACCGCCGCCACCAGGACGACGAAGCCCAGCGTGAGGTTCAGGCCCCGGGCCAGGCGCGGATCGAAGCGGCGCCCGAGCCAGAGGACGGCGGGCGTCAGGCGGCGAGCCAGCGCCTGCAAGCCGGTCACGGCCAGGAGGAGTCGGCCGGCGGCGCGGATCCTGCGCTGGTTGGCCGCCACCCGTGCTGCCACCCACCGGATGACCAACGCCGCCGCCGCGAGAATCAACACCAGGAACGCCGCCTCCCCGGCCCGGTCCACCAGGACCGTCCACGACTCGCCCAGCAGGAATCCCAGCATGACCCAGGCGGCGGCCCATGCGGCGGCGGTGGGGATGTCGAAGGCGAGAAACCGCCGGTAGCGGAGGCCGGACGCCCCCACCATAAAGGGGACGGTGATGCGGGTCACGGTGGTGAGTCGACTCAGGACGATGGCCCACTCGCCCCGCTTCTGCAGGAAAGCGGTGGACCGTTCGATGGGTCCACCCAGGATCCGCTCGAGGGGGCGCCACGTCAGGAGTCGGCTGCCCCATATCCGACCCATCCAGTAGCCCGTGGTGTTGCCGGCTACGGTCCCCAACGTGGCGGCCGCGATGAGCCACTCCAGGGAGAAGGGGCCGCGGGAAGCCAGGACTCCACCTGTGGCCACCGCGATCTCGCCCGGGGTGACAAAGCCCAGAAAGAAGGCCGCCTCGGCCCAGCAGAGGATGCCGATGAGGAGGTACACCGTGATCTCGGAGAGCCCGAACAGGAACTCCAGGCCCCGCTCCATGAGCTCATCCACCACGAAGCTCCGTGGTCACGCCGAGAACTTGCATCCGGCCCGGCGCTAGATCGGCCCTGGCCTGGCTTGCCGCGGGAGAGTCAGTCGGAGGTCGGCGCATCGGACTCCTGAAGCCTTCGAGCGCGGCGGGCCCGGCTCAGGAGCACCAGCCCTCCTCCCACCAGCACTCCCCCCAGCATCAGCATGAATCCGACGAAGCCCAGGATGGCCGTCAGGGCCCGGCTGCGGGCCAGCCACGCGGCTACCACCGAGATCAGGGCGCGGAACATGGGGAGTCTCCTGGCTGTGGGGCTTGTTCGGGGGCTGTATCCAAGTCGGTGAAGGCGGCACGGCGCGCAGCAGCGTCCGGTCCCGTGGGATACCGGACCCTGGACGGCTTGGTTCCTGGGCGGGGGCCAGGATCCTGGCTTGACTTCCAGGCTCGGTGAATATACTCCCACAATGTGGTTGAGTCTCAACCGAAGGCCGGGAGGCCGATATGTCCCAGGTTCGCGTGCTGGTAGGAACCAAGAAGGGTGCCTTCATTTTCACTTCCGATGCCGCTCGGCGCGAGTGGCAGATTGAAGGCCCGCACTTCGGCGGCTGGGTCGTGATGCACATGCAGGGGGCCGCCACCGATCCGGACCGGCTCTATGCCGCTCCCTGGACGGACTGGCACGGGCAGGTGATCCAGCGTTCCGACGACGGGGGCCGGAGCTGGCAGCCGGTGGGCAACGACTTTCGGTACAGGGGGGAGCCGGGCACCCACCAGTGGTACGACGGCACGGCCCATCCGTGGGACTTCAAGCGGGTCTGGCACCTTCAGCCCTCCCCTTCCGATCCGGATCTCGTTTTTGCCGGCGTGGAAGACGCCGCTCTCTTCCGGTCTGCCGACGGGGGTCGAACGTGGGACGAGGTGGAGGCGCTCCGGCAGCACTCCACCGGGAGGACCTGGCAGCCGGGGGCAGGCGGGTTGTGTCTTCACACCATTCTCATCGACCCCGCGGACGAGGACCGGATGTACGTGGCGATCTCAGCGGCCGGGGCCTTCCGTACCGACGACGGAGGAGGCTCGTGGGAGGTGGCCACCGGAGGGCTGCGTTCGGAGTTCCTTCCCGACCCGGAGGCGGAGGTGGGGCACTGTGTCCACAAGCTTGCCATGCACCCGTCCCGGCCCGACACGGTCTTCATGCAGAAGCACTGGGACGTATGCCGCACCGACGACGCCGGCGCCAGGTGGACGGAAGTCAGCGGCAACCTTCCCTCCGACTTCGGCTTTCCAATCGTGGTGCATCCCCATGAGCCCGAGACGATCTACGTGGTCCCGATCTTGAGTGACTCCGAACACTATCCGCCGGAGGGCAAGCTGCAGGTGCATCGGAGTCGGACCGGCGGAGGGGAGTGGGAAGCGCTCACCCGCGGTCTTCCCCAGGGGGACTGCTTCCAGAACGTGCTCCGCGACGCCCTGGCCATCGATGCCATGGAGCCGTGCGGGCTCTACATGGGGACCACCGGGGGCACGCTCTTCGCCTCGGCGGATGAGGGCGAGAGCTGGACGCCCATCGCAGAGCACCTGCCTCGGATCCTCTCAGTGGAGGTGCAGTCGATCCCGTGACCACGGTGAGGGTATCGCTTCCGGCCCATCTGCAGCGACTGGCAGGGGTATCCGCCGAGGTGCGCCTCAGGGTGAACGACACCGCAACCCTGGCCGAGGTGCTGGACGCCCTGGAGGCGGAATATCCGGTCCTGAAGGGCACGGTGCGGGAGCACGGAGCCGACGGCCGCCGGGCCTACGTGCGGCTGTTTGCCTGTGGACGCGATCTGTCGCATGAATCCCCTGACGCGCCCCTTCCAGCCCGGGTGGTGGCCGGCGAGGAGCCCCTCAGGGTGGTGGGGGCCATCGCCGGGGGGTGACCCGAGTCCGAACCCCCCGAGCCCTTGTCTGATCAGAGAAGGGGGTGAGGGGCCCCGCCACCAGTTCGGATCACCTGGACCTGCTGGAGGCGCTGCACGTGATCCGGGGCGATGCGGTGGCTTCGGGCTCCTTCCACCACGAAGCGGTGGTACCAGTCGAAGGGACGCAGGCGGGGATCGATGCGCTCGGGCCGGGCGTGATAGGTCCAGGCCGGTGTTGGCTGCCCGTTTGTTCGGCCCTGCAGGCGGAAGGGGTGCAGGCGCCGGATGTAGCCGCCTTCGTAGTGGTCCAGAACCGACAGCTCGCCCGGTTCGATCCGGTACACGACGCCGGCTACCTGGTGGATGGGAGCATTGGTGAAGTGGGCGTCGGCCTTTCCCGAGCCGTCGGTGGAGCGCATGTGGAAGCGGAGATCGTGGCCTGGGAGGACCGCGGGGCCCAGGACCCGGGCCGAAGGGATCCGCGCCACCATGCGGGCCTCGAAGAGGTTCGACCCGTAGGCGAAGACCAGGCATGGCGACCCCCCGCCCTTCATGGCAGAGGGGCCGGACCCGTTCGGACGGCCGGACTCCTCCCGGCTGGAGTCCGGGCCTCGCGAGGGGATCTGATGTGGATGTTGGTGCGACATGTCTCTACACATCTACACACCTGCGGGGGCGAGTGCTCCATCGGCCCGGCGCCGGGACCGCGGTGTCATCACGCCGTCTGGGGAGCCGCCTCCACCTCCTGCCGGACGGCCCGTCCCGCTTCACCTGGCTGATTCACCCCATTCCCCTTGATGGCCAGGTAGACGGCGATGAGCAGGAGGGTGACCTGGAACTCCATGCCCCCCATGGGATGAGTCTCCGTGGCCATGAAGCTCCACTGGCCCCAGTGGACCATGAAGATGGCGCCGAGCATGACTGGAATGATGGCCAGGGCGCCCAGGCGAGTCATCCAGTCCTTCAGGAATCCGCCCAGGAAGACCAGGAGGCCGCCACCGGCTTCGGCCAGGGCTACCAGGAGGGCTACGGCCACCGGCAGTCCGGTCATCTCGGCGAATCCTCCCAGGTTGCCGAACTTGTCCAGGCCGTGATAGAGAAAGACGCTGGCTAAAGCCACGCGCAGCGCCCAGTGGGCATGGCGTGCGAGGGGGGTGAGCTGGGACATGGGTTTGCCTCCGATTGTCGTGGATCAGTAGAGCTATCGGTTCTGTGCTTCGACCGTGGGAATGCGGTGAGATGCCGGAAGGGTTCCCGGACGGAGCGTATCCGGACCGAGAAGCCCGCGGGGGAGCGGACGCTCGGGAACCTCCCGGGCTCATCGTGTCTTCAAAGGGGTGGCCCTTCGAGACACACGACGAGATAGTCGAATCATCACATTCAGAGGAGGACGAACTCAGATGGCGAAGCTCTCAGTGGTAATCCTGGCAGGCACCGAGCAGCATTCCGACCTGGCGCGGGTGCTGAATGGACTCTCGCTGGTCAAGGAGGCGAAGGAGGCGGGAGACGACGTGGAACTCGTCTTCGACGGGGCCGCGGTGGCGTGGATCCCGGAGCTGGAGAATCCGGAGCACAAGCTCCATGGGGTCTTTCAGGGTGTGAAGGACCGGGTGGCCGGGGCGTGCGAGTTCTGCGCCGGCGCCTTCGACGTGAAGGAGGAGGTGCGGGCGGCGGGCATTTCCTTCCTGAGCGAGTTCGAGGGGCACCCCAGCCTGCGGCGTCGGGTGGCCGACGGCTACGAGATCGTGACCTTCTAAAAGGCCGTAACCTCACCGATGCAAAATCAGAGAGTGGCTTTTCGGGGCGCTCACGGCGACGAGCTGAGAGCGCTCATGAGCCTGCCCGAGTCGGACGAGCCCGCGGCGTACGCCGTCTTTGCCCACTGCTTTACCTGCTCGAAGGATCTGAAGGCGGTGGTGAACATCAGTCGGGCACTGACCCGACAGGGCATCGCGGTGCTCCGGTTCGACTTCACGGGCCTGGGCGAGAGCGAGGGTGACTTCTCGGATACCACCTTCTCGTCCAACATCCACGACCTGGTAGCCGCCGCCACCTTCCTGGAGGAGGAGTTCGAGGCCCCGGCGATCCTGGTGGGCCACTCCCTGGGTGGAGCGGCGGTGTTGCAGGCGACCCACCGGATCGACTCGGTGCGGGCGGTGGCCACCATCGGGGCTCCCTTCGATCCGCAGCACGTCACGCACCTGTTCAGCGAGTCCATTGGGGAGATCGAGGCCCGGGGCGAGGCCGAGGTGAGGTTGGCGGGGCGGAGCTTCACCCTGAGTCGGGACTTCGTGGATGACCTGGCGACCCACAAGATGGAGCGATCCATCGGTGCGCTGGGCCGTCCCCTGATGATCTTCCATTCGCCGGTGGACACGACGGTGGGAATCGAGAACGCAGCCCTGATCTACAAGGCGGCTCGCCACCCCAAGAGCTTCGTGTCGCTGGATGAGGCCGACCACCTCCTGCTGGACGAGGACGACTCCGGGTACGTGGGCACCGTTCTGGGGGCGTGGGCCACCCGGTATGTGGAGGACATCGGGTGACTCAGCCTCCGCCCCAGCGAAGGAAGTAGCCCGAGGTGAAGGCCGTGCCGGCCGGAAGGTTCTGGCCGGCGACGGGTGTTCGTATTCCCAGACTCAGCCTTCCCGGACCCACGGGGTAGTCCAGGTCCACGAACACCTGGTGAAGGTGGCGGCGGGCGCGGGATATCTGTAGACCTTCGATGGTCCAGGTGCCCCCTGAGAGGCCTTCCACCGAGGCCTTCCAGCCCACCGGTCCCAGTTCGCCGCCCACGGTCCACCACCAGAAGAGCTCGTCACCGGGCTCCCTGCGGGCATCCACATTCGCGAGTCGCCAGCGATGCCCGATCCACCCCAGGGTCCAGAGGGGAAGGGGGTGGAAGGATTGGCCCAACTCCAGGAGGATCTCCCAGTCGCGCTGTCCTTCGCCCAGGGGGATCACCTCGGCGTCCACGTCGAAGCTGCCCCCGTCCAGCTTCACTCCCCCCCTCAGCGCCACGGGCCATTCGGGGAGCCCGAAGAGGGCGGGGCCGACCCGCACGAAGCCCCTGGGGTCCCCCAGTCCCGAGCTGGCTCGCTCCCCGCCGGCGTCGTCGAACCGGAGACGGTGGAAGGGCACCTGCACCCAGACGTCGATCCCTTCCCACACCCCGACACTTCCGGTGACGAACACGGAACGGGTAATGGCCCGGCCGTCGGCGAAAATAGTTCTGCGGTCGCCGGTATGGTCGAAGGTCTCGTCGGTGTCGTGGTAGATGGCCTGGACGTCGACCCAACCTTCTCCGGGGGGGGACAGCCACTGGGCGTGCCCGCCGGTGGGGAGGAGGAGGGGGGCCAGGAGGAGTGGGAGTGCAATGTGGAGGTGTGCCTGTCGAAGGATCCGATCCGGTGAGGTGTGCCACCGGCGCCGCCTCATGCGCCCTCCCACATCTCGGCGGCGGGATGGAATGCGATCCAGGCGAACCAGAAGGCTACATAGGCCTCGGGAATGGCTTCGAGTCGTTGGCCGGCGAGGGGACCCTCCTCCGCCACCCCGTCCACCCGCCAGGACGAGCCCGTCTCCTGGTCCACGATCCGGTCGCCCTCGACACTGAAGGTCAAGTTGGTGCCTTGCGACACGGGGCGGAAGGCCATGGCTCCCTGGACCCGTTCATCCCAGAAGATGACCACGGGAGCTCCCCGGGCGTCCCCCCGGGCCACGGCCACCACTCCGTCCTCCGCGTCTTCCAGCTCGCCGAAGGGCACGACCAGGGCGTTTTGGCCGTCATCCTCGGGCACGCCCAGGGTCCGCTCCTTCACAAAGCGACGGGTGTCCACGTTGGGCTGGCCGAAGAGGAGTTCGTCTGTGCGTTCGTAGTTTCCGTAGGGGTTGTCCTCGTAGTCCCGGTCGATCCCGGTGGCGCTGCCCACGACCCGGGTTTCAGGGTGCAGGCTCCTCCACCCGAACCAGGTCGTCTCCATGGAGGGGTACATGGCGAGACGGGTCCCGTCGGCGTTGCCGCACCGGGCCTGTCGGTCCATCTGAAACCAGAGTGACGCGGGGTCGTTGCGGTCAAAGAGAATGAGGTTGTTCTGGAAGAGGAGCCCGGAGACCCCGAAGGTGGCGCCGCCCACCGCCTCCCGGTCGAAGACCAGGCTGGAGCCGGTGAGTGGACAGTAGGTGACGGCGAGCTGGGCGCCCGAGTCGAAGTCCATGTTCACGATTTCGTGCCACCACCCGATGTTGTGGGGGATGGCCCACGCCTCACCGTCCACGACGATGCCGATGACCCGGTCCCGGTCCCGGAGATAGTCGGCCTCGGGCGAATCGGGGCCCACGAACTGCGGGTTCTGAAGAGAGGGGATCCCGTCGGGCGGAGGGCCTCCGTCCATGAGAGCGCTTCGAGACACGCTGCACTCCAGCTCGACGAAGGCCTGCGACCCGCTGGGCCCGAAAAGGTCCGAGCAAGCGGTCAGCGGAAGCAGGGCCGCCAGAGCGACGGAAAGAAGGGCAACGCGTCCTGCTGACACTGGACCGGACATGTTCGAGCTCCCGGAAATGTCGATGTCGAGTCGGGTGGCGAGGGAGGCTCCCGCTGGGTAGGGGGAATCCGTGCGGTGTTCCGAAAGTTCCCGGGGAGCGGTCAGGAAGGCCGCCCCTGTCCCGGCGTGTGTCCTGGTGGGGAACATCTCCCCCGGCCTCGTGCGTTGGCCCAACGCAGGAACAGTTCCGTTTCGGGCCCCACTCCGACCTCCGGACCGGCCCTTCCTCCGCATCCCGACCGGGGAGGTTCACCAATGCGTTGGTTCCACAGACTTGCCGTCGCCGTCACGGCCCTTTCGCTGGCCGTCTACGGTCTGGCCACCCAGGCAGGCCAGGGTGAGGATCCGACCCTGCCCCTGGCCGAGTCAGGCTACGTGCTGGATGACGCCATCGACGACTACGCCGACTTCATGATGTCCGGGGGACCGCCGCCTGATGGGATTCCGGCCATTGACGACCCGGTCTTCATCGAGGCCTCCGAGGCCGACCTGGATCCGGGGGACAAGGTCATCGGCTTCTACCACGAGGGCGAGGCCCATGCGTATCCGCAGCTCATCATGGTGCACCACGAGATCGTCAACGACCGGGTCGGCGGACTGAACCTGGCCGTGACCTACTGTCCCCTGACCGCCACAGCCCAGGGCTTCGAACGAGGCGAAACCACTTTCGGGGTTTCGGGACAGCTCCTGAACAGCAACGTCGTGCTCTTTGACCGCGAGACCCGGAGCTACTTCTCGCAGATCACGGCTCGGGGACTCCGGGGCGAGTACCAGGACGAGACGCTTGCCGAGGTGAACCTGATCTGGACCACCTGGGGGCATTGGAGCTCCAAGTATCCCGACACGAAGGTGCTGAGCGAAGACACCGGGCATCTGCGCAACTACTCCCGGGATCCGTACGGATCGTACAATCCGCTGGGTGGCTACTACGAGCAGGACGGAACCATGTTTCCGCTGATGCACAGTTCGGATCGTCACCACACAAAGGAGATGGTCGTGGGGGCCCGCACCTCCGAGGCCAGCGCCTATTTCGTGATGTCGGACCTGGTCAGGGACGAAGTGCAGTCAACGGATCGCTTTCTGGCCGTGTACGCGCCGGACCTGGACACGGGCTACATCTATTCCATTGACGATTCGGCGCCGCAGGTGACCTCCAGGGGCGACGGCACGTACGAGATGGACGGAGGGATCTTCGAGGCCGATGAGCTTCCGCTGGAGAAGCTGGTGTCGGTGGAAGCCTTCTTTTTTGCCTGGCACGCGTTCTATCCGGAGAGCGAGTACGTCGCGGCGCCGACGCGGGTGGGAGAGCGGGTGCGCCTGGCCGTCGAGCCGGCCTGATCCACGTCAGGGATCCACATGTCCAAGTCGCTTGCCACTCTGGCCGCCATCCTGCGGATCCCCCTCCACCGTCGCCTGGTGGCGGGGTCGGGGGCCGTGTACCTCCTCCTCTTCATGGTGGCCCTGCAGGATATCTCGCGAGGTGGGCGGAGCCTCCAGTTCCTGACGACCGACTGGACCCGGATGTTCGAGCGGACCGGCACGGTCACCTTCGAACCCATCGCGCAGCTGACCCTTCCCGGGCTCACGATCCTGCTGTCGCCGCTGAACATCTTGATGGGGGCGGTGATCGCCCTTCTGGTGGGTCTGAACCTGGCCGTCACCTACATCGCATTCCGGCAGCCGCGGGCCTGCAGCTTCAATCGCTCCACCGGAATCCTGGCAAGCTTTCCCGCGCTCCTGGCCGGCAGCGCGTGTTGTGCTCCGGCCATCGTCCTGATCCTGGGGATTCAGGTGTCGTCGCTGTTCATGACTGTCTTCCAGGTGCTGATTCCAGCGTCGGTGGTACTCCTTCTGGTGACGCTGAAACTGATTCTGGACCGCACGAAACCGGAGCTGCTGCATCAGTAGCGGTAGCCTTCCACCTCCTCCGGCGGAGCCTCCACGCCGAGCCCCTCGGCGATGCGATTTACGAAGTTGAAGTAGGCCGTGATCATGTTCGCCTGCAGGACTTCCTCGTCAGTGAGGCCGGCCGACCGGAGGGGGGCCAGGTCTCCTTCGGTGAGGGCCGCTGGTTCCCGGGTGAGGCCCAGGGCGTACTCCACCAGCGCGGCTTCGCGGGGTGACAACTCGGCGGTGGCCGGGTCACGACGGAGTCGTGCCACCCGGTCGGCATCCTTCCACCAGGCCTCGAGGGCGGCTGCGTGGTGCAGGGTGCAGTACTCGCACCCGTTCTCCATGGACACCACCACCGCCACCAGCTCCCGTTCCGCACGGCTGAGTCCCCCTTTCGAGAACATCACCTCCAGATAGAGGTCCAGGTGTGCCTGCATGGCCTGCGGCGCGAGGCTCTGGATGCGCATGATGTTGGAGAGTTTTCCGCGCTTCTTCGCGATCTGCTGGTAGACGTCGGCCAGCTCTCCCTCGGCTTCGTCCTCGTGGATGACGCGAATCCAGTTCATGGCAGCCTCCTGGAACTCTCGACGGTGGATGAGGATTGAGTCGGGTGGCGACCACACTCGAATTCCACTGATGGAGAGTCCATGAAGGCCCTGTCTCTGTTTCTGCTGCGCATTTCCATTGCACTCCTGGTGTTGATCTGGGGGGTGGACAAGATCGTGGCGACCGAGCATGCCATTCAGGTCTCGGACGGCTTCTATTTCGGGTTGTTGAGCATTCCGTCACTGATGCCCCTGCTGGGGGTGGCACAGGTGGCGGTTTCCGGACTGGCACTGGTGGGGCTCTTCCGTCGATTCGTGGATCCGGTGATCTTTCTCATCAACCTGGGCTCACTCCTGGCGGTCTGGCGATCCATCGTGGATCCTTGGGGGTGGGTCCTGGAGGGGACCAATGTCCTCTTCTTTCCCTCACTCATCGTAGCGGCGGGATGCCTGGCCCTGATAGCCTTTCGCGATCAGGAGACGCTGGTGCTTGATCGGAAGGGTGAAGCTCCCAAGCCCCAACCGGCAGAGGTTTGAGACCTGTAGGCGCCCGACTTCTATGTGGAGAAGCCGAGAGTGCCGGGGTGGGTTCCGGGACCGCTTGTATGGGCCACGGGGGTTCGGTACGGTATCCCCTGTCGGTGCGCCCGCTCTTTCGTTCGAAGGGCAGGGAAGGTTTTGGTTGTCCGACCGTCGTCCGGAGTCAGAGACCGTGTTGCAACCCGCTGAGGCCTCGTCCATGACCCGGAGCAATTCGTGAGCACCCCAACGATTCGGGATCGAAGCTTCGAGGAGGAGGCCCTTCCGCTGATGGATGCGGTGTACCGCTTCGCCCTTCGACTCTCCAAGAGCCCGGACCGGGCCCAGGATCTGACGCAGGACACCTTTCTGCGGGCCTATCAGAACTGGGAGAAGTACACGCCGGGAACCCAGGCCAAGAGCTGGCTGTTTACCATCTGCAGAAACCTGTTCCTCAGACGAGAAGAGCGAAAGAAGCGGCACGACGAGATCGTGACCGACGTGGCCGACAAGGACCCCCGCCAGATCTCCCGGGAGGCCACCGTTTTCATGGCGGTGCGCGACCGGGATCCGGAGGGTGAGTTCTGGCGGCAGGTGGTGGACGACGAGGTCCTGGCCGCTATCGATGAGCTCCCCGCCGAATTCCGGGAGGCGGTGGTGCTCTCAGATCTAGAAGACATGTCGTATCAAGAAATATCCGAAATCATGGAGGTCCCGGTGGGAACCGTGAAGAGCCGACTCTTTCGCGGGCGCCGAATCCTGCAGAAGCAGCTCTACGAGTACGCCGCGGAGCAGGGGATCGTCCCAACCAGGGCTTCAGGGGACGCCACGGGAGTGGGAGGGGAATCCGAATGAAATGGGTCGAGGAGTTGCGCCGTCTGCTGCGCAAGGTGAGGCAGGAGGAGCCGACGGAGTGTGCCCCCGGAGGGATCCCGTGTGAGGAGGCCACGGCTCGTACCTTCGAGTGGTTGGACGGCGAGCTGGATCCGGAGATGGAGGAGCGGGTGGGACGGCACCTGGAGACCTGTGCCCGGTGTTACCCCATGCTGGTCTTCGAGCGATCGTTCCGGGAGGCGGTGGCACGGATCGCCCGCGACGAGAAGGCGCCGGACGAGCTCAAGGATCGGATCATGGAATCTCTGAAGGAGGAGGGCTATTCCTCGCCGGGAGCCTCCAGGGAATAGGAGCCGCGTCCGCGTTCCCGTGTGGACAGGGGATGCCCGATCAGCAACACGCGGCGTCCGGTTCCTGGCGTCCAGCCTCGTCCTGCCCCGGGCCACAGTCGAAGAGCCCGAAGTGGACGGAGCGATCCCCTTCGACCCGTACGTGCGCCTGGTATCGGGTCTCGGAGAGCATGGCGGCGGTGTTTCCACATACCCTCAGGGGACGGCCGGTCTCCAGGAGGTGGTGGTCGTCAAGCTGGAGACGGTGGGGATGGCCCTCAATGGTGCCTCGGTAGGTAGCCAACTGGCCGTAGTCCTCGCAGCGGTCTTCCAGGCTCACCTTGAAAACCCTGAGGGTCCGAGAGGTAAAGCGCACCATTCCAATGGCGGATTCCACCTCCGGGTCCAGGAGGTCTACTGGAGACCTGGATGTCTGCCGGACATCGGGACACCCCAGCTCCGCCATCAGCCTGCGAAAGTCCTCGGTGTACATGGCGCCGCCAAGACACTCTCCCCTCAGGGTGGGGTCGTCGCGCAGGTGCGCAGGGACCCGACGATCGGCGAAGACGTCTGAAAAGTGGAGTTCGCCTCCGGGCTTCAGGACCCGGAAGATCTCGCTGAAGAGCCGGTGCTTGTCGGGGGAGAGGTTGAAGACGCAGTTCGACACCACCAGGTCCACGGAGTCGTCGGCCAGGCCCAGCGAGGCCAGGTCCTCCATGTATCCCTTCCTGAACTCCACGTTGGACCGGTCGTATCCGAACCGGTCGGCGTGCCAGTCCCGGTGCCGGCGGGCCACCTCGAGCTGCTCCTCGGTCATGTCTACGCCGATGACCCGGCCCTCCTTGCCCACCAGCCTGGAAAAGATGTAGCTGTCCCGGCCCGTGCCACATCCCAGATCCAGGACGGTGAGGCCGCGGAGCGCTTCCGGGAAGGGAGCGCCGCAGCCGTAGAAACGGTCCCGGATCTCGGGATGCACGTCCTGGGCGATGGTCCGGACGTGCTGCGGAAGCTGCTCGGCGGAGCAGCACGCCCCGGTCTTCAGGTCGCCGCTGGACTCGAGTACGCGGCCGTAGTAGTCGCGAATGGCCGCCTGGACGGGGTTGGAGTTGCTCATGGCGGGGTGGCAGAACATTCTGAGGGAAAGGGGAGCGCGTCTTCGTCTACCAGCAGCAATACAGGATGCGCGCCCTGGGTTCCTCGGGCAGCCAGGCCCGGCTCAAGGCGGAGTCGCTTCGGTGGGAAGAAATCGCTCGCCCAGAATCTCCTCCGCCTTCTTCCAGATGAGGCGCGCAGCCTCCAGATCGCGGGCCGGTGGCGAGGGGACAACCTCCCGTCCCTCCACCAGGTAGCCGCCTGAGCTGCCGGCCAGCTCCGGATCCACGGCGGCCTGGACCACTCGCTGGGCGCCGACCTCCACCGGCTGGGCCCGCCTGACAAAGAGCTGGGCCTGCTCCAGGAGTCGGCGATGCCAGGGGTAGTGGCGGAAACGCCCCGTCCACGTGGGACCCGGTGCCACCGCGAAGACAGGGACCCCTGATCCATGGAGGCGCCGAGCCAGCTCCTGGGCCAGGAGGATCCGGGCCAGGGTGAGGTGTCGGGCGTGGGCGATGGGAGAGAACGTGCGCTCCGCCTCGAGGTTGGCCGGATCGAGGCGAGGCGGGCCCAGAAGGCCGCGGCGATGTTCTTCGCCGGCTACCAGGACCACACGACCTGGCTCGCCCTGACGCAGGGGTTCCAGAAGCCTGAGGGTCAGCAGGAAGGGCGCCAGGACCTCTACCGCGAACATGAGCTCGGTCCCGTCGGGACCCATGGTCCGGTCCGGAAGGCGGAGGCCCGCGCAGTGGATCAGGCCGTGGATCTCCGGATATCGACGAACGGCGTCCTCCGCCAGTGCCTCGACCTGGCTTCGCGAAGCCAGGTCGGCGGCCAGCACGTCGGCCCGGCCGCCACCGGCCGAGGAGAGGGTGGAGCGCGTTGGCCGGACCTGCGTCTCATCGCGGACGATCCCCACCACCTGGCCGCCTGCCCGGAGGAGGGCCTCCGCCGACGCCCGCCCCAGGCCCGAACCGGCGCCGGTGACCACGAAGGTCTTGCCCCGCACGCGAGCGGGGGCGGCCGGGCGTTCCAGCATGATGCGGGTTGCACGCTTCATCCTCGGGCTCCGGGGCTCTACAGGAGTCGAACGCAGGGTAGCGGTTTCAGGAAGAAAGCTACCCATGCCACCACGCCAACGGTCCAACGGACCGCACCAGGACGTTCCCCAAGAATTCCCCTTGAATCTGTCTAAGTGGTTGAGAGGCAGTGGGTAGAAGGGGTGGGAAAGTGGGCCCCGGGGTTGATGCGGTCCGCGGAGCCCGCCGCAGGTGGAAATTCCCCATTCAGTGCCGGTTCGCGGGACAGATGGGGAAATGTAGCCTGAGAACAGGCCAAGAATCCCCTCCGGGCAACTACTATGTCACTCCGAGGGGGATTTTTGTCGGTCAGTCGGCCTCCAGCCAGGAGCGGTAAGAATGGCAAAGGCTCGCCGCCGGCAGGCAGTCAATTCCCCCAAAGCTCCTCAGGGACTAGAAGGCCGTTGAAGAAGGGCAGGGACCACCGGGACGGGGTCTTGCGGTGTCAGGGTAGGAGGAGTGTCGAAAGCGATGCCCCAGTGCATCGGTGAGACGCTCCGACGCCGCCTGAC
>SLNQ01000231.1 GCA_007132965.1 Gemmatimonadota bacterium | reverse complement strand
TGTGGGCAGTATTAATTTTAAACTTAGTTTTGGGGTACAAGCTACTGCGACCTATAGAAAATCTATAGATCCTGCTACTTACCTTAAAGGGCATAGACAGGTAAAAGTTCGTGTGGAAATAGATTTTCCTTCTGGGACGGAAAGTTTTTCTGGGAATAGCATTAAACAAATGACTCTTTTAGAAGAAGCTACATCAGGGAAGCAGAATCCGTTAGGATTTGTTTCGGCTAATGAGCTTTCTTTATCTCTGGATAATAGTAGTGGCAGATTTACTGTTAAAGATCCTTTGGAGGTGGAAATAAGACCAGGTTTGGAGATACGACCTTTTATAGAAATAATAGATGGTTTTGGATCTACAGGAGAAATTCCTATGGGGGTATTTTGGTGTGGAGAGTGGGAAGCTCCTACGAACTCTTTGGTTGCTACTACTGTTGCTTATGACCGATTAGCTAACCTGATCACTTTGGACACCCCTCAAATACCTCCGATGACTGAAACCACTATTGGAGAAATGTTTGGAAGATTATTTAGAGCACTTGGCTTTTCTTCTGATAAGTACGAAATTAGTCCAGCTTTAATGCAAAAAGTTTTAGTTGGGTGGTTCCCTCGGGATAAGGTAGGCCAGTCTTTACAGTTATTAGCAGAGGCTGGAAATTGTTATGTCAGTGTGAATAAAGAAGATAAGTTTGTGGTTATGCCTAACATAAAAACAGGTTTTTCTACAAAATCTTATACTGATAAAAATGCTGTGTTTTCAATAAATAGTCCACAAAGATTTTTAGAACTTCATACAGCGGTAAAAGTTGTTTATAGATTGCCCTACTTAAAAGACCCCAATGAAGAGCTCATTAGGGTAGACAATATAAGAATCCCTAAAAATGAAACTATAGTTTTAGACAGAATTGATTTTAAGTCTGAAGATGTTCCAATTATGGAAGTAGGGTGGGTTCATATTTTTGGGGAGTATAATCTACCAGAAATATGGGAGGTTTCCGTAGGAGACTCAACAGGAGGAACTTTTCTTCTAGGAGATGGTGGGGGTGAGTTTATTCAATGGACAGATCCGATAGCTTATAATTTAATGCCAGAACCACCAGGCAGACAAACTCAGAGTTTTACAGGGGATGGGAGTACAGCAGTTTTTCAGGTAGCAAATTACCCACTTAAGCAGGATACTGTTGATGTTTGGATAGACCATGTAGAACAGACAAACGGAACTGATTACACCATTAATTATGCTACTGGGGAAATCACCTTTATTGTTCCTCCAGAAGACGGAAGTGAAATAGTTGTCAGGTATTTTTATGTAGCAGACAATGTAAAAGATTTTCTTGAAGCTGTTTATGGAGAGGGTAGCATTACTACTGTCACAAAACGTGGAAGTGTTTACACAATTACTTTTCACCCATCTGTAGGGAACAGCAGTTTAACTTCTAATTTTGATGAACTTGTTGGGGTGTTTGAAAGCGAGCCATATTTAGATATAGTTCAGGAGTATGTGTCTCCTATGAACTCTAAGGTGGTATTGATCAGCTATGGAGCAACTGATATTACGCTCACAATTCAAAATAATGGTGATGTGGACGAGACCATCAATATTCGGGTAAAGGGAGTCGGAACTGGTTATCATGAAAGTCACCGAATAGCCAAAGACGAAGAATTGGCAGCACAGTTTGGGCATAAAGAATACACCCAAGAAAATCCACTGGTTCAAACATGGGAGTTGGCTAAAGATTACAGCGAAAAAATTTTGGACTTTGTTAGTGACCCTATGTCCTTTGTTGAAGTAGACTTTAGGGGAGATCCACTCCTTTCTGTGGGGGATATAATTACTGTTAGTGACGAGACAAATGAAATTAAAGGAATTCAAATTGTCCCAAGAATGATCACAACCACTTATGAAGGAAGATTAAGAGCTACTATGGATGCAAGGAGGACTAAGTAATGCCTGAAGAAATGTATGGGCAGAATATGCTTGAAAACCCTTCTGCTGAAACAGGGGACTTATCTTATTGGGAGCAGATTCAGTTTGTTTCTGTAGTACCAGGCGGTGTATCTGGGGCATACACTTTTAGATTTGAACCTACTGCAAGTATGGAGCAGACTATAAGTGTCCCAGGACAGCCCCCAGATTTAAAGGTTGGTGGGTTTTTCTTGCCTGGACGAGATATAAAATCAAGTGCAGTAGTTAGATCTGAAATAGTGCTTACTTTACATTATGGAGATGGCTCTACAGGAGAATTTATAGTCCCAGCTAAGTCATTTATAGAGGGGAAGATGTTTAGTGTCTGAGGAGCTTAGTTGGTGGGAGATAGAAGTAGAAACTTCTGGTGATGACTGGTGGAATACAGTGTCCCCAGAACATGAGGATATTTGGTGGGAACTTGAATCATGGGATGAATCTGACTGGTGGGCGACCTTTGATGATCAAAATCTTGAGGAAGGGGATTGGATTCAGGGGCGGTCTAAAACTTTGCCTATTCAATGGTACCAGATTGAAGAGTACATTCCTGTTGATACGGGTAAAGAAATTG
Organism: Gemmatimonadota bacterium; assembly: GCA_007132965.1. Classification (GTDB taxonomy): domain Bacteria; phylum Gemmatimonadota; class Gemmatimonadetes; order Longimicrobiales; family Gaopeijiaceae; genus PWLA01. The sequence goes on along the minus strand of SLNQ01000231.1, from coordinate 4,741 downwards.
TGCAGATAACTATTCGACCAGCTACAAAAGGGCACCATGATGGGGGATTTTTTGATGTTTTATCTGTCCAAAGAAATTTAGAACACTTAAAATTATTTGGAGCAGAGCGTGTAGATATATGTCTTGAGCAAACTACTCAAGAGTTAGAAATTCCTTTATTTGGTGCTCACGAAGATAGTGTTATTAAAGCTGTTTATATCTATCCTGAGAGTAGTGTGAATGGACATGATATTAATTATATGAAAGCCATTGTAAAAAATAAAAATACTGGCGGAGATATCTGTACAAAAACGTATATTGCTGGAAATAATCTAGAAGCATGGAAATTAGATCTAATGGGACCGCCGCATACAGTACATAAGGTAATTGAGTACATGAATACTGCGTCTTTAGTTATTGAAAAGCATGGTGATGGGTTTATTTTTCCACGAAGTGTAATTATAGTTTTGTGGGACTTAGCTACATCTCGAGATTTTGAAAATGCAGCTAACTACTAAAAGGAGTGTATCTGATGACAGATAATCCTATGTTTAAAGGCGGAGTTTTTTTCAGTGGGAATTCCCACCACTCAATAGATAACAAAGATCATAGATATTTTGATGGAAATGGTAATCAACTGTGGGCTCATAAACTTTGTGACTCATCTACTGGGGCACGTTATGGCGAGGTTGTGAATGGGTACCATTTTAATCCTGATACCCTTGAGCTTCAAACCCACTATGTGTATGCCTTTAATAAAAATGGTATTTTTAAGATTCGTGTAGATGATGGACATATTATGTGGAATACGCCATGGTTGTCTGGGACAGAAGCTGCAATGGGGTTCCTTGATGTAGACCCAGAAGGTAATTTGTATGTGACCTGTCAATCTATGGAAAAGAACAACTATATATGTATGGCTAAAATTGGAAGTAATGGAGCAATTCTTTGGGAAGGTTCTTTTGGCACAAGGTGGGGCTTTATGCCGTGGTATGGGTATTACCCTCGTACTCCATGGGTAATTTCAGTTTTCCCAGGCAAAGTCACAGAGGGTATGGGGGGTAGGCATTTTTATGTTTGTGGACAAACTGCTACTCACTATAATGACGGTGAAGGTAACGTAGAGTTTGATGATGGGCTAGATGCAGGGGTAGTTAAGTATGACCATCAAGGCAACATTATATGGAGAAGAGAGTATGACACACCTGGGGGACATCCAATAAGGCATATTATAGCTACGAGAGACCCTAATGTTGTCTATGCTGCATCTGACAGTGACTACCATAGATTAAATGCTAATGGGGATATTTTATGGACAAAAAATCTTCCAGTCTCTCACAGCAGACACCTCCACATTGATGCTCAAAATTGTCTTTACGTAAAATGGAGTGTAGATAGCATTTATGAAAGAGATCGATTATCAAGAATATCCCCAAGCGGTGGATTTTTGTTTACTCGTTACTGTGGTCCAATACCTGCATATCGCTGTAGATATGATACTGGGTTTCAATACCCAGGAAATGCAAATATGGGATTTGTTCCTGGACACAATTCAGTATTCGCAGTAGGGGCGTTTGGGGAAGGAGCTACTTGGGGCTGGGGACAGTATACGTCAGGGGTAAATAAATACCCCTTAACCTTTAATGAGCCTGAAAGTCAGGATATAATCCTTAATCGTGCATCTACATATCCTACACCTGTAATTTTTCATGGATCACATGGGGTTATAGAATCTCCTTCAAGTGATGTTAGAGTTTACTCACTTAGTCCAGATCGAGAGCCTACAACCCCTAAAATTGCAATTCCAGAAGTGTTGGGGGACACCCTTAAAAGTGCGTATCCTTTTGTTGGAATGATTATTGCTTTTACGGCAAACTTAACCCCCACAGATCGATTGCACTTTAAACTAAGCAGTGCTTTAGAAACTGTAGATAGCCAAATAACCCCAGAAAAATTTGGTTACTCAATGGATGGAGGCGGAAAGTGGATTAAATTTCCTGTAAACGGTATCCCCGCTGTCAACCCTTACGGTATTATAGTTAGGGTTAATATTGCTGTTACTCCTGCGACTACTGCTAGACTTACTCCATACATAAAAGTTATGGCTGGATTTGATGATGGGCATGAAAAATGGTGGGACTTAGAATTTACTGAAAGAAGTGACTGGTGGCAGATTGGATTAGGTGATGAAGAAACGGCAGAAGAATGGGACACCATTTTCAAGCATGAAGTAGAGGGGGCGGAGTAAAAAAGAAATACATTAACGAGCGCATATAATAAAGGTAGAAGTAGTATTTTAATTTTAAAAAGGAGGAATATAAAATGGCTGTTACTAACAAAATGTTTGGTCCTGCTGTAGACAATATGTTCAAGGGGAATATTGATCTTGTAAACGATACTGTAAAAGTTGCATTATTTGCATCTTATACTTACAGCGAAGATCATGCTACTCTTGGTGCTGTTAAAGCAGCAGGAACAGAAGCATCAGGAACTGGGTACGAAGCAGACGGAGCAACTTTAGCCCACACAGGAGACAAAGTAACTTATGCAGGTGGAGTTACTACCTTTGGGGCAAACGCTGATGATACTGAGTGGACTGCCAGTACCATTGATGCTGCATTTGCTGTTGTCTACAAATACGTAGATGATGGTGGATCTGCTGATGCTGCAAGTCCCGTTCTTTGCGTAATTGACTTTGACGGAACTGAAAGTTCAGTAGATGGAACCTTCAAGATCGAATGGCATGTAAACGGTATCTTCAGAGCTACTGTCAATCCTGCTTAGGAGGGTAACTAATGTCTAAAGAAAAAAAGAGTGCTAGTATAAGTGCTCCTATCGCACGTATGGCAGGAAATAAAACGGTAAAAACTCCACAACCTGCTGATGTAGAAAAGATAAGAAAAGAGTTATCTAAACAGATAAAATAAAATAGGGAACTGGGGTGAATGGTAAAAACATTTGCCCCAGTTACTTTAAGTAGGTGAGGTGAGGACATTTGCCACGTAAACTTAAAAAAATTAATTCTACAACCTACACTGTATCTCCCTTCCTGCGAAAATAGCTGGGAGAAGTGGAGACAGGGACAAAAAACCTAAAAAGGTTACTGTTCAAAAGGAAAAGAAAAAATAGAATAACAGAGAGGGGGTTTGATAGCTCCCCTCTCTGCTTAGAGGTGTAAGCTAATGACAAAAGAATTAACCGTAGAAGATACTAAAAGTTATTGGGGCTCTAATAGAGGTGTGCATTCTTGGGTACATAATGGGGTTAGGTTAGTAGCATCAGCGCAGAGACATTACAGCCCAGAACTTCGGCTCTACAAATTTGAAGGGGGTGCTCTAACGTTATTAGCAACCTTTTCTGTCCCACATAATGAAATTTCGTATACTGTCACTGGAACTGTATTTAATCAAGATTCTATAATAGTATTGGGGTCTTATGGAGCATCAGGTGACCACGAAATATTTATTTTAAAATGGGACGGAGAAAACTTAACAACAGAAACTTCTCAGAGTTTTGTGAATGCTTGCTATTATGCATATTCTTGGATAGAAAATGGAAGTGTTATGATAGCGGCAACGAATGAAAATGGATTTAGAATTTATAAATGGAATGGTACAAGTTTAACAAATGAAGCTTCTGTTAGTTGGGGTCTTTCATGTACTAAACTACATGTTTGGGAAGAAGCTGGAAACAGAATGATAGTAGTAACAGGAGCGGTTAATCATAAGGCTGATGACTATATTCTTTATAGATGGGATGGACAAAACTTAGTAAGTGTGGCTGAGTATACCACAGGCACAACTACTGAGGGAGTGCACTCTTGGGTAGAAAATGGAAATAGAATGATAGCTTTGGGCTCGGGTGGCGCAACGTATATTGTGAAATGGGATGGTAATACCCTTAGTCAGCAAGCTACTTTTTCTAAACAACCCGGAACAGTACATAGTTGGGAAGAAGATGGGGATAGAATGTTGGCTTGCGGAAGGTCGGTGGAACTTTTCTTTCTTAGGTGGGATGGACAAAACTTAATAGAAGAACAAATTGATGCTGCTGGTCGTACGAATATTAGAGGTGTGTATTCTTGGGAAGAAGATGAAGATAGGCTCATAGCAACAGTAGACGACTCAGGCAATAATCGGCTGACTATATTTAGGTGGGCTATTTCGATGTTTCCGCCTTCCTTATCTGTAGTACAAGTAGGAGATATTATTCAAGCGACCATTGAAGAGGGGGAGCCTGAATAGTGGGGGATAAAATTTTTAAGAAAAGCATTAAAGATGTAGTTGGTTTTGTTATTATTTATGGGGATGGGGCACACTATTTTGGGGGGACTCTTGAAGATTGGAAAAACGCACCAAAGGAAAATGTTCAGCTAATTTTGCTTTATTATGAAGAATTAGACGAAGAAGGAAACAATTACAGGCATTCAATTTGTAGCTGGGATTATTATGCTTTTGACGGGAAGACTTTTACCGCAGGAAATGATACAAGAGTTTTATGTTCTGATTCTATTCTTTACGGTAAATGGATGAAAACAGAAGAATGGATAAAAGTAGTGGAATATGCTTTGGACACATATACTAAATTTAAAGTGGTGATATAATGGCGGAAAAATTACTTTATTTAACAAATGGCAATGCGGACATATCGCTGGGCGATCTGTTTTATAAGTATCTGCGACCGACCACTGGTTCCGCCGCCACCATAAATATTGCTCTGGAAAAAAATATAGCCCGAATTGGCTATGGTTTTTCTTTTGCTG
>SLNQ01000396.1 GCA_007132965.1 Gemmatimonadota bacterium | reverse complement strand
AGGTTCGCACCCTCTCGAAGGTCATGCGGATTCAGGGCGCACAAGACCCGACAACCGCAAGGTTCGATCCAGCGTCAGGGCCGTTCACCTGCACTGCGCGGAGTGTGGTTGCAACCGAAATCCCGGAAGAATTTTCCCTCCTCGCGTGCCACTTCTTCCGGAATCGTCCACCGTCCCCCCGACACGGGAGCATCCCGGCTCGCGGCGTGGGGGCCGTACTACGGTGCGAGAGGTGCGCTGCGCCCGCCCGGGAAGGCAGCCGGACCCTCCCTTCCGATCAGACGGCTACAGCTCGGGAAAGCTCAGGCCGAAGCGCTGGCAGAGGCCGGGGACGCTCTCCAGGTCCATCTCCAGCGAGTACTTGGCGCTGATCCGCATCAATGCCTCCACGTCCCCCCACGCCTCCGAGATCTCTCGGAAGTAGTTTTCGAAGCCGGCAGGCGAGATCACCTCAATGATCCGGCACGGGGTGTCTCCCGCATTCCAGAAGGTGTGCCACTGCCCGCGAGGCTTCAGGACCCAGTTCCCGGGGCCCGCCGTAACCACGTCGTCTCCCAGCAGGGCACCCAGCCTGCCCTCGAGGACGTAGGAGTACTCGTCCTCGTTGTGGTGATAGTGAAGCGGGGCGGCCAGCGCCCGAGGCGCGATGGGATGGTGCACGATGCTGAAACGCCCTTCCGATTCCTTGCCATCAAGCTTCCACTCGACACCCAGCCCCCCGAAGTCGAAGGAGTCGGGGCCATGGGGTGGAATGACGGTGGGAGCTCCTGCCACGGGTTCGTTCGAAGTCTTGGTCATGACGATTCTCCAGATGAAGGGGAGCCGAAGTAAACAAGGGTGTTCATATCTCTACGTACACATATACCACTGTGGCAATTCCGTTGTCAATAGCTATGTGAACACTTATGTTTACTCATGGTAAAGAAACCCACACGAGAACGGATTCTGGAGGCAGTGGTGGAGCTCCACCAGGAGGTGGGGCCGGCCGACACCACCATCACGGCCGTCGCGGACCGGGCCGGCGTGCAGCGCCTCACCGTCTACCGGCACTTCCCCGACGAACGAGCCCTGATCCACGGTTGCTCGGCCCACTGGGGCCGGCAGCACCCGCCGCCCGACCCCTCCGCCTGGACCGGCATCGAGGATCCCCGGCGGAGGCTGAGGGTGGCACTGCGATCCCTCTACACGTACTTCGAGGGTGGGGAGGAGATGCTCGCTCAGGTCCTCCGGGACGAGGACAAGGTGCCGGCTCTGCAGGAGGTCCTGGCGCCCTTCTGGGACTACATGGCGGAGACCGCCGGAGGGCTGGCGGCCGGCTGGGGCACCGACCAGGGCGCACAGCGGCTGGTCCGGGCCGCGGTGGGACACGCACTGCGATTCAGTACCTGGCGCTCGCTCACCCGTGAGGGCCTCTCCAGCCAGGAAGCGGCCGAGCTCATGGCCGACTTCGTCTCGGGCCTGGCTGAAGCCCGGAGCTGACCCTCGAGGTCAGCCGGCGGCCGCCGCCATCTTCCGCAAAGCCTCCCGGAGGAGGTGGGCTGGCTGGGCGCCGGGTACGGCTCCCCGTTCGTCGATGAGGAAGAAGGGGACACCGCGGATCCCCAGATCCCGGGCGCGGGCTTCGTCCCGACGCACCTCCTCCACGAACCGGTCGCTCTCGAGCATGGCCCGAGCCTCCTCGGCGTCCAGCCCCACCTCCCCTGCCAGGCGGGCCAGCTCGTCTTGGTCCCCGATGGCTCTTCCCTCGGTCATATAGGCCCTGAAGAGACGCTCCTTCATGACGGACTGCAGGCCGTGGGCTGCGGCAAGGTGGAGCATGCGGTGCGCGTCCAGGGTGTTGCCCCCTCGGGCCCGATCGAAGTTGAGCTCCAGACCCTCCTCGGCCCCGGTCCGGGTCATGTGCGCCATCATCTCCCGGGCCTCCTCCACCGACATCCCGTACTTGATCGCCAGGGCCTCGTCGAGTTCGTCCTCGGGCTCGGCTGGCGCGGAGGGGTCCAGCTCGAAGCTGCGCCACACCACCTCCACGTCGTCCCTGAGCTCCCCGAGCCCATCCAGGGCACTCTCCAGGCGGCGCTTTCCGATGTAGCACCAGGGGCAGACCACGTCTGACCAGATCTCGACCTTCATGCAGGCCTCGCGCTGAGGGGGTGACGATTCGAGGGTTCCAAAGGATGGAACGCGTACCTCCGGGCGTCCTTGCCCCGACCCGGGGCTCCTTGACTCGACAAACACCTCGCACGACCCCGGGAGTTCCCTCAAGCACAGGGCAAAGCACCTCCTCGGAGGAAGCCGCCCGGAAGGCCCGGCCGCTGCGCCGCCTTCCAGGATTGCGGAGGCGGGATCCCGCCGGGCGTGTCCGATCAACCCGGCGGCACCGGGCCCAGGTAGCGATCCAGCCAGTCGAGGGATTCCCGGATGAGGAGGGGCCGGGGCACAAAGTGGCCGGCGTCAGCCTCCACCAGGCGCTTGCTCTCCGGGGGCGTCCCCAAAAGTTCGAAGAAGGGCTCGGCGTGGGTCTCGAAAGGGACCACCGCATCCAGCCCCCCGTTGAGGATCACGGTCGGGGCCGTCACCCGGGGAAGGTAGTTCATGGGGTCCACCTCCGGAAGCGGACGGTTGGTGGACAGACCTGCCGTGTGCAGAACCGCAGCCTTGAGTCTCGGCTCTATGGCCAGCACGATGGGAGCCAGGCCCGCCCCCCAGCTCCACCCGAGGTACGAGAACCGCTCTTCATCAATGTCCGGTCTGCTCTCCAGATAATCCAGGGTGCGCCTGAAGTCCTGGATCCGCTGGATGGTGAGCTCCCGGAACCGGGTACTTGCCTGGGGCGGCCGGAGCTCTTCCACCTCGTCCAGCCGCTCCAGCGTACCCTTGAGGACCGGAAAGGCCAGGGCACGGCCGCTCTGAACAATGAAGCCCGTGTGCTGCTCCGTCTTCTGCTCGATGGAGGGGAAGATCGTGGCACCACCCCCGGGCCAATAGACCACGGTCTGGAAGGGAGGCTCTCCGTTCCGGGGAAGGTAGAGGTGGAGGAGCACGCGGGCACCCTCGTACCCGGCGCTGAAGGAGACCGTTTCCCGGATCCAGTGACGGGCGGTGTCCGCGGCCTCTACCTCCGGGGCAAGGGGATGCGGATCGTACGCAAACAGCCGGCGAAAGATCTCGAACTCGCCGTCGTCCAGGGGAGAGGCTTCGGCCAGAAAGTCAGGCGACAGCCTGGGCTCCACGGGCGCCAGCGCCTGCTCCAGGGCCGAATCGTCGTCCTGATACTCCACCAACCGGAAGCCGTTGGCGGCGGAACGGTCGAAGGCGTGCCGAGCGTACCATCGGCCCGTCGCCAGCTTCTCGGGATCGTCCCATCCGGCTCCCGGCGTGAAGCGCTCTTCGCCTCGGGCGTTCCATGTCCACTCGCGTACGTTTCCCGCCATGTCGTAGGTCCCGAAGGGACCGGGATTGGCGTGAGTTCCCACGGGTGTCGGACCGTCGGAGTGGAGGTTGCTCCGAGGGATCATATGCTCCGCAAAGAAGGGAGAGCCAAAGGCCCGGTGCCAGTGATGGATCCCCGGCAAGGACCGTCCGACGAACTCCGCGTACGCCGCAGCCTCGTACCAGCTGACCCCTTCCACCGGATGCTCCCCCGTGCCCTCGGGGTAGGTCCCCCCTTTCCAGGTAGCCGGGCCGGACCGCCCCGTCTGGTCGGTGAATCGCCCCACGGCCTCTTCCCACGAAAGGGTGTCACCGCCCAGCACGAAGGGGTGCGTCCACAGATCGGGGTTCCGGTATCCCCCTGCCTCCACGAACTGGAGGTACTCCCGATTTGTCACGGGCGTTCGGTCCATGAAGAAGTCGCCCAGCTCCACGTCGACTCCATCCAGGCTCGCCTGCCAGCCGGGGATCCGAACCATGCCGTCCGGGATCCGATCCGGCGGATCCAGGGTGAGCACGGGAAATTCCTCCAGGTAGTCATCGGGGACGATCTCCACGGGGGCGTATCCCTCCGCCTCGAGGCGGAGCACCGTCGCTCCCAGCGGAAGGCGGAAGGCATCCAGGGGCGTCGTGCCCAGATCTTGCCACGGAGCCTCCAGCTCTCCGTAGGGCCGGCGCCATACCCGGGCCCCCGGTGGGTCGCTCCGGAGCTCCGGCCAGAGCCAGGTGAACTCCGGGAGAAGACGTGCCAGGTCTCGGTCATCAGGCGCCACCGCCTGGGCTCTCCGGGCAATCACCCAGGCGCTGTCGTACTTGCCTGCGATCGTGAGCTCCTCGATCTGGGGGAGGGCTGTCTCGCGAACCCAGGCCTCGTCATCTCCACCCAGCACATCGCCCATCCAGATCGTCGCCAGAAGAAACAGGGCGAGAACCCCGGCCCCGGCCACGACCCCGGAGCGTGCGACCCTCCACCCCTCTCCTCGGCTCTCGTCCGGAGGGATCGGCCGTTGCGGAAAGTCGGATTCCTTCAGGCCCTCGGGACCGGGGACGGGAACGGGCAAGCTCCCATCCTCGATGGGCCCCTCAGCCCTCGGCAACGGCTCGGCAGGGGTCTCCCCCTCCTCACCTCCTTCGGCCAACTCCTCCGCCAGGGCCCCCACCGGGGCGGGAAGCGGGATACCCAACTCCTTCTCGAGGATGCGCTCGTGAGTGCCCGCGTGTTCCAGGGCACCCGCCACATTTCCCGCTCCAGCCAGCGCCTTCATGAGACGCATCGCCACCCGGCTGTTGGTGGGCTCCTCCGCAGCCCTCCGCTTCCACCAGCCAGAGGCGTCGGCCCACCTCCCCTCTCCTTCTGCCTCCTCGGCCAAGGCTTCCAGTGCCTCTCGATATCGCTCAGTGAACCGGCGGCGCTCTGATTCCACCCACCGCTCGAACTCGATGCCTCCGTTCAGGTGGCGACCGTCCAGGAAGGGACCGCCGTAAAGCTCCACAGCCTCGCGAAAGCGGCCGGCACCGAGAGCCTCCTCGAAGGCCGCCACGTCGCTCCACACCACGTCGGGGTTGAGCCGTATGCCGTCGCCTGCAGGAAGGACCGCGTCCTCGCCCAGCTCCTGACGGATCACGTAGAGGGTGTCAGAGAGGCGGGCCCGGGCACGATCGGCCGGGCTTTCGGACCAGAGATAGCCCACCGCCTTCTCCCGGCTCAACGGACGGGCGGCCGCGCACGCGAGAAGCGCGAGGAGGGCCAGTTGGCGCCGCTGGACGATCCGACCCGAGAGCGAGCCGGTGAGTCCCTGCAGGTCCATGCCCCCGAAGAGGATAAGCCGGTACACGAAGGCCTCCTACGGCGGAAACGAGGGTTGCCCGAGATCCCGCGGAGATCCGCCCGAGACCTCAAACCTAACGTACGGGCAGGCTTAGCTGACGAGCAAGTCTTTCATCCAGTGGGCGCTTGGGCGCCCGAGCGCCGCGCCGGGCTGATCCCGGTCCGGCACACCTTCACCTCATTGGGAGGAAGTCATGAAGCACCACCTCACCCAAATCATCCTCGTCGTCACCGTCGTCCTCATCGCCGCCTGTGGCGTCGAGACGCCCAACGCACCTTCCGACAATACCGCCTCCGCGGCGACCTCCACGGCGGAGAGCCCTGCCCACGCCGTCACACCGCCCGTAACCGCACAGGAAGCCTTCACCCGTACCGTCGATGACCCGCGGGTCGAGTGGAACCCCTGTTTCGAGTGGATGCCTGAAGGCTGCGAACTCGCCGTCGTGCAGGGTCTCGACCCCGAGGGTCTGAACGCCGACGCATTCTTCAAGCTTCCCCCCGGCTCAACCGTGGTGGAGCACTGGCACACCTCCGCCGAGCGAATGGTGCTCCTCTCAGGAGTCATGGAGGTTGACTACGAGGGCCAGGACCCGGTCCGCGTATATCCGGGCACCTATGCGTATGGACCTGCAGAACTGCCGCACGAGACGCATTGCCTGGAGGAAGGAAACGAACCCTGCATCCTCTTCATCGCCTTCGAGGACCCGATCGACGCCATCGAAGGGCGTCCCGACGAGATTCCGGATGAGCCGGCCTTCATTCGCACCGCTACCGACCCGGAGGTGGACTGGGGCCCCTGCCCCGAGTGGATGCCCGAGGGTTGTCAGCTCGCCGTGATCCAGATGCTCGACCTCGACGAGGGTTTGAACGCCGACGCCCTCTTCAGGCTCGCCCCAGGCACCAAGGTCCCGATGCATTGGCACACCTCCGCCGAGCGGATGGTGCTCCTCTCCGGTGAGTTGCGGGTCAACTACCAGGGCCAGCAGCCCACCCACCTCTCTCCGTTCACCTACGCCTACGGGCCGGCCGGGCTTGCGCACGACACAATCTGCGCCGACGGAGACGAGTGCATCCTCTTCATCGCTTTCGAAGAGCCAATCGACGCCATCGACCTCCGCGGGGGAGATCTCCCTCATCGTCGCTGAACTCGACCACCAACCGCCCCTCATCCACCCCACCAGACCGTCTCCATTCCCGCCACCATTGCGGCGGGTGGGGGGCGGTGCTCGGGTGGCGGAAGCGGTGCACCGACCGGGCCGCCCCGTCCGACAAAGCCGCGATACGCTCCCCCGCCCTCGCAACCCACACCTCGACACACCCGCCAACCGGAGTTTGCCAGGTTACGCGCCGATCCGTGCAAGGCCCATGAACCGGGCAGTGGATATGACATCAGCTCCAGTCCTGCGACACGAGAAATGTCGACGGGGTTGCCGGGGTGCGCCTCCCTCTTCGCCTCCTCGATTCGACCAACGCCTCTTCCGGGAGATTCGGTCCGGGCTGCATGTTGGGTTCCTGTCCGCACGGTCGGTCCTCACCTCCACCGTTGGGGGTCTCCTCTCGCCTTTTCGGGTCCCGCTCACTCCTCGGGGTGCCGCTCACGCCCTCGGGTCCCGCTCATTCCTCGGGCCCCCCTCGCTCCGTCGGCCCCAGTTCGTTCTATCGGGCCCGTTTCGCCCCCTCCGGCCCGCTCACGCCGTCGGGTCCCGCTCACTCCTCGGGTCCCAAATTCCCATCCTGCAGTCCCGAATTGGCGGCGTTTTCCCCTTGACAACTTTTCGACCCCGCAGTGGGTGAGAGCCGAGATGCCCCCAAAACACCGCGCTGGAGACGCTCCAGGGCGTCTCTGGCGGTCTTCGGTCTCTGTTCGGTCACCGCATGACCTCCGAGGGCGACTTTTTCGATCCTGCGCCAACCTGAGAGGTCACCCAACCCCCTGATTATATTATAGATAGCAATTTGTCACACCATAGCCAGGGGAGGGGATGATGGGGTACCGCAAGCGGAGGGTGGAAGAGGATGT
>SLNQ01000248.1 GCA_007132965.1 Gemmatimonadota bacterium | reverse complement strand
GTCAGGCGGCGTCGGAGCGTCTCACCGATGCACTGGGGCATCGCTTTCGACACTCCTCCTACCCTGACACCGCAAGACCCCGTCCCGGTGGTCCCTGCCCTTCTTCAACGGCCTTCTAGCGTCGCGACCGGTATGCGCGTCCCGGTGAAGACCAGTTCCCCGCTGCGAATCTCGGGATCCCTCGACACCACAAGCTCACGCTCGACGCGCTCACTTGAAGTCGCCATCTTCGAACTCCTCTACCAGGGTTGCCCGGGTGCCCGGGTGTGCCGCCTTTCCACTTGCTACCCGCCACCGTGTGAAAGCGTTCGACAAAGGGGCGAGGGCATCCTTGGAGTTCCCCTGATTCGGTGGCCACCCCGGAGTACGCCCGGCCCTGAGATCTCCGGTAGGCTCTCGCGGGCCCAACGGCTACCTGGGGATCAAGAAGCCGATCGCCCAGCTTGCTCAGCACGAGTGGCCATCGGCGTGCTGTTCGACCAGAAGGGCCGAGCTTCTCGCGGCCGCACTCGGGCGACCGCATCTCCGAGTGAGCCGCACACCATTACCGTCGACAACAGGGTCACCCCAAAGGTCACAGATCATACTGGGAGACGGTGTACTCCATGTGCAATCGCCTTCGTCGGCCGAGTCGCAGATCAATCCCTCTCCTTCCAGCATCGTGGACGGCGAGGTTGGTGAACGACGGCTTGAACACTTCCGGGCTCGACCGGAACCTCTCAGCGGAGCACTGAGCATCCTCAAGAAGCTCCGCGGCGGCCCATCATCGATCAGTGCGGGACCAGGAGAGCACGGGCACCCCCATCCCGACCCGAAGCTCGTGTTGGAAGCTGCCCTCCACCCGGATGGCCGTGTTCGAGAGCCGGAGGTCGAACCGGCGGCCCGCGACGGTAGGACGGACCGTCGCCGACGCGACGAGACCTACGGTGAAGGTGGGGTGACGATCGATCTCGCCCGCGAAAGGACATGCTCGCCAGATCAACTGGCAGGTCCCATCAAGACGGGACAGGTAGCGAGGTGCGATCCCCACGCCTGCCCCGAAAGGACTATCCGTGTCAGCGACCACCTCCAGTTGCCCCTGGATGAGCCAGAGTCTTGGCTTCACGCGCGGGGCCCGGCAGTCGTCATCCATCCAGGGTTGCGAGCCTTCCCACTCACACAGCTCTCCTTTCAGCGTCGGAATCGGACGCGGCTTCCCGGCATCGATCCCGGCGCCGAGGGAGAAACGACCCGGGAGCGGCCACACGAGCCTTGCGCCCAGGACCGCAGCTTGGCCGAGGGCAACCTCCCCGTGCGGAGGAGGGAAGTCGCTGTCGGACACCGGAAGGGCGCTCAGCGGGACCAGACCGCCGATCTGGAGCTGCACTTCCGGGCCCGACCGTTCCTGGGCTCGGGCCGCGTCGGGCGCGACGGCCGAGCACGTCATCAGCGTGGCTGTGGCCAGAACGGAGAGGCGTACGGGGGTCAGTTGCATCGTCGCTACTCGCATATGATTTCCTCCGGGTCACAGGCGACGGAGTTCGTCACGAACAGGGTCTCGGTCCTATCGGTGACGCCGTCGTCAGCGGTCACTTCGAGGGTGAAATCACCGCCCGCATCGTCCACCCACAGTTGCTGGATGACACCCGTCCCCAGGGTCTCCCACACCCCGCTGTATGGGTGCCCGGAGCCGTGACGAAATACCCGCCACTGATAGGTGTACGAGCCCTCTCCGCCCGTCGCGACCGCCTCCCACTGGTAGGTATCCGAATCTTGAATGAGAACCGGACCGTCGATGCTCACTCGGAGCACCAACTCATCCGTGGTGAATACCGCGTCGGTGCCCAGCGCGCCCCTCACCTGATGCATCGGTGAGAAGATGACGTCCCAACCGGGATCGGTGGCGGCCACCACGATTCCCACCGCCCTCGCCTCTCCCAGTCCCAGGTTCGCGAAGACCGGGCCACCGGAGTCTCCTGGCTGGCCGTACATCCCCGGGCTACCGGCGACCTCGACTTGACAGAGATAGACGAACGGAGAAGCCGAAGGTGTGGATGTTCGACAATTGTCACTGACGCGCCCGTTGTCCCATCCTGTCTTCCGCGTCACCTTCTGGACGAAGGTGCCCTGCAGGGGAGCCGCCGTGGCCTCCTGCACCACGCTGAAGCTGGGGTTGGTCGGGTCGACCACTAGCGAGCCGGCCCCACCGGAAGAGTTCATCCATGTGGTGCGCGCAATCCGGGCGGGTTCGATAGCCGTGAGCGGGCTCCCAACGGAGTCCGCGTAGTTTAGGAGGGCGTCCGCATCACGGCACTCAGTCGAACCACAACCGGAGATGGCGGCCCGCGCGACGGTGTAACCAGCGTAGGGGATGTTGCCGTGATGCACTGTCTGACCGAATAGCGTCCCGAGGGTGCTTGACGGGTATGCGTCGCTACAATGATCTCCCGTAAGCCAGACGAGGCTGTCTCCTACCACCCCAGTAAACCCAGAAGTACAGGGGCCAATGTTGGGCGGGTCAGGGTCGTAGCGCTGGAAGACGACCATGGCCGCGTGCATCGTCGCAAAGGTCGAATCCAAGTGAAGGCTCATTTGCGCCATCCGTGGCTCTACGCGAAGCTCGACTGCGTCCTCCGGGACACCCAGGGCGGCGAGTGCCTGCAGTCCAGTTCCCAAGGACTCCTGGTCGTCGAATGCGACGGTGATTCGATTGTTCGCATACCGTAGTCCCACGGTATGCGCGATGCCCCTGTGGAGAAGCCGTTCCTCAATGTCGGCACGCCAAGACCAGAGTTGATCGTAGGAGTAGGCGACGGTTTCGAGCCGGACCGGGTATGAAAGGAGCTCCCGGACATCCGGGCGGCCCGGCGCGATCCTCGCAAGTGCGTGACGCGCCCGCGCCGTTGGGTCTCCAGGTGGATCCGTGACCGTCGTGAGGATCGTGAGTTGGTCCTCCTGATCCAGGTACGCTCCGGCGAACCCGTCCACGTCCTGGTTCATCGTCTCCTCGATGAGGGGTCGCTGAACCCTGACCTGGGCTCCGGCGTTCGCACCTTCCGAAAAGCGCGCGGCCTCTGGAGAGGTCGTGTGTGGATCACATCCGCCACTCGTGCACACCACGAGGAACCACACCAGCTTCCGAGATGGGGTCAAGGGAGGGAGTAATGCAACGCCATGGCGGTTGCCCTCACTTGCTGCAGGAGTCCACCGGATCCGGAACGAGCCGGAGACTTTCCGGCCGCGCACGGACCACTATACGGGGGAAGCGCTATCGCTGTCAAATACTGGGCTAAGCCATGGCCCTAGAAGCGGTCCGGTGGCGCGAGGACGCGATGGATGAGCTGCGGCTCCGGCGGGCAGGGATCGCTGACGCGGGTCAGTGAGTACTTACGAATGGTTCTTCTTGAGGACGAAGAACCGCTCCACAATACTTTCTTCGACCGGAGGTTCCGGTCATGAGAATGCAGTACTTCGAGGATACAGACACCTTTTGCATTGAGCCTGGCTTATTCACCACGACAAGTTGAGGGGGCCCGATGAACGGCCCAGGACGTGAGCAGGGCCGAGCCGGCTTCGGTCGGAGCGCCTTGAGACACCTCCCCCTTTCCCCCGCGAGGGGCCCGGCTTTCCTGCGTCTCCCCGCCCGATGAGTGCTACGCCGCGGACAGGGCCTGGGGGCCGGGGGAGCCCCGGGCAGGCGGGAGCGCCTCGATGGCTCGGGCCAGGTCGGCCCAAAAGGAACTGCGATCCGCGGGAAGCCAGACCATGACCCGCCGCTTCCCGAGAGTCACGCGGGCGGGCACCTTGAGCACGTGGTCCCGGAACCGCTGTCGGGACCAGAGGCGACGGTGCTTGTCTCGGATCAAGGATCGGGCGGCATGAAGGAGGTTTGCCGCGTGCAGGGTGAGGAGCCAGCGGGCCTCGTTCGCCCCGAACGCATCGTAGGCGGGAGTGGGGGCGTGAACCCGCTCGCCCCGGTAGTGCTCCTTGGGACGGGGCGAGGAAGGCAGCCCCACCTGGAAGGCTCCGTTCAACTCCCCGAAGTCTCGCTCGGCGTCCCCGCGTGCCCGATAGCGCTCCAGGAGCTGGAGGCCGTCCATCTCTTCGGCAGGCGCGTTGGTCAAGAGGAAGAAGTGGTCGAGGAAGAGCTCTCCCTGATCGCCGGGGCGTTCGAGGACGACGAGGACGACTCGACGGGGGGTCCGCCAGGTTCCGGCCCGGTAGGAGAGCTCGTGGACCCACGTGCGGCCCTCCCGCGGGGGCCGGCCCGGCGGCCGTTTGAGATGCGGTGCGGCGAGCCGGTTCAGCGCCCGGTTGCCCCGGAGTCGGGCCACATAACGGATGCCGCGGGCCTCCAGGGCCCGGAGAAGGTGGGGCTCCGGGAAGCCGGCGTCGATGCGAAGCCACACCTCCAGGTAGTAGCGGGCCAACTCCTCGAGAATGGGAAGGATGAAGGCCTGGCCCCCGTCGGCCGTATGGGTTTGACCTTCCCGGAGCTTGCCGCCGAGGAAGTCTCCACCCGCCAGGCGAGCCACCAGCGGATGGTAGCAGCGCAGGCGGTAATGTCCGTTGTACGCGGTGCCCGGCTGATGGCCATGCACCTCGATGGGCAGCGAGTCCATGTCCACGATCGCTTCCGCCCGCCAGCGGCCCTCCACGAGGCCGAGCCGTCGCTTGGTCAGCGTGAACAGCGCCCAACCCAGGGCCTCGCGGTTCTCTTCCGTGGCCAGGGCCCGCAGCAGACGCGACAGCGTGGGCTGACTGGCGAGACCTTCCGGGACCCCGTGGCCGGAGGCGGGCCGCACCGGGGCCTCGCCCCGCCGCTCGGACACGGCGAGCCGCAGGAGGGGGTCGTGGCGAAGGAGGGTGGCGTCGCTGTGGTCCGTCCATCCCTGGGCTCGAAGCAGAAGATCGGTGAGCAGCAGCTCCCCGAACGGGTGGCGGGTTCGCTCCGGGTCTCGCCGGTCGGCGAGGACATCGACCAGGAGAGCCCGATAGCCCAGTCGGTCGGCCAGATCCCGCAACAGGAGCGCCCCTGCGTCCCCGCTCAGGCGTTCGGCCCGGGCTTCCACCCGGATGCTGCGGTTGAATTTCGGCTGGAAGAGCGTAAGTTGGGATTCACCCATGGCGTGTGTTGCGGGGCAGTATGTGGCTGGACGGCTTTGTCACCTCCAACCTACTGCGGCCCAACGACATGCGCCATGGGCTTTTGGTCCCTACGCTATCCCCGAACTATCCCCGTCGTGAATAAGGCAGGATAAGAAGATGATAATCTGCCTCCGGATGATGGTCTTGCTCACTACTTCTTTCGTCGGTTGTAAACCTGAATCGCTTGATACCGTCCGCCACCAACAGGAGTGGACTTTAAGCGAAGTCAATCGCATCGGGACCCTCGACGAACCAGGCACATCCCTCACGAGGATCACGGACGCACTTCTGGCTGCCGACGGAACGCTACTGGTTCTGCAGCCAGTCGAAAACATGATCCGAGTCTTCACACCTGACGGCGCTCCACGGACGATCATTGGTCGCCGAGGGGGCGGGCCTGGAGAGTTTACCAGTCTAAAATCCTTCGGATGGCATGAGGACGGACTGTACGCCGTGGATATTTCGACCGGCCGAATCAGCCTGTTCGACGTATCTGGAAAGTTGATCGAGGACTGGAGCCCAAGCCTGCAAGTACCGGAAGATCAGACCTTTCCACCTGTCGCCTGGTCGATGTTATCCGAGGGCAGGATTCTTGTAAATGCGCGTCAGGCGATGAGGGCAAGGGTCGACGGCACCGGCGTTCCTGAACGCTTCTTTGTAACAGATCTGGATGGAGCCGTTCGCTCGGATGGTTTCGAGTTGAGCACCATCAACTCGCGGTTCGCCATTCGCAATCCCAACAACCCATTCACTGGATACTTCGACAGTCAGCCGCTGACCGATGATCCACTACTGGCTACTCACCCGGCGGGGGAATTCATCGTGATCGTCGAGCGAGGAGTGGGCGGTGTAGAAGCAGGTGACTCCGCAGGGGTACGGATTCATCGGATAGTTCCGCATGGCGACACCGCCTGGACCCGCACTTTGGCAGTTCCCGCCGTAGCCATAAGCCGGGCCAGCCGCGACTCGATTGTCGATCCGATCATCGAGCGTGTGAGGGGCGCCCGCGGCCCCGGCCTGAATCCCGCTCAGCTGGAAGCCGCCCTGATGGAAGTTCTTTATCAGCCGGACGTGTATCCCCCGGTGGAGCGGGTGATGGTCGGGTACGAAGGTCATGTGTGGCTTGAAATGAAGACGATGGAGGACAGACCCAGCGGTTGGCTGGTTTTGGATGAGCAGGGCCGCACCGTCGCCCGCGCATCCGGCGCGCCAGATGGCACGGAACTCTTGGATCATCGGGGGGGGCAGGCGGTCGGAGTGATGACCGACGAGTTGGATGTTCCTTACCTTGTTCGATTCGAGATCAATATCGGGGATGCGGGTGGAGGATAGATCGGCGGTGGGGGGAATCGATATCTCGGGAAAATGGCGGGCCAGTGTCAAGTGCTGAGTTTTCTGTAGATTGATCTTCCGGACGCCTGCTCACGCCGTGTGCGCGAGCTTCCCCTGTGCCGGGTTCTCCTCTTTGAACACCATGTGTGAACATCATGTGCGAGCGTCTCGTGTGCGGCCTCCCTGAGCCAGTCGGCTAAAGGATAGGAAATCCAAACGCCCTCCGTGGATGGAAAGGCAAGGTAGGGCGCGGGTTCTGGCTGTGCAAGCTGCGGGAGATTGAGTGAAGGTCAGGAGATCGTTGAACCGGGGGTCCCGTCGGCAACCGGAGCGACGAGGCGGGTGTGGCGCCATGGGAATCGGGGCCCGCAGGATGTTCGGATGGGCGGTCGAAGGCTGCGTGGTGCAAGCGGCCGGGGGGGAGCGCGGACGAGGCCAGCTCGCTCTTCAATCAGGGGTCCCAGTCGTGAGGCGGGGACTGATCGAACTCATGCTGCGGGATGGGCTCAGGAGCCGCGAGGTCTAATTCGGCCTGGGGAGGGCCCCCGAGCGGGGGACACCCGGGGAGGCCGATGCGGCAGGTCGAGGTGGGAGCTTTTTGGGGCGCTGGCGGCGCTTCAGACCCGGGATTGACCGTCTCCGACGTGCTGGCAACCGGCTGGCGAGGTAGGAATAGGCGATTCAAAAGCCCTCTCAGGGACGGAGGCAAGCTAGGGGGCGACGTCTGGCCGTGCAGGCTGTCGAAGAGGCGGGGATGGCGGTGCGTGCCGAGAGCCCGGGAGGCGCCGGGGAGCAGCCGAAGCGGCGGTGGACGAAGGGCCATGGGAATCGGGGTCCGAAGGATGGTGCGATGGGCG
>SLNQ01000264.1 GCA_007132965.1 Gemmatimonadota bacterium | reverse complement strand
GCCTCGACGTAGCGCAAGGCTATGCCTTCGACGAACCGCCCGACCCGCCTCTGGCGGGTGCCCGTGGGGCCCCTGGGGCTCCCAACGGTGGCGCCCTGCCCTTCTTCAACGGCCTTCTAATCCACCAGCTCGCGAATCCGCCGCACCCGCTCGGCCAGGTCCATGGGGTCGCCGGACGGGTCGGCCCGGAGCCCGGGTCCCGAGCCTCCCCCCGCAGTCACGTTGACGTGGCCCACCTTCCGACCGGGACGGGGCTCCTTGTCGTAGAGGTGCAGCCGTGCCCCGGGCACCCGAGCCAGCTCCTCCCGAGCCGGAGGCGCGCCCAGAAGGTTGATCATGGCCGCACTCTCCCCCCGCAATCCGGTATCGCCCAGGGGGAGCCCCAGCACCGCCCGCAGGTGGTTCTCGAACTGGCACGTCCACGCTCCGTCCTGCGTCCAGTGCCCCGAGTTGTGGACCCGGGGCGCCATCTCGTTGGCCAATAAGCGGGCTCCCCGCTCCGGATCCGGGACCTCGAAGAGCTCGACGGCCAGAACGCCCACATACGACAGGTGGTCCAGGATACGGGTCGCGATCCCCTCGGCCTCGGCCTGCGGCGGCAAGCTCCACACGGAGTGGTCCCCCTCCTCTTCTGAGGGCACCGCGGAGGAGCTCCCCGTGCCTTCCAGCGCCGGGCCCGCCGGCACACGGGACCGCACCAGAATCCCGTCCCGGTGATCGTTTTCCACAACGGGGTAGAAGGCCGTCTCGCCACTTCGGCTTCGGACGGCCAGGATCGAGAGCTCCCTCCGGAAATCCACGAAATCTTCGAGGATCAACGGTCGGTCACCCAGGGCCTCCCAACCCGCGTCCAGATCCGACTGATCCCGGAGCACGACCTGGCCTTTCCCGTCGTATCCCATGCGACGAGTCTTCAGAACCGCCGGCAGCCCGATCTCCCGAACCGCCTCGTCCAACTCGCCCCGGGTACCCACCGCACGGAAGGACGCCGTATCGATTCCCAGGGACCGGAAGCTCTCCTTTTCCGTGAGCCGGTCCTGTGCCATCTCCAGTGCCTCGGGGGGCGGAAACACAGGCACCGACTCCGCCAGCTTCCGCGCCGCGCCCACCGGCACGTTCTCGAACTCGTAGGTCACCACGGCGGCGCCGTCCACGAGGGCATCCAGGCCCTCCGGATCGTCGTACGGAGTCCGGATGAGCTGACCCAGGTCACGAACCGGCGGCTCGGACTTTGGCTCCAGAAAGCGGAAGCGAAGTCCCAGGGGGAGGCCGGCCAGCGCCAGCATGCGCCCCAGCTGCCCCCCTCCCAGCACCGCCACCAGGGGGCCGCGCCCCGACGCCGGAAGCTTCGTGCCCGATTCAGCCATCAGCTCAGAGGAACCGAAGGGTCCGGGTCCCGGAGCACGGCGGTCGTGCGAGCATCCCGGTAGCTCCGAAGCGCCTCCCTGATCTCCGGATGCGCTTCACCCAGAATGGAAGCGGCCATGAGGGCGGCATTGATGGCACCCGCCTTTCCGATGGCCAGCGTCCCCACGGGCACACCTCCAGGCATCTGGACAATGGACAGAAGTGAGTCCAGGCCCTGGAGCGATCGACTCTGCACCGGGACGCCCAGCACAGGCAGCACGGTCTTGGAGGCCACCATTCCCGGCAGGTGCGCGGCCCCGCCCGCGCCTGCGATGATCACCTGCAGACCCCGTTCCTCCGCTTCTCCGGAGTACTCGAACAGCAGGTCCGGGGTGCGATGGGCAGAGACGACCCGCACCTCGTGGGGGACCTCCAGGGCCTTCAGGGTTTCCACCGCGTGAGACATGGTCTCCCAGTCCGAGCGAGATCCCATGATCACCCCCACCAGGGGTCGGTCGTCGTTGGGCATATCGGTGCATCCTCGTTGGAAGTGCCATAGCGGCGCCCATGTCGTCTCAGCCGGCCCCGCGTCAGGCAACCGCTGGAAGTTCCCATGGTGACCGCCCCGGGGGTCGGGGTCAAGGGGTGACGGGCAGTCCCCCCACGCCAGGTGCCATGAGTGGCGCGACGAGGGGAAACATTCGGCACCGCACTCAGTACTCTGCTCACGCGGCTCCGGGTTCACCAGGCTCCGAGGGCCGTTCGAACGCCGGCCCGCCCCTGGGATGCCACCCACCCGCCGCGCAGCACCGGGACCGACCATGTCCACCGAGACCCCCGAGACCACCGCCCCCCTCCCCATCCCCCGGGGCGACCCCGATGTGCTCCCCTTTCTGCCTCTCATCTACGTGGCCTGGTCCGACGGCGTCCTGTCATCGGATGAGCTGGATGAGATCTGCTCACGGATTCACGCCACGCCCCGGTTGGACCCCGAGGCCAGGCAGATCCTGGAGAGCTGGCTGCAACCCGAAGCACCTCCGGGAGGTGGCGACCTGGCCGAACTTCGGGAACTGATCCGGGAAGAGGCGCAGCAGGTCCCGGAGTCGGAGCGCCGAGATCTCGTGCGCCTGGGCATCGCCATGGCCCGCCGACACTCCCGGGGCGCCAGCCCGTGGAGCACCGCCGAGGGCCTCCGGCGCCTGCAGGGCCTGGAGGAGCTGCTGGGGGTCCTGGGCAGCGAGGCCGCCCGCGAGGTCCTGTCGGCCTCCCGGACGGACGGCCAGCGGGAGGCGGACGACGATGCCCCCCACCACCTCCGACCTTCCTTTGACGTCCAGGGCCTGGCCCGATACCTGGATGGGTCCTTCGGGGAGCGACGACGCCGGGCCCTGGAGCTCCTGCACCACCCGGACCTCCGGATTCCCCGGGGACTCCCCCCCGACCAGTACCGGGAGCGGGTCCTGGACGCCGTGCAGCGGCTGGCCGACGAGGGCTTCGGTCGCATGGCCCTGCCGAAGGAGTACGGGGGGGAAGACGACCTCCCCGGCTCCATCGTCACCTTCGAGACCCTGGCCCTGGGAGACCTCAGCGTGCTGGTGAAGTTCGGCGTGCAGTTCGGGCTCTTCGGCGGGAGCATCCTGCAACTGGGCACCGAACGTCACCACCGGCGATACCTGGAGCCCATGGCGGACCTGAAGCTGGCCGGCTGTTTCGCCATGACCGAGCGAAACCACGGCTCCAACGTCCGGGACGTGGAGACGGTGGCCCGCTACCTGCCGGAATCCCGGGAGTTCGAGGTGAGCACCCCCTACCCCGGCGCCCGGAAGGACTGGCTGGGAAATGCGGCGGTGCACGGCCGGATGGCCACCGTCTTCGCCCAACTCGAGGTGGACGGAGAGGAGCACGGTGTTCACGCCCTCCTGGTTCCCATCCGCGACGAGGAGGGCCGGCCGCTGGAAGGGGTGGAGATCGAAGACTGCGGCGACAAGGTGGGTCTGCAGGGGGTGGACAACGGCCGGCTCACCTTCCGCGATGTCCGGATTCCCCGGGAGAACCTCCTGAACCGATTCGCCGACGTCACGCCGGACGGCCGATACGAGAGCCCCATCGCCTCGGACGGAAAGCGCTTCTTCACCATGCTGGGTACCCTGGTAGCGGGCCGCATCTCCATCGCCGCCGCCTCGGTCAGCACGGCCAAGTCGGCCCTGGCCATCGCCGTTCGCTACTCGGACCGACGCCGGCAGTTCGGGCCCTCGGGCCAGCCCCAGGTGCCGATCCTGGACTACCTGACCCAGCAGCGCGACCTCCTGCCCCGGGTCGCCGCCAACTACGGTCTCCACTTCGCCGTCCGGGAGCTGATCCGGGACTACGGGGAGGCCCGGGAGAGCGAGGAACGGGGCCGGGTGGAGGTGATGGCTGCGGGGCTCAAAGCCTATGCCTCGAGACACGCCCAGGAAACCATCCAGGTCTGCAGGGAAGCCTGCGGCGGACGAGGCTACCTGGCGGAGAACCGATTCGGCGAGCTGCGCAACGACACCGACGTCTTCACCACCTTCGAGGGCGCCAACGTGGTCCTCTACCAGTTGGTGGCCCGGGGCCTTCTCACCCGCTTTCGCGACGAGATGGGGGACCTCCGCTTCTGGGGAACCCTCCGGTTCCTGGCCGACCGGGCCGGCAGCGAGGTCATCCGGCGCAACCCGGTTCGAAGCCGCCGAACGGCGGAAGAACACCTCCGGGATCCGGAAGTCATGCGTGACACCTTCCACTTCCGGGAGGAGCGACTACTGCAGACGGCGGCCCGACGCCTGAAGCGCCGCATCGACGACGGGATGGACTCCTTCGACGCCATGAACGAGTGCCAGACCCATCTGGTGACCCTGGCCCGGGCCCACGTGGAACGAAAGATCCTGGAGAGCTTCCAACGGGCGGTAGGCGAGGCCCCTGATCCGGCTCTCGAGAGCGAACTACGGCGCCTGGCGGACCTGTGGGGACTCTGGCGCCTGGAGGCCGACCGGGCCTGGTTTCTGGAGTCGGGCTACATGGAGGGCACCCGCTCGAAGGCCATCAGAGATCTGGTGGACGAGCTCTGCAGGGAGATCCGTCCCCAGGCGGTACCCCTGGTGGACGGATTCGGGATCCCCGACTCCATCCTGGCGGCGCCGGCGGCATTCCACGATCCTGAACGGGGGCCCTGAGCAGCGACCGGGGACGGTTGGACCGTCGTCAGTCCCCCGCCGGGGGGACCGGCCCGTGCTTGGCAAAGACCGTCAGATCCCCATCGGCGGTGAACGTCAGGACCTGGTACTCGTCCACCTCGCCGCTGGGCACCTCCATCCCCGGCGACCCCAGGGGCATTCCCGGGACGGTGAGGCCCCGGACCTCAGGGGCTTCGGCCAGGAACCGACGGAGGTCCTCACCCGGGACATGGCCCTCGATGACGTAGCCGTTCACCACCGCCGTGTGGCACGACGAGAGCTGGAAGTCCACGCCCAGCGCCCGCTTCACCTCACCCATGTCGTTGCGGTGCTCCTCCTCTACCTCGAATCCGTACTCCCGGATATGGTCCACCCAGAGTCCGCAGCAACCGCAGGTGGGAGAGGCATACACCTTCATGGGAATCGGCGCGGCGTGGTCCAGGGGAATGGCTTCCCGGGGCCCCTCGTGCACCTCTCCGGCCTCGGGAATCTCACCGGCCGGAGCCATGGGCGGTTGCTCCAGCGGCAGTCCCTCCCGGGCCTCCGCCGTATCCTGGTTCTGCATGTAGAGGAAGGTACCGGCGGCAACCGCCACCACGACGAGTGCTCCCAGGAGCGCGACGCTCTTCCAGTTGTTCATGGACCCGATCCGTTGGTGTGTTTAGCCGACCTTCGCAGGAATGGAAGATACCGCCGGGATGGGGGAAGGATCCAGCGGTGCACTGGTCAGGGCCCAGGAGAGTCCTCGGCGGGGCCCTCCCTCTGCAGGCGCTCAGCATCGGCTGAGGCCCGTTGACGACGTACCGGGCGGTCTTCCAGGTCCAGCGCGTGTATCCCGGGCACGAGGAAGAGGAGCGTCCCAAAAACGATGAGCACGTTGGTGATGAGAAAGAACACGGCTTCCTCTACCGGCAGTCCGAAAGGCCTGGGCCCCAGGGTGTACTGCTCCGAGATCTCCCAGATCCCCTGCGCCATGGCCACGATGTCGGCGACCCACAGGTAGAGAGTAGGAACCGCCACCGAGAGTCCCACCACGTGGATCAGTCGCCAGAGGGTGGGGCCCATGTAGAGCCACATGGCGCCCACCACGGGCGCTGCCCATGCCAGGATCAGCCCCATGTACACCCCTGCCTCAAAGCTCAGCAACCAGACTCCGAGGAGGGCCAACGCGAACCAGGGGAGCGCCCCCACGACCCTGACCGCGGCTGACCGCGTCGGCCGGGGCTCGACCCGGAGCCCCGGCACCTCCCGGAGCCCGTGGCCGCCGGCTCCACGTCGCCGGGCCAGCACCTGGTACGTCCAGAGCCCCGTCAGGAAGGGCTGCAGCAGAAAGAAGAGGTACTCTTCCACCGGCACGTAGCCGATAGTGCCCAGGACCCGGTCCGGTCCATACCACCAGACCTCCCGCCACACCAGGTAGTTGTCCCAGGGGGTGGTATAGACGAAGGCGATGGCGGCTACCACGGACACGGCCCACCACCACCGGCGCCCCAGGAGCACGCTCCGTCGTGGGGCGCCCAGGTGAGCCAGGGCCCACCCCAGCAGCAGGAGCGGCGGAACCAGGAAGATCAGGTGGAATGTGAGGTAGCTCACTGGCGGGCCTTCTCCCGAGCCAGCGGGCCCCGGAGGACGATTGCTCCACCCAATCTCATCACACCCGCCTCCTGGAAAGATCCTTCAGCAGGACCCTGGCTGCGTTGCGGCCCGACGCCCCCATGATCCCTCCGCCGGGGTGGGTGCTGGCACCGGTGAGGTAGAGCCCCTTCAGGTGGCTGCGGTAGCCGGCCAGCCCCGGCAGGGGTCGGGTACCGAACATCTGGTCCATGCTCATCTCCAGGTGCATGACGTTGCCCCGGGGGAGGGCCAGCTCCCGCTCCAGCCACGACGGATGCTGAAAGAGCCGGCCCACCACCCGCTCCCGGGTGCCCGGCGCGTAGCGCTCAAAGGCGTCAAGGAGGCGGTCGGCCTCCCCTTCGCCGATCTGGTCCCAGCTCCCGGCGGCCAGCTCGTACGGATAATACTGCCCCCAGATCCAGAGGACCTCGTGGCCGGCGGGAGCCAGGCTGGGGTCCACGGCGCTGAAGGTCATGGCCACCATGGGAGGATCCCGGCTGGCCACGCCTCGCAGGAAGTCCGCATACGCGGTACGAATCTGACGCCGGTCCCGGCATAGGAGCTGAAGGCCGATGCGGGCGTCGTCGCCCTGGTGTGCGCTGTAGCGAACCGGGCCATCCAGCGCTAGACGAAGCATGGCCCCGAATCCGTTGCCCACCCGCATGCCCTCCACCCCCGGCGGCCGATGCTCCGGGGCAAGGAGCCTCACCAGCGTCTCCCGGGCGTGAGCCCCGGAGAGGACGGCTCGGGCGGTGTAGCGCTCCCGGGGTGCCCGGCTCAGCTCTCCCTGGGAAGGCGCCCGCCACCCCTCCGCCCCGGGGAAGCGGAAGGGCCCCACCCCCGGGTCGGCATCCGGCTCCAACGCCCGATCCGGAACCGCCGCCTCCACCCCCACCACCCTCGAACCCTCCACCAGGAGCCGGGTCACCGGAGCGCCGGTGTGCACTTCTCCACCGTGAGCCCGGATCTTCCGGACCAGCGCCAGCGCCAAGGCGCCGGAGCCGCCCCGGGGCCGTGCCACACCCCCTTCGTGGTAGAGGGGGTGCCAGAGCAGGAAGGGTGCCGTGAGGGGCTCGGTAGGGGGCGGACCGGATTGGGCCGCCATCCACACCAGGGGCGTCTTTACCTCTTCGCGGGAGAAGTATTCGTCCACCACCACGCCGTAGGGACGCAGGAT
>SLNQ01000014.1 GCA_007132965.1 Gemmatimonadota bacterium | reverse complement strand
GCCTCGACGTAGCGCAAGGCTATGCCTTCGACGAACCGCCCGACCCGCCTCTGGCGGGTGCCCGTGGGGCCCCTGGGGCTCCCAACGGTGGCGCCCTGCCCTTCTTCAACGGCCTTCTAGTGCTCCTCCTGGGGGTAAGCCACTTCGCCGGCAGCGAGGGCGACGACTTCACCTTTGCTATCGACGACATTCTGGAGAGCCACCGGCAGAGAGAACTGGACGAGGCCGCCCGGCTTCTGGCTGATTTCGGGGCCCACCGGAGCTACCTGGAGTGCCTCCCCGAGCAGGAGGAACGGCTGAACGAGCAGTATCGGCGTTACCTGGCCGGGGAGCTTGATCCCACGGCGGAGGGGCTGCGGAACGAGATTCATCAGCTCGGCTTCCGAACCGCTGCACGGTCAGGAGAGCAGGAGGTGGCCTGCGTCGACGCCGAGGGCCTCTGGCTGGGTGACCAAGCCCGGCAGGTGGGAAGCCGCCATCAGCCCCGGGTGGTAGAGTCGCTGAACCGGGCCGGAGAGGCGTCCATCCAAAGGAGTAGTGAGTTCGTGGCCGACCACGACATGGTGGAGTACCTGCGCTTCGTGAACTCCCGTGAACGGCTCTACACCAATCACTCCCAGTACATCGAGCGGTTCATCCAGGTCGGAACCTTCGAGGGCTCTGAGCTGCGGGTCCGCGCAGAGACCGAGCTGGCGGGCCGGCAGGTGGTGCTGGCCGGAGACTTCGGCGGTTTCCCGGTCCAGCGTCTCAGGAGCGCGTTGGAACCCGCCGGGGTGGTCCTGGCCGACCATGTCACAGCCGACACCGACCGGATCTTCGTCATGTTCGGCGCCGGCCACATATGGACCCTCAGGCAGTTCTTCGAGGACCACCCGGGCTTCGACCTGGTGCCGGTGGCGGAGATCCTCCGCTGAGGTGCCTCGTCTCCCACATGATCTCGCCCTCGTTCCTCGAGGCCATGGAACGGTTCGGCGGCGTTAGGCCTTAGCGGGATACCATGACCGCGCTCACAACCCTCGTCGACCAGTACGGATATTTGTTGCTGTCCGCCTTCGGGGTCCTCGAGTTTGCCAGGGCTCATCGACATCGCCTGCGGCCTCTCAACGAACCCCATGGGTGCCGTCCGCTTGCCTGGCTCGACACCAATCTCGGGTCGGTCCTGCCGGTGACCGGCGCGCTTATCGTCCTCGCTGGAATCTGGCACCTCATAAAGATCCGCATCCATCGCCGCATGCACGACCAGCGAGCTCCTGAATCTCTTGCGGATCTCTCCACGATGGAGGAGGTGCTACCATGACTTCGGGCGGCGCGGCTTCACCCTCCTCCACGTTTCGAAATCTGGAAACCCGGCTCACCGTCAACCTGGACAGGGTGTCCCGCACGGCGAACGTGGCCCTCGTTCTGGCCCTCGGTGCATCCTTTCTGATGGGTCACTATGTTTCGTTCTATTTTCACTTCCTCACCGTTTCCCTCCTTCTGCTGAACGCGGTGAACTTCTATTGGCGGCACCTGCAAGCGCGCCACACCCTGCTGGCCAACTACGGCTTTCTGGCCCAGGTCCGCTACCTCCTCGAGAGCATTGGTCCCGAGCTTCGCCAGTATCTCTTCGCCAACGATTCCGAGGAGCGCCCCTTTTCGCGCACCGAACGGGCGGAAGTCTATCGGAAGGCCAAGGGGATCGACTCTTCCGGCGCCTTCGGTACCCAGAGGGACCTGGATTCCAGCTTCGCCACCCTCCGGCACTCCTTCTTTCCAGCCGAGACGTCCACGCCCTCTGCATTCGAGGTCAGCTTCGGTGGCCAACAAGACTGCCCGCATCCCTACACGGCTCGACATCCGGTCTTCATCAGCGCCATGAGCTATGGGTCGCTCGGCTGGAAGGCCGTTCGGGCCCTGGCCCGGGGCGCCAGGAAGGCGGGAATCCCCATGAATACCGGGGAAGGAGGGCACCCCAAACACCACCTGGCCGAGGGAGCAGACCTCATCTTTCAGATGGGGACGGCCAAGTTCGGCGTTCGAACGGCGGACGGACAGCTCGATGACGACCTTCTACAAGCGCTGAGCGCGCACGACCAGGTGAAGATGGTGGAGATCAAGCTGTCGCAGGGCGCAAAGCCGGGAAAGGGTGGCCTGTTGCCCAAAGAGAAGATCAGTGAAGAGATCGCTGAGCTGCGGGGCGTTCCCCGGGACCGCGACGTGGTCTCTCCCGCCTTTCATCCGGAGTGCGTCGATCCGGCATCCACCGTCGCCTTCATTCGCCGCGTCCAGGAGGTCTCCGGCCTGCCCGTGGGAATCAAATTCTGCCTCGGGCGCGACAGCGAACTGCAGCAGTTGGTACGGGAGATGAGATCCCAGGACGTTTTCCCGGACTGGATCACCGTAGATGGCGCCGAGGGGGGGACCGGAGCCGCGCCCCTGAGCTTCATGGATGGGGTCGGGCTCCCTTTGTTCCAGGCGCTTCCCACGGTCCAGAAGATCCTGGCCGAGGAAGGCGCGACGGGCCGAACACGGATCCTCGCCTCCGGAAAGCTGATTGATGCACGCCGACAGCTCGTGGCCATGGCCATGGGCGCTTCGGCCACCTACACCGCTCGCGGCTTCATGCTGGCCCTGGGCTGCATTCAGGCGCTCCAGTGCAATCAGAACACGTGCCCGGTGGGAATCACCACTCACGACCCTGCCCTGCAACGGGGACTCGACATCGAAGAGAAGTCCGAACGAGTCGCCCGCTATGCCCGGGCACTCTGCCGGGAACAGGGTGAGCTCCTGGCGGCCATGGGCGTACGCAGCCGACCGGAGCTCGACCTTTCGACGGTGCACCTACCCACCCTCGACGGAGTCGGCTCGTGAAGACGCTGGGGCTCTGGGTGCTCAGGATTCTTGCCGCCGCCATCCTGCTTCCGGTGGGCTACCAGAAGCTCATGGGTGACGAGATGAGCATCATGCTCTTCGACACCCTCGGGATGGAGCCACACGGACGCGTCATCATCGGGGTCGTGGAAATCATCGCCGCACTTCTCCTGCTCTCACCTCTCGCAGCCAGCGGAGCACTGCTGGCCGTAGGCGTCATGCTCGGCGCCATCATCGCCCACGTCACGGTCCTCGGGGTGGAGGTGGGCGGAGACGGAGGACGGCTCCTCGTCATGCTGTCCATCGTCTTCGCATCGACGACGACCGTACTCGTAGCCCTGCGAAGGGAACTCCCCGTTATCGGCTCCACACTGGACCGGCAGGGAGGCGAAGGGCTTCCCTGACCCGGCCTGCGTCGAGTTCAGCCCCCGTTCCCGGCGGCCTCCTCGGCCTGCATCTCCGCGGCCACCCGCTCCACCTCGCGCATGACCCGCAGGAGGTTGCCCCCCCAGATCTTCCGGATCTCCTCTTCGCTGTATCCGCGCCGCACCAGCTCCAGGGTCACGTTGAAGGTCTCGGAGGAGTCGTTCCAACCCTCCACACCGCCGCCGCCGTCGAAGTCCGACGAGATACCGGCGTGCTCCACCCCGATGAGGTCCACGATGTAGTCGATGTGATCGATGAAGTCGGCCACGTTGGCCGAGGGGAAGTCCTCGGCTACCTGGGCCATGGCCGCCTCGTAGTCCGCAGCCTCCTCGCCCTCCAGCGCCTGGATGTCCGCTCCGGTCTCGATCCCGAACTCCTCCCGGATGGCGGCGATCCGCTCAGACCGCTCCGGGGGCTGCACCTTCACGAACGACCCGAGGGCGGTGGGGTGCACCACGCCCCCGTTCGCCTGCACCGCCTGGAGCGCCTCGTCGCTGATGTTCCGGGGGTGATCCGCCACGCCCCGCACCGAGGAGTGGGATGCCATGACCGGCGCCCGGCTCCGCTCGATTGCGTCCAGCATGGTCTGGTCCCCCAGGTGCGAGAGGTCCACCATGATCCCCACCCGGTTCATCTCGTCGATGGCTTCCTCGCCCAGGGGCGAGAGCCCGCCCCATTCGGGCCCGTCGTCACCCAGGTTGGCCCGCTCCACCGCCGCGTCACCGAACTGGTTGTGACCGTTGTGGGTCACCGAGATGTAGCGGCCGCCCATCTCGTGAATCTCCTGGATCTTCGAGAGGTCGTCGCCGATGGGCCACAGGTTCTCCTTTCCGATGAGCGCCACGAGCTTCCCTTCGCCGTGGATCCGCTCCACGTCGTCGGCGGTATAGGCGAATTCGATCTGGTCCGGGTACATCTCGTACGTCATCCGTCGCACACCCTCGTACTTCTGGAGCACCCGCTCCCAGGCCTCGGCGGTGGCCTCGGGAGTCCGCTCGCCCTGCCC
Organism: Gemmatimonadota bacterium; assembly: GCA_007132965.1. GTDB lineage: Bacteria > Gemmatimonadota > Gemmatimonadetes > Longimicrobiales > Gaopeijiaceae > PWLA01. Next base: position 3,066 of record SLNQ01000014.1, on the reverse strand, counting down.
GTGGTAGGCAATGAAGAAGGCCGCGTTCAGCCCCCCTTCACGCATCTTGGGCAGGTCGTTCTGGAATCGGCCCCGCTCACCGGGATCCACCTCGTCGGTGGCAAAGTTGAAGGGGATGTCCACGTGGGTGTCGATGGTGATGACCCGTTCGTGGATCCCCCGGGCGTACTCCTCGAGCTCAGCCTCCGACATCTGGCTCACGTCGGGGGCGTCGTCGGCCGGGGGATCATCCGGTGCCTCGGCGCAGGCGGCCAGGGCCACCAACAGGGCGAGGGCCGGGACGGTCATCCGTTTCATGGGTACCTCCGAATGGGGATCAGGAAGGAAGGGCTCCTCCGGAGGCGGCGCGTCCCGCCGGCTTCCCGGGTGAGCCTGACATCTGAGAATCAGGTTGGCATAGCGCAACACGATAGGCGGATGCGCCCGGTAGGGCAAACGGGTGCACCGGAACCGATCACTCGAGAAGGGGAAGGCACGGCCTTGCTCATCACCTTTGTCGCCGTCTGCCACCTGCTGGGAGCGGCCACCGCCGTCTCGGCCCTCATGGCCGCCCGGAGTGCTCAGGGTACGGTGGCCTGGATCCTGGCCCTACTCCTGGTTCCCTACCTGGCGGTGCCCGCCTACTGGACCATCGGGAGCGTGCGCTTCGAGGGATACGTCAGCGCACGGCGGGGTGGGGACTCCCGGCTGCGGCGCTCGCTCAGGGGCGTGGCCGAGCGGGCCGAGCCCTTCCGGGCCTCCCTGCCGGAGACGCGCGGCGGAATCCAGGCGGTGGAGCGGCTGGCCCGCATGCCCGTGCTCACCGGCAACGACACCCGCCTCCTGGTCGATGGGGAAGCCACCTTCCAGAGCATCTTCCAGGGGATCGAGGAGGCAAGGGACTACGTACTGGCGCAGTTCTACACCATCCGGGACGATGACCTGGGACGTCGGTTCCAGGAAGCCCTCATCCGAAAGGCCCGGGAGGGAGTCGAGGTACGCCTCCTCTATGACTGGATCGGGAGCCACCGACTGCCGGACGCATACGTGGACCGACTCCGGGAGGAAGGGGTGGATGTAGCAGCCTTCCGCTCGTCCCGAGCCATGATCCGGCGGCGCTTCCGTCCGCGGATTCAGATCAACTTTCGCAACCACCGTAAGATCGTGGTCGCTGACGGCCGGGTGGGATGGCTGGGGGGGCTGAACGTCTCGGACGCCTACCTGGGCCTGGACCCCGAGATCGGCCCCTGGCGGGACACCCACCTGAGGGTGCGGGGTCCCGCGGCGCTGGGACTGCAGCTCTCCTTCCTCGAGGACTGGCACTGGTCCACCGGGGAACTCCCCCGGCTGGACTGGCAACCCCGGATCTCCCCCGACGGCGACGAACCGGTCCTGATCCTCCCGTCGGGGCCCGCCGACCCGGTGGAAAGCGCCAGTCTCATGGTCCACCACGCCATCCATTCGGCCCGCGCAAGGCTCTGGATTGCCAGCCCCTACTTCGTGCCTGACGAGGGTCTGGTGGCGGCTCTGAAGCTGGCGGCCCTCCGGGGGGTGGACGTGCGGATACTGGTGCCGGAGAAGGCCGACGTACCCCTGGTACGGCTGGCCAAGATGGCGGTGGTGGAGCCCCTGGTGGAGGTGGGGGTCACGGTCCTCCAGTACAACGCGGGGTTCCTGCACACCAAGGCCTTCGTGGTGGACGATCGGGCCGCTGGGGTGGGTACGGTGAACCTGGACAACCGGTCCTTTCGGCTGAACTTCGAGATCACCGCACTCCTCATGGACGAGGGGGCGGTAGCCCGTGTGGCAGAGATGTTCGAGGGGGACTTCCACCGCGCCGAGCCGCTCACCCTCGAGGAACTGGCCGGCCGCTCCGTCTGGAGCCAAGCCGCCTCCCGGGCCGCGTACCTGCTGGCCCCGCTGCTTTGAGGACGAGACAGAAACCGGTCAACCGACCTTTGGCGCCCACCCCCGCAACCGATTGGCGTTGGTGACCACCGTTACCGAGCTGAACGCCATGGCGGCCCCCGCGATCATGGGGTTCAGGAGCAGGCCGACCACCGGGTAAAGCACCCCGGCGGCCACCGGGATGGCGGCGGTGTTGTAGACGAAGGCGCCGAAAAGGTTCTGCTTCATGTTGCGGACGGCAGCCCGGGACAGGTCGATGGCGTCGGCCACCCCGATGAGGGAGCCGCCCATGAGGGTGATCTCGGCGGTCTCCATGGCCACGTCCGTGCCCCCACCGATGGCCATCCCCACGTCGGCTCGGGCCAGAGCCGGGGCATCGTTGATGCCGTCACCCACCATGGCCACCCGTTCACCCTCCGCCTGGAGAGCCGCCACCACGTCGGCCTTCTCGTCGGGAAGCACCTCGGCCCGCACCTCCCGGATGCCCACTCGCTCAGCCACGGCCCGAGCCGTACGCTCGTTGTCACCGGTGAGCATGATCACCCGGAGACCCATGTCCAGGAGGCGCACCACGGCAGCGGCCGAGTCCTCCTTCTCCTGGTCGGCCAGGGCCAGCACCCCGGCCGGGACCCCGTCCACCGCCACCATGGCCGGGGTCTTCCCTTGGCCGGAGAAGCGCTCCCACATCTCGGCCAGGCAATCGGCGTCCACGCCTTCCGCCTCCAGGAGCCGCCGGGTCCCCACCAGCACCCTAAGACCCTCCACCCTTGCGCTGACCCCCATGCCGCCGTGGGCCTCGAAGTCCGCGGCTCGGTCCGCCTCCAGGCCGCGCTCCCGGGCGGCGGCCACAACGGCCTGGCCCAGAGGGTGCTCCGAGCCCTCCTCGGCGGAGGCGGCCAAGCGGAGGAGGAGGTCGGCAGGCGCCTCACCTCCTGCGTCCGCCGGCCACCCGTCCCGCGCCTCCACGTCGGTGAGGGCGGGCTCGCCCCGGGTGAGCGTCCCGGTCTTGTCCACCACCACCGTGGTCAGCCGCCGGGCCTTCTGCAGCGCCTCGCCACTCCGCACCAGGATCCCGTGCTCGGCGGCCTTCCCCACCGCCAGCATCACCGAGATGGGAGTGGCCAGCCCCAGAGCGCAGGGGCAGGCGATGACCAGGACCGAGACCGCCACCACCATGGC